>NZ_AXCZ01000010.1 GCF_000767165.1 Cellulomonas bogoriensis 69B4 = DSM 16987
CGACGCGCGCCGCTCCCGGCCTGCGCTCGGCGCGCGGGCTGGCGTGGCGGCTGCAGCGCACCGTGCTGCTCACCTGGCTCGTGGGCCTCACCGCCATGGGGGCGGCGTTCGGGTCCGTGACCGGGAGCGTGGAGGACGTCGTGGCCGAGAACGACGAGATGCTCGCCGTGCTGTCGCGCCTGGCCCCGGGTGCCACCGTCACCGACCTGTACCTGGGGTTCGTCATGGCGCTGCTGGCGATCGCCGTCGGCGCGTACACCGTCCAGGGCCTGCAGCGCATGCGCGCCGAGGAGGCCACCGGGCGCCTGGAGCCGGTGCTCGCGTCCGCCACCGGGCGCACCCGCTGGATGGGTGGGCACCTGGTGCTCGTGGCCGGCGGGACCCTCGCGGTCCTCACCACCACGGGCCTGGCCGCCGGCCTCACCCACGCGGTCGCCACCGGCCGGGGCGTGGACGCCGTGCTCGAGCCCGTCGTCGGGGCGTGGGCGCAGGCACCGGCGGTCCTGGCCCTGGCCGGTGTGGTGGTCGCGCTGTTCGGGCTGCTGCCCCGCGCCGGCGGCCCCGCCGCGTGGGCGCTGCTGGGCGCTGCCCTGGTCATGGGTCAGCTGGGCGCCCTGCTCGACCTGCCCGGGTGGGCCCTGAACCTCTCACCGTTCACCCACGTCCCCCTGGTGCCCGCCGAGGACCTCACCGCCGCACCGGTGCTGTGGCTGCTTGCCGTCGCCGCCGGCACCACCGCCCTCGGCGTGGCGACCTTCCGCCACCGGGACCTGGCGATCCCCGCCTGACCCCCACCCGCCCCCACGCCGGCCCAACGGGGAGCACCTTGTGCGCATAGCGCATCAGGTGCTCCCCGTTACCCCAGGCGCGAGCCGGGCGGGCAACTCACCCGGGTTGACCGTGAGGATCCGTCCGTCGGCGTCGTGGTGGAGCTCGGTGACCTTGACGGTCCGTAGGTGCGTCTGCCCGCCGGAGAGCGTGGAGTCGTGGAAGAACAGGTACCAGCGGCCCTCGAACTCGACGATGGAGTGCTGCGTGGTCCATCCGCTCACGGGTGTCAGGACGACACCTTGGTAGACGAACGGGCCGTACGGGTTGTCCGCGGTCCCGTAGCAGATGAGGTGGGTGTCCCCGGTGGACCAGGACAGGTAGTACCGGCCGGCGTTCTTGTGCACCCAGGCGCCCTCGAAGAAGCGGCGGTCGTGGTCGTCCGCCCGCAACGGTTCCCCGCTGGGGTCGAGGATGACGACCTCACGGGTGGGCTCGGCGAGGTGCTTCATGTCCGGAGCGAGCCGGGCCACACGCGGACCGAGCGCCGGTTCGCCGTCGGTCGGCTCGTCGTTCGCGTCGTCGAAGACGTCGTCACGGTACTTCTGCAGCTGACCGCCCCAGATCCCGCCGAAGTACAGGTAGTGCTCACCGTCGTCGTCGGGCAGGACCGCCGGGTCGATGGAGTAGGTGCCGGGAATCGGCTCAGGCTCGGGGGTGAACGGGCCTTCCGGTCGATCGCCGGTCGCAACACCGATGCGGAACAGGCCCTCCGCGGTCTTCGCCGGGAAGTAGAAGTACACCGTGCCGTCCTTGCGGACGGCGTCCGGCGCCCACATCTGACGCTCGGCCCACGGGACGTCACGGACGTGCAGCGCCTGCCCGTGGTCGACCGCCGGCCCCGCAGGGTCCTGCATCGACAGGACGTGGTAGTCCTCCATCGCGAACTGCTCACCACTGTCGTCCTTGGGGACGTCGGTGTCGATGTCGTGCGAGGGGTAGACGTACAGGACGCCGTCGAACACCCGCGCGGACGGGTCCGCGATGTGCATGTGCGTCACCAAAGGCGCCGGACCGCCCGTGGTCACCGGATCGCTCGTCATTTCCGTGCCCACGTGCCTCTACCCGCTCTCATCTCGCCGACATGCGCGGCCAGGCTACCCGGCCCAGCGGGGTCCCCCGGCACGGCGAGCCCGGCCCGGCCTGCGGTGCTGGAGGCCCGGGTGCGTGACAGCCATGAGCACCCCAGGATGGTGGGATGGATCTAGCCATCGGCGACCCGGTGGTGCAGGTCGGGGTGGTGCTCCTCACGGCACTCCTCGTGCACGTGGTGCTGGGCCGGCTTGGCCTTCCCGTCCTGCTGGGGCTGCTGGTGGCGGGGATGCTGCTCGGGCCGGGCGGCGTCGACATGGTGCCGCCGTACCCGATCGTCGAGCCGCTGGGTGAGATCGGCCTGCTCTTCGTGATGTTCACGGCCGGTCTGGAGATCGACCTCAAGGTCGTCGCCCGCAACCGGCGACCCACGGTGCTCTTCGGCCTGCTCTCCTTCGCCTGCACGGCGCTGCCGGCATTCGGCGTGGCACTCCTGCTGGGCTTCACCGTGCCGGCCGCCGTCCTGCTGGGTGCGCTGATCTCCTCGCACACCCTGGTGGCCTACCCGATGCTGATGCGCCTGGGGCTCCAGCACCGCCTGCCCGTGATGGCAGTCGTCGGCGGCACCCTGCTGACCGACACGTTGGCGTTGGTGCTGCTCGCCCTGGTGCTCGGACCGGAGTTCGCCGAGACCATCCCGTTCGGCTGGGCGATACCGGTCGTGCTGCTCGCGCTCCTTGCGGCCGCCGCCCTGTGGGGTGTGCCGAGACTGGCCGCCGCCGCCCTGGGCCGTCCGACGGCCTCGCGCGCCGAGCGCTCGCTCTTCGCCATGGTCGTCCTGCTCGGCTTGGCGACGGCCACCGAGGCGATCGGCACCGAGGGCATCCTCGGGGCCTTCCTCGCCGGCATCACGCTGAACCGCGCCCTGGCCGAGCGCGAAGAGCTGCGCGAGCACGTCGAGTTCCTGGGGCGTGCCTTCTTCGTGCCGTTCTTCTTCTTCTGGACCGGCACCCTCCTCGAGCTGGCGGTCTTCCTGGAGTGGCCGGGGGTGTGGTCGCTCGCAGCGCTGCTCCTCGCCCTGGTCGTGGTGGGGAAGGGGGCCGCGGGGTGGTTCGCCGGTGCGGTGTTCGGTTACACCCGGCGCGAGCGCGTACTGATGGGCGCCCTGACGGCCCCGCAGGCCGCCGCCACCCTGGCGGTGGCGATCACCGCCCACGACGCCGGGCTGTTCACGGACGAGATCGTCGACGCGGTCGTCGTGGTCATCTTCCTCACCTGCCTGGCCGGGCCGATCCTGACCCAGCGCATCGGCCGGCGGCTGGCCAGGGACGGGTCGGGCGGCGGACCTCCCCAGGGACGCGCGCCGGGCGGAGCCTGAGCAACGGGAACCCTGCCCGTCGTGGTGGCTCTCAGCGGCGCGCGATCTGGGTGTTGGACACCTGGGCGCGGGGGCGGACCACCAGGGTGTCGATGTTCACGTGGTGCGGGCGGGTGAGGGCGAAGGTGATGACGTCCGCGACGTCGTCCGCCACCAGCGGCTGGTACCCCTGGTAGACGGACGCCGCCCGCTCGGCGTCGCCACCGAACCGCACCATCGAGAACTCCTCGGTCGCGACGTTGCCCGGGGCGATGTCGATCACACGCACCGGTTCGCCGATCAGCTCCAGGCGCAGGGTCGTGGTGAGCATCCGCTCGGCGTGCTTGGCGCCCGTGTAGCCCGCGCCGCCCTCGTACGGTGCGATGGCCGCGGTCGAGGTCACGACCAGCACGTCGCCGCGGCCGCTGGCGCGCAGCTGGGGCAGGAGCGCCTTGGTGACCCGCAGGGTGCCGAGCACGTTCGTCTCGTACATGCGGCGCCACCCGTCCACGTCGGCGTCCTCGACCCGGTCCAGGCCCAGCGCCCCGCCGGCGTTGTTCACCAGGGACGTCAGGCCACCGGTCGCGGCCACGTGGTCGGCGAGCCTGGTCACGTCCTCGTCCCGGGTGATGTCGACCGCGAACGGTTCGGCGCCCGTCTCGTCGGCGAGCTCGGTCAGGCGGTCCGCGCGACGGGCCACCGCGACCACACCCCACCCCTCGGCGCGCAGGCGCCGCACGGTCGCGGCACCGATCCCGGAGGACGCGCCCGTCACCACGGCACGCAACGGTCGGTCGGTCATGAGGTCTCCTCGTCGATGGTCGCGTCGATGTCCGTCAGCACCGCGTCCAGGGCCTCCAGGGCCCGGTGGACCTCGGCATCGGTGACGACGCATGGGGGCACCACGTGGATGCGGTTCTCCACGAGGAAGGCAAGCATGCCCCGCTCCAGCAGGCCCGTCCGAACCCTGCCCATGACACCGGCCCCCACAGGCTCCCGGGTCGCGCGGTCGGTCACGAGCTCCACCGCCCAGAACACCCCCAGACCGCGCACCTCACCCACGCACGGGTGCTCGGCCGCCAGGCGCGCGAGGCCGGGACCCAGGACGTCGGCCCCCACCCGTGCCGCGTTCAGGACCACCCCCTCCTGCTCCATGGCCTCGACCGCCGCGACGATCGAGGCCATGGCCAGGGGGTGCCCGGAGTACGTGAGCCCCCCGGGGAAGACGCGGTCCTCGAACGTGGCCGCGACCTCCTCGGAGACGATCACCCCACCGACGGGCACGTACCCGGAGTTCACACCCTTGGCGAAGGTCACCAGGTCCGGGCGCACACCCCAGTGGTCCAGCGCGAACCACGCCCCCGTGCGCCCGAACCCGGCCATCACCTCGTCGAGCACCAGCAGGACCCCGTACCGGTCGGCGACCTCCCGCACCCCCGCCAGGTACCCCGGTGGGGGGACCAGGACCCCGGCCGTCCCCGGCACGGTCTCCAGCAGGATCGCCGCGACGGACTCCGGCCCCTCCGCCTGGATCACCCGCTCCAGGTGGTGGACGGCGCGTTCGGCCTCCTCCTGGGGGGTGCTCGCCCAGAACTCGCTGCGGTACGGGTACGGCCCGAACACGTGCACGTGACCCCGGGCGTACTCGTTGGGCACCCGCCGCCAGTCACCCGTCGCGACCACCGCCGCGCCGGTGTTGCCGTGGTACGAGCGGTACGTCGACACCACCTTGTCCCGGCCGGTGTGCACCCGGGCCATCCGGATCGCGTTCTCGTTGGCGTCCGCCCCACCGTTGGTGAAGAAGACCTTCGCCATGCCGGGCGGGGCGTGCCGCAGCACCGCCTGGGCCGCCCGCCCGCGCACCAGCGCCGCGTGCGCCGGTGACACGGTCGGCAGCACGGCCGCCTGCTCCTGGATCGCCGCCACCACCGCCGGGTGGCAGTGCCCGATGTTGACGTTGACGAGCTGGCTGGACAGGTCCAGGTACCGGCGCCCGTCGTGGTCCCACACCTCGCTGCCCCGCCCGCCCGCGACCGCCAGGGGTGTCAGCGACCCCTGCGCGGACCAGGAGTGGAAGACGTGGGCACGGTCGAGCTCGACGCTCGTCGCGCCCTCGTCCACCGGTGCCGCCGGCGCTGCTGGCGACGGTACGGCTGACGGTGCGGGTGACGCTGCTGGCGGGGTCATCGGTCCTCCCGGTGGGCGGTGCGGCGGGCCAGGGACGGCGGGGTCAGGCGCCGCCGGGGTTGAGGGTCACCTCGATCGGCTCGAACTGCTCACCGGTCACGTCCACGCCCTCCTCCTCGAGCTCGGCGAGCGCACGCTCGACGAACTCGTTGGTGTAGGCGTTCTCCGGCGGCTCGGAGCTGATGATCGTCGCGCCGGTCTCGTTGGACGTCTCCAGCGCCATGGCGACGGTCGCGTCCCACGCGGCCGGGTCGACGGTGCCGATGCCGCCGGTGGTGGACGGCCAGATCAGCCTGTTGACCTCGTTGGTCATCCACAGCTGGTGGCTGGTACCGAGGGTCGAGCCCGCCGCGGTGACGATCTCGGCGGCCTGCTCGGGGTTGTCGCGGGCGAACACCCACCCCTGCAACGACGCCTTGAGGAACGCGACGGTCGTCTCCTGGTAGTCCTCGTCGGACTCCAGGCGCTCGGCGTCCGCCCAGATCGCGTCCTGGAGCATGGCCGTGCCGACCTCGTTCCAGTCGATGACGGTGAAGTCCTCCGGCTGGTACAGCTCACCGGTCTCGGGGTTCTCGGCCTCCAGGAGCTGGGCGTACTCGTTGTACGTCATCGCCTGCGCGGCGTCGATGTCACCGGACAGCAACGCGTTCATGTCGAACGCCTGCTGCACGATCTCGAAGTCCTCCACACCGGCCTGGTTCAGCCCGGCGAACAGCTCCCACTCGTTGCCGTAGCCCCAGCTGCCGATCTGCCTGCCCTCGAGGTCCTCCACCGTGGTGATCCCCGAGTCGGCGAACGCCACCTGCAGGGTCGCGGAGCGTTCGAAGATCTGCGCGACGTTCGTGATCTGCGCGCCCTGCTCGATGGACCCGAGCACCTTGGGCACCCACGCGATCGCGTAGTCGACCTCACCGTTGGCCAGGGCGTCCTGCGGGACGATGTCCCCACCGCTGGGGACGATCGTGACGTCCAGACCCTCCTCGGCGTAGTACCCCTGGTCCAGGGCCGCGTAGTAGCCCGCGAACTGGGCCTGCGTCAGCCACTGCAGCTGCAGGGTCACCGGGGTCAGGTCCCCGTCGGCCTCGGCTGTCGTCCCGGGGGCCGGGTCCTGGCCGGGGGTCTCCTCGTCGGTCACGGTGCAGCCGGTCAGCGCGACCGCTGCCACACCGACCGCGGCGATCCGTGCGCGTGTGGTTCTCCTCATGTCCCTCACCTCTTCTGCTGGGTGCTCGTGCTGGTGGTCGTGCGGGGGGCAACTCGACCGACCTGACGTCCTCGGCAGGTGGACCTCCAGGGGGTGGCGTGCGGCCACCGGCGACGGACCATCAGCGGCTCACCACCGGTGCCGTGCGGCGCCGCACGAGGTGCTCCAGCGCCAGGGTCACGCCGTAGAACACCAGTCCCACGACCACACCACCGACCACGAACGCCCACGCCCGGGCGTAGTTGCTGCCCGCGGCGGCGGTGGTGATGAACGACCCGATCCCGGTGCGCGGCCCACCGAAGTACTCGGCGACGATCGCGGAGATCACCGCCAGCGACGACGCCAGCCGCAACCCGGTGAACACGAACGGCAGCGCGGTGGGGATGGTCAGGGTGCGCGTCACCTGCCTGCGGGTGGCCGCGTACACGCGCAGCAGGTCACGGTGCACCGGCCGGGTCTGACGCAGACCACGCAACGTGGTGACGAACACCGGCACGAACGCCGCCACCGCGGCCACCACCCACCTGGCGGTCTCCGCGGCGGCACCGAACATCGTGTACAGGACGGGGGCGAGCGCCACGATCGGGACCACCGCCAGGCCGGCGACCATCGGGGCCAGGACCCTGTCCACCGACCGTGCCATCCCCGCCAGGATCGCCGCCCCCACACCCACCAGCGCCCCGATGACCAGGCCGACCAGGGCGTTGGTGCCCGTCACCACGATCGCCCCCGACAACGTCGGCCACATGGCCTGCACCTCACCGGCGATCGCCCGGGGGCTGGGGAGCAGGAACGGGGGGATCTGCGCGGTCACCACCGCGACCTCCCACACCACCAGCAGCCCACCGGCCAGCAGCACCGGTGCCGCGACCCGCGGCAGGGCCTCGCGGGCCACCGTCGTGCCGCGGCCCCCTGCCGTCGGGGCGCTCACCGGTTCTCCACCCCGACCACCCGTGCCGGCTCCCCGCCGTGCAGGGCCGCACGTACCTCGGTGACCGCGTCGAAGTACGCCCCGTCCTGCCGCAGGGTGTCCTCACGTGCCGCACCGGCACCCAGCCGCACGTCCACCACCTGCTGGATCCGGCCGGGCCGGGCCGACATCACCACCACCCGGTCCGAGAGGAACACCGCCTCGGGGATCGAGTGGGTCACGAACACCACCGCCGCCCTCGTCTGGGCGCAGATGCGGGTGAGCTCGACCTGCAGGCGCTCGCGAGTCATCTCGTCCAGCGCCCCGAACGGCTCGTCCATGAGCAGCAGGCTCGGCTCCTCGGCGAACGCCCGGGCGATCGCGACCCGTTGCTGCATGCCCCCGGAGAGCTGGTCGGGGAAGTGGTCGGCGAAGTCGGCCAGCCCCACGAGCTCCAGCAGGTGCTCGGCCCGTGCCCGGCGCTCGGCCCTGCCGGTGCCGTGCAGACCCAGAGGGAGCTCGACGTTGGCGCGGACCGTCCGCCACGGCAGCAGGCCGGCCTGCTGGAACGCGATCCCGTAGTCGTGGGCCAACCGTGCCTGCTCGGGGCTGCGACCGAACACGGTGATGCTGCCGGCGGTGGGGGTGTCCAGGTCGGCCACCAGGCGCAGCAGGGTGCTCTTGCCGCACCCGGAGGGCCCGATGAGGGACACGAACTCGCCGGCGGCGACGGTCAGGTCCACCTCGTCGAGGGCGACGACGGGACCGGCCTGGCGACCAGAGCCGAACACCCGGCTCACGGACCGGACCTCCACGGCCGCGGCGCGCTGGTCGGTGGGGGGCTCACCTGGGGTGGTCATGCGGGGACCTCCGTCCTGCGGTAACGGGCCAGGGGCAGGCCGAGAGCGCCGACGAGGCCCGCGACCAGCAGTCCCAGCGCCACGGCGCCCATCAGCGGGGCCCAGGGGCGGGCCGGGTCGCTGCTGGCGAAGTTCGCGAACTCGAGGATCATGCGACCCACCCCTCCGGGCAGGCCGGTGGAGACCTCGGCGACGACCGTCCCGACCACGGCGTTGGCGGCCGCGAGCCGCAGCGCCGGCAGGACGTAGGGGACGCTGGCGGGCAGGCGCAGCCGCACGAGCGTCGTCCACCACCCCGTGCCGTAGGCGCGCATCAGCTCGGTGTGGAGGGTCTCGGGTGACTGCAGGCCACGCAGCGCACCGACCGCCACCGGGAAGAACGCCAGGTAGGAGGCGATGACCGCGACGGACATCCACGCCTCCCAGGTGACCCCGGCGACCTGGATGCGACTGCCCCAGCTGCGCACCACCGGGGCCAGGGCGATCAGGGGGACGGTCTGGCTGAGGACCACCAGGGGCAGGACGGCGTTCTCGGCGACCCGGACCCGTGCCATGAGGACCGCGAGCGCGAACCCCACGACGACGCCGATCGCCCACCCGGCCAGTGCGATGCCGAGGCTGAAGAGGCTGGCCTGGGCGACGGCGACCCACAGGGGTGGGGCGCCGGGGGCGGCGGTGAGGGGTTCACCGAGCCGGATCAGCACGTCCCACGTGTGGGGCATCGCGAGGTCGGTGGTGCGGGGCAGGACCCGCGTCCCGCCGATGCTCCACCCGTCGGCGGGGCCGAGGGCCTTGTACAGCTCCCACAGCAGTGCCAGGCCCAGCAGGCCCAGGAGCCCGAGGGCGGCGTCCGGCAGCCGCAGCGCGCGGCTCCACCGGATCATCGTGGCGGTCATGACGTCGCGGTGACCTGGTCGGCGAGTGCGGGGATGACGCGTTCGCCGTACAGGCGCAGGGTGTCCTCCTTGTTGTCGTGCTGGAGGTACGCGGCGAACTGGTCGACGCCCAGGGCCTTGAGGGCGGTGAGCTTCTCGACGTGCTCGTGGGGGCTGCCGAGCAGGCAGAACCTTTCGACGATCTCGTCGGGCACGAACCGGGTGTGGGAGTTCCCGGCGCGGCCGTGCTCGTTGTAGTCGTAGCCCTCCCGGTCACGGATGTAGTCGGTGAGGGCCTTGGGGATCGCGGAGTCGGTGCCGTACCGGGTGACGATGTCGGCGACGTGGTTGCCGACCATCCCCCCGAACCAGCGGCACTGCTCACGCATGTGGGCGCGTTCGGCGGGGGCGGCGCCGTCCCCCACGTAGGCGGGGGCGGCCACGCAGATGGTGACGTCGTCGGGGTCCCGCCCGGCGGCCTCGGCGGAGTCGCGCACGGCCCGGACCATCCAGGCGGTGATGTCGGGGTCGGCGAGCTGCAGGATGAACCCGTCGCCCACCTCGCCGGTGAGCTTCAGGGCCATCGGCCCGTAGGCCGCCACCCACACCTCCAGCTCGGAGCGGGCGCTCCAGGGGAAGCGCACGGTGGAGCCGTTGTGGTCCACGGCCCGGCTGTTGCCCAGCTCCCGGATCACGTGGACGGCGTCCCGCAGGGTCCTGAGGTTGCTGGGCCGGCCGTTGAGGGTGCGGACGGCGGAGTCCCCGCGGCCGATGCCGCACACGGTGCGGTTGCCGTACATCTCGTTGAGGGTCGCGAAGTGGGAGGCGATGACGGTCCAGTCGCGGGTGGCGGGGTTGGTGACCATCGGGCCCACGACGACGTTGCGGGTGGCCGCGAGGATCGCCGAGTAGATGACGAACGGCTCCTGCCACAGCAGGTGGGAGTCGAAGGTCCACACGTGGCTGAAGCCGTGGGTCTCGGCCTGGCGGGCGAGCTCGACGGTGCGGGCCGCGGGCGGGTTGGTCTGGAGCACGACGCCGAAGTCCATGGGGGTCTCCTTCAGACGAGGTACTGGGTGAGGTCGCGCTTGACGAAGCGGCCGTGGCCGGGGGTGCCGTGGTAGCCGTCGTCGTCGACGAGGACCCGTCCCCGGGACAGGACGAGGTCGACGTGGCCGTCGATCTCGAAGCCCTCCCAGGCCGAGTGGTCCATGTTCATGTGGTGGGTCTTGCCCAGGCCGATGGACGTGTGCCCGGCGGGGTCGTAGACGACGACGTCGGCATCGGCACCGGGGGCGATCACACCCTTGCGGCCGTACATGCCGAACATGCGGGCGGGGGTGGTGGAGGTGACCTCGACCCAGCGTTCGAGGGTGATCTCGCCGGTGACGACGCCCTGGTACATGAGGTCCATGCGGTGCTCGACCGAGCCGATGCCGTTGGGGATCTTGGAGAAGTCCCCCAGGCCCAGCTCCTTCTGGCCCTTCATGCAGAAGGGGCAGTGATCGGTGGAGACCATCTGCAGGTCGTTGGTGCGCAGCCCCTGCCACATGTGGTCCTGGTGGCCCTCGGCGCGGGAGCGCAGCGGGGTGGAGCACACGTACTTGGCGCCGTCGAAGCCCGGTGCACCGAGGTGCTCCTCCAGGGAGAGGTACAGGTACTGGGGGCAGGTCTCACCGAAGACGTTCTGGCCCCGGTCCCGCGCCGCGGCGAGCTGCTCGACGGCCTGCTTGGCGCTGACGTGCACCACGTACAACGGGGAGCCGGTCAGGTGCGCGAGCATGATCGCGCGGTGGGTGGCCTCCTCCTCCATCTGCCAGGCCCGGGCCACCCCGTGGTAGTACGGGTCGGTCTTGCCCTGGGCGAGCAGCTGGGACACCAGCACGTCGATCGCGGGCCCGTTCTCTGCGTGCATCATCGTGAGCAGCCCGAGGTCCGCGGCCTTCTGCATCGCGCGCAAGATCTGCGCGTCGTCGCTGTAGAACACCCCCGGGTAGGCCATGAACAGCTTGAAGCTGGTGATCCCCTCCTCGACCAGGGAGTCCATGGCGGCCAGGGAGTCCGCGTCGACACCGCCGATGATCTGGTGGAACGAGTAGTCCACCGCGCAGTTGCCGGCGGCCTTCTCATGCCAGGCGGCCAACCCGTCCTGGACGCGCTCACCGGCACGCTGGACGGCGAAGTCCACGATGGTGGTCGTGCCACCCCACGCCGCCGCCCGCGTCCCGGTCTCGAACGTGTCCGAGGCGTTGGTCCCGCCGAACGGCAGCTCCATGTGGGTGTGGGCGTCCACCCCGCCGGGCACCACGTACTTGCCCGTGGCATCCACGACGCGGTCGACGTGGGCGGCGACGTCGAACCCGAGCAGGGTCGAGCCGGGCGCCAGGACGGCGGCGATCGTCTCGCCGTCGACGAGCACGTCCGCAGGGGTGCGGCCGGTGGCGTTGACGACGGTGCCACCACGGATCAGGGTCTTCACGGGGGGCCTCCGGGGGTCAGGGGGCGACGATCGGGCCGTAGGCGTCGGGGCGGCGGTCGCGGTAGAACTGCCAGCGCTCGCGGACCTCGCGGATCTGGCCGAGGTCCACGTCGCGGAGGATGACGCCCGCGTCGGTGGAGCTGGCGACGTCCCCGACGTAGTTGCCGTCGGGGCCCACCACGTAGGAGCTGCCGTAGAAGGAGACGGCCTCGTCCCCGTACTCGTTGGTCTCGGCTCCCACCCGGTTGTTGGTGGCGACGAAGTAGCCGTTGGCGATGGCGGCGGCGGGCTGCTCGATCTCCCACAGCTTGTTGGAGATCCCGGGTGCGCTGGCGTTGGGGTTGAAGACGATCTCGGCGCCGTTGAGGCCGAGCACGCGCCACCCTTCGGGAAAGTGCCGGTCGTAGCAGATGTTGACGCCGACCTTCCCCACGGCGGTGTCGAACACGGGGTACCCGAGGTTGCCGGGACGGAAGTAGAACTTCTCCCAGAACTTGGGCAGGTGGGGGATGTGGTGCTTGCGGTACTTGCCGAGGTAGGTGCCGTCCGCGTCGACCACCGCGGCGGTGTTGTAGAGGACCCCGGGCTGGTCCTCCTCGTACACGGGCAGCACCATGACCACGCCGAGCTCCTTGGCCAGCGCCGCGAAGCGGTCGACCGTCGGGCCGGGCACGGACTCGGCGTAGGCGTAGTACTTCGGGTCCTGGGTGATGCCGAAGTAGGGCCCGTAGAACAGCTCCTGGAACCCGATGATCTGGGCGCCGTCGGCGGCGGCCGTGCGGGCGTAGTCCTCGTGCAGGGCGATCATCGACTCCTTGTCGCCCGTCCACGGTGTCTGGGTCAGTGCCACTCGCACGACGCTCATGTCGCCTCCGGTCCTCGGCCATCTGGTTTTGTTATTCTGGCCCTTGAACATTTCTTTGGGGTTACTCCCCGTCACCGTGCGTTTCCCGCCCGTAAAACCTCACCAACCGGTCACAGACCCCAGGAGTCGCCGTGCGGAGCCCACACCACCCGCAGGCCCCCAGCCCCCTGGACCTCGTCCTGGGGGCCGTCGAGGAGCCCAGCCCCCACGGCATCGCGGCGGCGATCTCCCGCCTGGTGCGGGACGGCACCCTGGTCGACGGCACCCGCCTGCCCACGGTCCGCGCGGTCGCCGGCGCCCTCGGCGTCAGCCCCGCCACGGTCAGCACCGCGTGGCAGGCGCTCGCCGGGGTCGGGCTGCTCACCACCCGCGGGCGCGCAGGGAGCCACGTCCACGCACCCGACCGGACGTGGCTGCCTCCCCGCTACCGGGGGCTGGCGGGCGACCTGGGGAACATCCGTGTCGACCTGTCCACCGGCACCCCCGACCCGACCCTGCTGCCCGACCTGGCCGCAGCCCTGGCCCGCACGGGGGCCGCGACCCCCACGACCAGCTACGTCGAGGCCCCCGTCGTCCCCGCCCTCGAGGAGCACCTGCGTCGCACGTGGCCCTACCCCGTGGAGTCCCTGACGGTGGTCGACGGTGCGATGGACGCCGTGTCACGCTCCCTGGAGCTGGTGGTGCGGTTCGGCGACCGGGTGGTGATCGAGAACCCGGGGTTCCCACCGCTGCTGGACCTACTGGACCACCTGGGGGCGGTCCGCGTGCCCGTGGACGTGGACGCCGACGGCCCCACACCGGCCGCCCTCACGGCGGCACTGGGCACCTCACCCGCGGCGGTCGTCCTGCAACCGCGCGCCCACAACCCCACGGGGGCGTCCATGAGCGAGGACCGCGCCCGGGACCTGGCCCACGTCCTGAGGACCCACCCCGACGCCGGACGGACCGTCGTCGTCGAGGACGACCACTCCGGTGAGGTCGCCACCGCACCCGACGTCAGCCTCGGCACCCACCTGCCCGACCGGGTCCTGCACGTCCGCTCGTTCTCCAAGTCCCACGGCCCGGACCTGCGGATCGCGGCACTCGGCGGGCCGGCGGACCTCATGGACCGGATCGTGGCCCGACGCATGCTCGGGCCCGGGTGGACCAGCCGCACCCTGCAGCGCGTCCTCCTCGAGCTCCTCACCGGCCACCACGGCATGACGGCCGTCACCGAGGCCCGGCGGGTATACCACTCCCGCCAGGCACGCCTGGTGCGCGCCCTGGCCACCCACGGCGTGACAGCACGCCCCGGGGACGGGATCAACCTGTGGCTACCGGTGGCGTCCGAACGGGACGCCACCCTGCACCTGGCCGCCGCCGGCATCCGCGTCGCACCCGGCTCCCCGTTCTGGTCAGAGCCCGGCCCCGACCACGTGCGTGTCACCGCCGGGATGCTCCGCGACGGCGTCGAGGAGGTCGGCGCCGTGCTGGCGGCCGCGACCCGGGCTCAGAGCAGCTCGACGCGGTCGGCCTGAGGGCCGCGCTCGCCCTGGCGCACCTTGTACCGGACCCGGTCGCCCTCGCTCAGGGCGTCGGCACCCTGCAGGACCGACACGTGCACGAACAGGTCGGCACCACCGGCGTCGGGGGTGATGAACCCGAAGCCCCGCTCGGCGTCGAACCGGGCCACCACACCCTCACCGCCGCGCACCGGGGCGGTGGGCGGGCCCTGGCGTCCCGGACGTCCACGGTCCGGCGCCCCGGTCCCCCGCCTCGGGGACGAGCCGCGGACCAGCTGGACGTCGCGCGCCTGCGGGCCCTTCTCGCTGACGGCCACGTCGTACGTCACCCGGTCGCCCTCGGCGAGTTCGGTGAGCCCACCAGCCAGGGCCCGGACATGGACGAAGACGTCCTCGCCCCCCGCGTCGGGGGTGAGGAACCCGAAGCCCTTGTCACCGTCGAACCAGGTGACGGTCCCGTCCGCTCCGTCCGACGTGGGGTTCGGCGCGCCGGCGTCGGGGCCCAACGGCAGCACGTGGCCGGCCTGCGACCCCTTGGGGCCCTCGACCACCATGAACGCCACCCGCTGACCGTCGGTGACCACACCCCCACCCACGATCGCCGAGCTGTGCAGGAACAGCTCCGCACCGCCGCCGTCGGGGGTGAGGAAGCCGTACCCCTTGGCAGGCTCGTACCAGCTGACCGTGCCCAAGGCACCCAGCTGCGCACCGGGAGGCAGCTCACCGGTGACCCGCACCCGCCGGGCCTGCGGACCGCGGTCGCCCTCACCCACCTCGAACTCGACCGTCTGCCCCTCGCGGAGCACCCGCTCGCCGTCAGTGACGACCTCGGACGCGTGGACGAACAGGTCCACGTCCTCGCCCTCACGGGCGAGGAAGCCGAACCCCCGGTCGACGTCGAACCAGCGGACAGTCCCCTCGGGCACAGTTGACTCCTCGTCACGAGAACAGGTGAAGGCCCTAGTCTCCCCGACTCCAGGGCCCCCGCGCGCAGCACCACCGGCGCCCATCCACGGGCGGGCCACGGTCCGCGCCTCAATGGGGAGCAGATGAGGCGCATACCGCAGCATCTGCTCCCCACTGGCGAGCCCGGGAGGGGTGCCAGCGGGCGGTACGCGTACGCTGAGCGCTGGTGACAGCAGGGCGCCGCCCCCGCCCGACGACGGACGGGACGGCAGACCCGACCGGGCCTCTAGCTCAACTGGCAGAGCAGCGGACTTTTAATCCGCGGGTTGTGGGTTCGATCCCCACGGGGCCCACCACGTGCGTGTCCTGTGGAGCGGTGGCACGATCAGCCTGAGGCTCTGGCCCCCCACGGGAGTCCCTCCACGTCAAGTCATCTCTCATGGTTGCGTCCAGACATGCCGAGAATCACTGCAGGCGGGTGTGGACACGCATCCACCGCGGGGGACAAGGGGTGGTGGGCATGGGTGCGTCAGACGCGGCCGAGGCCAGGGCCGGAGCTCGTGATGGGCGCCGTCGCACCGCCGACCCCGCGCACGGGCACGTCCCCTCACCTCACGCCCCCGCCGAGGGTGTCGCACCCACCGCACAAGGCGATGACGCCGCCCACGGACGCGACCCGGACGCCGAGACCGAGCCCGCCACACCCCCCACCGAGCGCCCCGAACCGGTCGAGACACCCCTGGAGCGGTTCCTCTACCAGACGTCCTCGTCGCACCCGTGGATGTCCGCAGCGACCATCGCCGGGATGCTGGCGGTCGGCTGGTTGGCGGTCTACGCCTCCGGTGGGTCCCAACGCGCCCTCCCCCACCTGTTCTACGTGCCGATCCTCGCCGCGGCCCTGCCGTTCGGCCTGCGCGGCGTGCTCGTCACCGGCACCGTCTCGACGGTCCTGGTCGGCCCGCTGATGCCGCTGGACACCTCCACCGGGGCACCGCAGGACACCATGAGCTGGGTCGTTCGGGGCGTGATGTTCCTGCTCATCGGGTCGATCTCGGCGATCGCCCTGCGGGCACGGGACCGCGTGTACACGCGCCGCCTGCAGGAGGACCTGCGTGAGGCCCTGACCCGGGCGCGGCTGCTCCCCAGCGCGAAGGACCCCGCCCTCGCCGAGCAGGTCCGCGAGGTGCTCGACGCACGCCGCTTCCACCCCGTCTTCCAGCCCATCTACAGCCTGCGCACCGGCGAGCTCGTCGGGGTGGAGGCGCTGACCAGGTTCGACGTCGAGCCCTACCGCAGCCCGGACCAGTGGTTCGCCGCAGCGGAGGACGTCGGGCTCGGCACCGACCTGGAGATCGCCGCCATCGAGGCGGCGCTGGCCCACCCCGAGGTCCATGGCCTGGCGGTCTCCGTCAACGTCTCACCCGCCACCCTGGCCGACCCGCGGCTGCTGGCCCTGGCGACCTCGTGCTCCGGCCGCACCCTCACCCTGGAGATCACCGAGCACGCCGCCATCGAGGACTACCGGCTGCTCAGCGAACGGATGGAACCGTTGCGCCGGGCCGGGGTGCGGGTCGCGGTCGACGACGTGGGCGCGGGGTTCTCCAGCCTCAAGCACATCGTCCAGCTCGCCCCCGACGTCATCAAGCTCGACATGTCCTTGACCCAGGACGTCGAGGACTCCCCGTTGCGCAAGGCGCTGGCCACCTCCCTGGTGGAGTTCAGCGAGCACACCGGCGCCGTCCTGGTGGTCGAGGGCATCGAGACCGACCAGGACCTCGCAGCCTGGGCCGCCATGGGTGCGCACGCCGCCCAGGGGTACCTGATCGGCCGCCCCGGCAACCTGCCCGTCTCTGCCGCGAGCAGCGTGATCGCGCAGATGAGGCAATCGCGCTGACCCCGCCCGCACCTGCCACGGGAGCCGCTGGACGTCTGCGCACGTTCCCTTATCGTTGTCTGCCATGGACCTACCCGGCTCACCACCCGAGCCACTCGGACGGACCCTGCCGGTGACGGCACGGTGAGCCCCGAGTGGCTGCTCCTGATCCTGGTGCTCGTGCTGATCGCCGCGAACGCGCTGTTCGTGGCCGCCGAGTTCGCGCTCGTCACGGTCGACCGCCCCACCATCACGCGCATGGCCGACGAGGGCGACAAGCGGGCGACCTCCGTCGGCAAGGCCCTGAAGACCCTGTCCACGCAGCTGTCCAGCGCCCAGCTGGGGATCACCGTCACCAGCCTCATCGTCGGGTTCATCGCCGAACCGTCGATCGCCACCATCCTGCGAGGCCCCATCGAGGCCACCGGCCTGCCCGAGGGCACCAGCGCCGCGGTCGCCCTGGGCCTGGCGTTCCTGCTGGCGACCGGCACCCAGATGGTCTTCGGTGAGCTGGTCCCCAAGAACTGGGCCATCGCCGAACCCGTCCGGGTGGGCCGGGCCATCGCCGGACCCCAGCGCGCGTTCACGTGGGTGATGAGCCCCCTGATCTGGTTCCTGAACGGCAGCGCCAACCGGGTCGTCCGCCGGCTCGGCATCGAACCCCAGGAAGAGCTCGCCTCGGCACGGTCCGCCCAGGAGCTGGGGGCCCTGGCCACCCGCTCGGCGCTGGAGGGCCTGCTCGACGCCGACGCCGCCCGACGCGTCACCCACACCGCCGAGCTCACCGAACGGACCGCCGCCGACGCCATGACCCCCCGCCCGCGGGTGGAGTTCATGGACGCCACGGACCCCCTGGCCGACGTCCTCACCCTGACCGCCCGCACGGGGCACTCCCGGTTCCCCGTCCTCGGCGAGGACGTCGACGACGTCGTCGGGGTGGTGCACTTCAAGCACGCGCTGGCCGTGCCCCTCGCCGAACGTGCGGGACGCACCGTCGCCGACGTGATCCGCCCGGTGGCGGCCGTCCCGTCGGCGATGCCCCTGGACGCCGTCCTCGGTGCGCTGCGCGACGGCCTGCAGATGGCGGTGGTGGTCGACGAGTACGGCGGCACCGACGGGGTCATCACCCTGGAGGACCTCGTGGAGGAGATCGTCGGCGAGATCGAGGACGAGCAGGACCGGCCCATCGGCCGGCACCGCCAGCTCGGCTCCGACTCCTGGTCGTTGTCCGGCCTGCTGCGCCCCGACGAGGCCGGGGAGATCACCGGGGTGGACGTCCCGGAGGGCGAGGAGTCAGACACCCTCGGCGGGCTCGTCACCGAGCACATGGAACGGTTCCCCGAGGTGGACGACGAGGTCGTCCTGGAGGGCCGCGACGCCCGCGTCCTGGACGAGGTCGGGCTCCCCACCCCCGCCCGGGTCACGTTGCGGGTCACCCGCCTGGACGGGCACCGGGTCGACCGGATCCTGATGTCGGTGGAGCCCCTGGAGGAGGAGGACGAGGACGATGGCTGACGTCCCCGCGATCCTCATCGGGGTGGCGCTCCTGATGGGCAACGCGTTCTTCGTCGGCGCCGAGTTCGCGCTCGTCTCGGCCCGACGCACCCAGATCGAGCCCCGGGCCGCCGAGGGCTCGAAGGCCGCGCGCATGACGCTACGGGCCATGGAACGCGTCTCGCTGATGATGGCCGGCGCCCAGCTCGGCATCACCATGTGCTCCCTGGGACTTGGGGCCATCGCCGAGCCGGCGGTCGCGCACCTGCTCGAGATTCCGCTCGAGGCCATGGGCGTCACCGGACCGGCCCTGCACGTGGTGGCGTTCACGATCGCCCTGACGATCGTGGTGTTCCTGCACATGGTGCTCGGCGAGATGGTGCCCAAGAACATCGCCATCGCCGGGCCGGAGCGGTCGGCCCTGCTGCTCGGCCCGCCCATGTTCGTGGTGGTGCTGGCCCTCAAGCCCCTCATCGTGCTGCTCAACGCCCTGGCCAACGCGGTGCTGCGCGTCCTCAAGGTCACCCCGCGGGAGGAGGTCACGTCCGCGTTCACCGCGGACGAGGTCGCCGGGCTGATCGGGGAGTCCCGCGCCCAGGGCCTGCTCGAGGAGGCCGAGCACGACCTGTTCGCCGGTGCCCTGAGCATCAGCACCGAGCGGGTCGGCGCCCTGGCGGTACCCCGCTCAGAGCTCGTGGTGCTGCCGTCCGGCGCGACACCCGCCCTGGCCGAGGCCGAGTGCGTGCGCACCGGGTTCTCCCGGTTCCCCATCGAGGACGCCGACGGCCAGCTCGACGGGTACGTCCACCTCAAGGACCTGCTGCGGCTCCCGGACCACACCGCCGACCAGCCGATCCCCCGCCGGTGGATCCGCCCCCTGGTGCGGATCCCCGCCGACGCCACGCTCGACGCGACGCTCGCCGCCATGCAGGCCCGGGGCACGCACGTGGCGCTGGTCACCGACGGTGGCACCGGCGCGGGGGTCGCGATGCTCGAGGACGTCGTCGAGAGGCTCGTGGGTGAGGTCGTGGACGCCGCGCAGCGCCCGCGGGCCTGACCGGCCCGCACCCCCGGCTGCCGCGCCCCACACCCTGCCCGTACAGCGCGAGGGCCGCCCCGCAGGGGGCGGCCCTCGTCGTCGACCACCCCTGGGGCGGCCGTGATGGTGTGGTCCTCAGCCCTGCGGGGCCAGGAGGAACCCGGTGCCGTCACCGGCCGGTGCGGCGTCGAGCTGCTGGTCGGCCAGGACGTCGGAGGTCGTGGGCTCGACGAACACGCGCGCACCCTCCTCCTCGATCACGGTGTCGCCCTCGGGTGCGGCCGGGACCAGGGACAGCTCGAAGCTGCCCACCTGCTCCTCGGACTGGGCGATGCGCAGGCCACCCTCCTGGGGCAGGCCGGCACGGGTGGAGATGTCTTGCACGGCGGCGCGGGCGTTGTCGGTCAGGGTGAGCATCGAGGCTCCTTCGATTGCCGGGATCGACGCCGGGCGACCGCGGTGCGGTCCGGCACCCGTGGTCCGGGTGCTGCCCGGGCGTCACGGGCCCTACAACCGTCACAACGTCCCCGGCGGCCCGCAACCGCACACCCCCCGAAATCCCACCCAGCGGACAGCGCGGTCCAGATGGCGCCCGCGCCGTGACCTGCACCACAGAGCACACGTCTCGACCTCCGGCAGGATGGGAGCGCGTCCACACCTGTTCGCCGACCACCGGAGGTCCCGTGTCCCTCGTCCTCGTCACCGGCTCGTCCGCCGGCATCGGCCTGGAGACCGCCCGTCAGATCCTCGAACGAGGCCACACCGTGGTGGCGCACGCCCGGGACGAGGAGCGAGCCGAGCTCGCCCGTGAGGCCCTCCCCGGGGTCCACGACGTCGTGGTGGGTGACCTGACGTCGCTGGACCAGACCCGCCACCTGGCGGAGCAGGCCCGCACCGTCGGGCCGCCCGACGTCGTGATCCACAACGCAGGCGTGGGCGGCGGGGCGCCCGAGCGCGTGCAGACCGGGGACGGGTTGGAGCGCATCTTCCAGGTCAACGTCGTGGCCCCGTACCTGCTGACCGCCGCCCTGCCACGACCCGCACGCGTGGTCTACCTGACCTCGGGCCTGCAGGACCGCGGCCACCTGCACCTGCAGGACCTGCAGCACGCCGACCGCCCCTGGGACGGGATGCAGGCCTACTCGGACTCCAAGCTGGCCGACGTCGCGCTCGCCCTGGCCGTGGCCCGCCTGTGGCCCGAGACCCTCAGCACCGCCGTCGACCCGGGGTGGATCAAGACCCGGCTCGGCGGCCCCGACGCCCCCGACCCCGTCGAGGACGGCGCCGCGACGCAGGTGTGGCTCGCGACCGCCGACGAGCCCGCCGCACGGGTGACCGGTGCGTACCTGAAGCGGTTCGAGCACCTGACCCCCAACCCCCAGGCGACGGACGTGACCGTCCAGGACGTCCTGCTGGACCGCCTCGCGCAGCTCACCGGGATCCGGTTGCCCACCTGAGACCGGCTACCGGGTCTCGGGGCTCGAGGCCTCGCGGTCCTCGTCCGGCCCGGAGAACGCGCGTGACCGCTCGACGGCCTCGGTGCTGCCGGCGAACAACCGCGAGCGCTCCTCACCCGACTCGTCGTCGTCCTCGGTGACGACCGGCCGCGAGATCCGCTCCCACCGGCTGCGGGGCAGGGCCTCCGGGTGCTCGCGCTGCAACCACCGGATCAGGCCCTCGCGCACGTAGCACCGCAGGTCGAACAGGGTGGGGGCGTCGGCCGCCGAGGCCAGTGCCCGCACCCGGACCAGGCCGCCGGTCGCCTCGGTGACCTGCAGCACCCCCGCGCGCCGGTCCCACAGGTCGGTCGACTCCAGGAGCCTGGTCAGCTCGGCCCGCATCTGCTCCACCGGCACCGTCCAGTCCAGGTCGATCTCGACGGTGCCGAGCAGGTCCGCCGCGCTGCGGGTCCAGTTCTGGAACGGGGTCGAGGTGAACCACGTCGACGGCAGGATGATCCGCCGGTCGTCCCAGGCGTGCACGACCACGTACGTGAGCGTGATCTCCTCGATGCGGCCCCACTCCCCGTCCACGACCACCACGTCGTCGACCCGGATCGCGTCGGTGAACGCCAGCTGCAGGCCCGCGAACACGTGCGACAACGTGCTCTGCGCCGCGAGACCCGCCACGACCGACAGCAGACCGGCCGAGGCCAGCACCGCCGCACCGGCCGCCCGTGCCTGCTCGAACGTGAGCAGGACCGCCGCGAGGGCGCAGACCGCCAGCAGCGCCAGGGTCAGGCGCCGGACCACCATGATCTGGGTGCGCACCCGGCGGGCGTGGCGGTTGTCCGGCACGTCCAGCCGGTACCGCAGCAGCACGGCACTCTCGGCCACCTGCACCAACGAGCCCACCAGCCACGCGACCGCGACGATCAGCGCGATCAGCACCAGGTGCTCGGTGGCAGGCAGCCAGACGCGCTCGTCGCCCTCGCTGGCTATCCGCAGTGCCGGTCCGGTCAGCACCAGCGCCAGGACCACCCGCAGCGGCTGCCGGGCCCGTCGGGCCAGGTCCTGGGCCAGCCCGCGTCGACGGAGCACGGCCCGCACCACGGCAGAGATCACCGCGGCGAGCAGCAGCCCGGCCACGACCGCGGCACTGATCGCGATCGCGACCGTGAGCGCCGAGGTGACCTCGTCGACAGCGACCTCGGCGGGCGTCTCGGGAGCGGTGGACGGGACGAGCCGGACAACGGGGGGCATGCCCGTCAGGGTAGGCAGCGTCTCACCCCGTGTGCACCACCGGCGCCGGACCGTGCAGACCTATGCTGGCGCGATGAGCACGTGGATGGTGACCGGCGGAGCCGGGTACATCGGGTCGCACGTCGTCGAGGCGTTCCGCGCCCAGGGCATCGGGGTGGTCGTCGTCGACGACCTGTCCAGCGGGCACGAGGCGTTCGTGCCGGCGGACGTCCCCTTCGTCCGCACGGACGTCCAGGACCGGGAGGCCGTGGCCGCTGCCCTGGACGAGCACCGGGTCCAGGGCGTGGTGCACCTGGCGGGGTTCAAGTACGCGGGCGTCAGCGTCACCCGCCCCCTGCACACCTATACCCAGAACGTCACCGGGACCGTCGCGCTGCTGCAGGCGATGGCCGACGCAGGCACCACCGACATCGTGTTCTCGTCCTCAGCGGCGGTCTACGGGACGCCGACGGTGGACCTGGTCACCGAGACCACCCCCACCCTGCCCGAGTCGCCCTACGGGGAGAGCAAGCTGGTGGGCGAGTGGCTGCTGCGCGACCAGGCCCGGGCGCTGGAGGGAACCAGCACCCCGTTGCGGCACACCTCGCTCCGGTACTTCAACGTGGTGGGCTCCGGCCACGACCACCTGTACGACACCAGCCCCCACAACCTGTTCCCCCTGGTGCTGGACGCCCTGGTCCAGGGCCGCACCCCCACGGTCTTCGGCACCGACTACCCCACCCCCGACGGCACCTGCGTGCGTGACTACGTGCACGTCGCCGACCTCGCGACCTCGCACGTGGCCGCCGCCCGGGCCCTGGAGGGCGGGCACGACCTCGCCCCCGTGTACAACCTGGGCTCCGGGGACGGGGTGTCCGTCCGGCAGATCATGTCGGCCGTGGCCAGCGTGACGGGCACCCCCTTCACCCCGCAGGAGGCCCCGCGCCGCCCCGGGGACCCCGCGCGCATCGTCGCCTCCGGTGAGCTCGCCGCGCGCGACCTCGACTGGCAGATGCGCCACACCCTGGAGCAGATGGTCGAGTCGGCCTGGCGGGCCCGTCAGGCCGCCGAGGCCGCCACACCCTGACGTCAGGTGGCGGGGAATCTCGTCGCGCGCACCCCACGCAGGGCCTCCATGCGCCCCGCGACCTGCTCGAGCACGTCCTGCGAACCGGCGTAGACCCCCTCGTCGCGCGGCCAGTGGACCACCACGTCGGTGAACCCCAGCGCCGCGGCCCGCTCCACCCCTTCGGCCAGCAGCTCCACCGAGCCCAGGGAGTAGCGGGGAGCCCCGTCCAGGCTCAGGTACCGGTCGATGCCGGCCGGGTCCCGGCCGGCCTCACGGGCCACCCCGTCGAAACGGTCGACCAGGGCCGCCAAGCCGTCCCACCACCGCTCCTGGGCGTCCTGCGGCGAGCCGTCGTCCTGGACCACCGGCCCGTACGTGCCCCAGGCCTGACCCCACCGTGCCGCGACCCGCAGGGCACGGGGACCGTTGGCGGCGACCACGAACGGCACCCGCGGGCGCTGCACGCAGCCGGGCAGCATGCGGGCCTCGTGCGCCTCGTACCACTGCCCGTGGAACGTCGTCACCGGCTCACGCAGCAGCCGATCCAGCAGGTCCACGAACTCCTCGAAGCGTGCCGCCCGGTCCGTCGGGACCGCGGCCGGACCCAGGACGTGGGCGTCCACGCCGGTGCCCCCGGCGCCGAGCCCCAGCAGGAACCGACCACCGGAGACGTCGTCCAGGCCCATGACGTCCTTGGCGAACGGCACCGGGTGACGGTAGTTGGGCCCCGCCACCCAGGTCCCGAGGCCGATCCGCTCGGTCGCGGTCGCGGCGGCGGCGAGCAGCGGCACGGTCGCCAGCCACGGCTCGTCCACCAGGGTGCGCCAGGCCAGGTGGTCGTACGTCCAGGCGTGGTCGAACCCGTAGTCCTCGGCCCGCCGCCAGCGGTCACGGTCCTGGGCCCATCGGACCTGGGGCAGCAGCACGATCCCCAGACGCATCAGGCCCACCCCAGCTCGTGCAGGCGCTCGTCGTCGATGCCGAAGTGGTGGGCGATCTCGTGGACGACGGTCACCGCGACCTCCTCGACGACCTCGTCCACCGTGTCGCAGATCGCCAGGGTCGGGTGACGGAAGATCGTGATGCGGTCCGGCAGCGACCCGGCCGACCACCAGTGGTCGCGCTCGGTCAGGGCCACCCCCTCGTAGACGCCCAGGAGCTCGGGCTCGTCCTCGGGCGCGTCGTCCTCGACCAGCACGACGACGTTGTCCATCTGAGCGGCGAGCTCGGGCGGGACGGTGTCCAGCGCGTCACGGACGGCGTCCTCGAACTCCTCACGGCTCATCTCCACCACCTGCCCATCATCCCCCGAGTCCGGCCACGAGCGGTCCGCCCGGGCCGACTTTGGAGATCCGGGCCGGACCCCGTATGCTTCACGAGGTCTTGCGACGCTTCGACGTCAGGGCGTCAGATGACTTGCCCCCATCGTCTAGCGGCCTAGGACCCCGCCCTTTCACGGCGGTAGCACGGGTTCGAATCCCGTTGGGGGTACGGCACGTGCAGTGATATGAGTTACACCGCAGTTCAGCAGGACCTTGTTCCACACAAGGCCCCGTAGCGCAGTTGGTTAGCGCGCCGCCCTGTCACGGCGGAGGTCGCGGGTTCAAGTCCCGTCGGGGTCGCTCGTCGCAGCCCGGTCTCACGACCGGGAACCGACGTCTCGGCCAGATAGCTCAGTTGGTAGAGCGTTCGACTGAAAATCGAAAGGTCCGCGGTTCGAACCCGCGTCTGGCCACCCACGTTGAACGCCGCAGGCCCTCGCCCTGGCCTGCACACATCCTCTCCGATTGCCGAACCGGCGTGAGCCCGGTTGGCTTGGCTCGGAACCAAGCCGACCCCCGGGCCACCCCCGGCCGAAGAGAAGGATGTGGTGAGGTGAGCAGCACGGGACGTCCCGACACCCGCCCGAGCATCGGAGAGCTCGTGGGCAGCCTGACGGAGAAGCTGTCCCGGCTGATCCGCGACGAGATCAGCCTCGCCAAGGCCGAGATGGCGCAGAAGGCCAAGCACGCCGGGGTCGGTGCCGGCCTGCTCGCCGGGGCCGCGCTGCTCGGGTTCTTCGCCCTCGCCACCCTGATCGCCACGGCCGTCCTCGGCCTCGCCGAGGTGCTGGCACCCTGGTTGGCAGCCCTGATCGTGACCCTGGTGCTGCTGACGATCACCGGGATCCTGGCACTGGTCGGGGTCAAAGCGCTCAAGAAGGGTGTCCCGCCCGTCCCCGAGCGCGCCCAGAGCAGCCTCCGCTCCGACGTCGAGGCCGTGAAGGAAGGACTGCAGCGATGAGCCCCACCACCCCCGACGCAGCCGAGCAGGACACCCGCTCCCCCGCCCAGATCGAGGCGGACATCGCTCGCACCCGCCAGGAGATCAAGCTCGCCGTCGACGAGCTCTCCAACCGCCTGGACCCCCGCGTCCAGGCCAAGGCCGTCGGGGATGAGACCCGGGCCGCAGCGGCCGACCTTCGACGCCGGCTGGCACGGGAACCACGCGGCCTGACCGAGTCCCCGCCCACCACCCGCGGCTGGGTCGTCCTGGGGGTCGGCGCCGCCCTCACGGCCCTGGTCCTGACCGCCGTCGTACGTCGCCTCTAGACCGCCGGCAGCGGCTCCTGGACGCAACGCGAGGGCCCCACCACCGTCATGGTGGTAGGGCCCTCGTCGTACCGGGTGCTGAGCGGCCGGGCGCCGTCGCTCAGAACCCTCCCTCCCGGCGCGGCACCAAACGCTGCGCCGGGACGTCCAGCATCTCCCGGACCTCGCCCTCACGGTAGCGACGGTGCCCGCCGAGGGTACGGACGGGCGTGAGCCTGCCGGCGTCCGCCCACCGGCTGACGGTCTTCGGGTCGACGTCGAACATCGCAGCCACCTCACGGGGCGTCAAGAGCGCCTGGGGGGCGGTGGGTCGTCCTGACACGTGATCCCTCCTCCTACGGCCTGCTCGGTCCGGACCCCCACGGCGTCCACGGCCCGCCGACCGGATGAAACTCATGCTCGCACGGGCCCCCGGGGCCCGCACCCGCATGCTCCACGTCCCCCACCCCGCGGGTGCGGAATCCACTACGGTAAGCGCCTTCCCGGGCTGGTGAGCCGGACAGTTCGGGCACCGCTTTGCGGGTTCCTCACCTGCACCGCACCACCCCCCGAAGGCCGTGAGGAGGGCCACCGACGGTGCCCGGCCCGAGCGTCGCGACCCCCGCAGGTCGCAGGGAGGGCCCCGGAGCATGTACCGTTAGCGAACGACGAAGAACCAGCACCCCGGGGCCGCAACGTGACACACGGTGCCGCCCCGCTTCTACGTTAGAGGGGGTCGGTGCCATGGGGCGCGGCCGTCAGAAGGCTAAGCAGACCAAGGTCGCTCGAGCGCTGAAGTACTCCAGCTATGAGCCGAACTACAA
This sequence comes from Cellulomonas bogoriensis 69B4 = DSM 16987, assembly GCF_000767165.1. Classification (GTDB taxonomy): domain Bacteria; phylum Actinomycetota; class Actinomycetes; order Actinomycetales; family Cellulomonadaceae; genus Actinotalea; species Actinotalea bogoriensis. Next base: position 26,556 of record NZ_AXCZ01000010.1, read on the forward strand.
GGCTCTTGAGCAGGAGCTCACCTCAGGCGCGCGCCGAAGCGACCTGGTCACCGAGAACCCTCACGGGTCCGGGGACCACGACGACGACCTCAGAGACTGGTCGCCGGACGATCGTTGACGTCGTGTGCGCCTGCCGCGCCGGTCTGACCGGCCGGTAGGCGCACACGTCTCGTTCGTCCATCTGGGTGACAGCACCCGGGCCGATCCTTGGCGACCCGTCGCGCAGCGGCGACGTGCACAGTCGCTCCCCGGGTACTGCGTCAGCCGGCGCGGTACCCGTTGCGCAGGTGCACCGTGCCGCCGTCGACACCCTTGGCGCCCCGGACCACGTCCGTGCCGGCGGGCTCACCCTGGTCCTCGCCGACCGTGCCCAGGACCCACGCGTCGATCCCTGCGGCGCGCAACGACGCGATCGCCGGGTCCGCTCCCGCAGGACCCACCACAGCCACCATCCCGACACCCAGGTTCAGGGTGCGCTCGAGGTCGGCCCACGGCACCTGCCCCAGGCCTCGCACCATGTCGAACACGGGCGGGACCGTCCAGCACGACCGGTCGACGTCCGCGGCCAGGCCCCGGGGGATCACGCGGGCCAGGTTCGCCGCCAGACCTCCACCGGTGACGTGGCTGAAGACCCGGACCTCGGCGGCGGGGTCGCGCGCCAGGTCCAGGCACGGGCGCGTGTACAGGCGGGTGGGCTCCAGGAGCTCCAGGCCCAGCTCCCGGCCCAGCTCGTCGACGTGACGGTCCAGGGACCAGCCCGCCAGCTGCACCACCCGGCGCACCAGGGAGTAGCCGTTGGAGTGCAGCCCTGACGAGGCCATCGCGACCACCACGTCGCCGGCCCTGACCCGCTCCGGGCCGAGCAGCGCATCAGCCTCGACCACACCGGTCGCCGCACCGGCCACGTCGTACTCGTCAGGGCCCAGCAGACCAGGGTGCTCGGCGGTCTCACCGCCCACCAGGGCCGTACCCGTCTCGGCGCACGCCGCGGCGATCCCCCGCACGATCGCGGCGACGCGCTCGGGCACGACCGAGCCGGTCGCGATGTAGTCCGTCATGACCAGGGGCTCGGCACCCACCACGACGATGTCGTCCACGACCATGCCGACCAGGTCGAACCCGATCGTGTCGTGCACGTCCATCGCCTGGGCGATGGCGACCTTGGTGCCCACGCCGTCCGTCGAGCTCGCCAGCAACGGGCGCAGGTACCGGGTCAGCGCAGACGCGTCGTACAGGCCGGCGAAGCCCCCGACACCACCCAGGACCTGGGGGCCGTGGGTCGCCCGGACCGCGTCCTTCATCAGCTCCACGGCCCGGTCACCGGCCTCGGTGTCCACACCGGCCGACGCGTACGTCACCGGCTGGTTCGCGGCGCTCACGGGTGCTCCAGCGCCGTGGAGGCGCCCGCCGAGCCCAGGAGGGTCGACAACCCGTCCTCAGGTGCACCCAGCGCGAGCTCGCTCTGCTCCAGCAGGTGCTTGCCCAGGCGGTCCGAGGCCGGCAGCTCGATCGGGTAACGGCCGGTGAAGCACGCCGTGCACAACCGCGACGAGGGTTGCTCGGTGGCCTGGACCATGCCCTCCAGCGAGATGTAGCCCAGGGAGTCGGCGCCGATCGACCGGCCGATCTCCTCAGGCGACAACCCGGTGGCGATCAGCTCGGCGCGCGAGGCGAAGTCGATGCCGTAGAAGCAGGGCCACATCACCGGCGGGGCCGAGATGCGGATGTGGATCTCGGCGGCACCCGCCTCACGCAGCATGCGCACCAGAGCCCGCTGGGTGTTGCCGCGGACGATCGTGTCGTCGACGACGACCAGGCGCTGGCCCTGGATGACCTCGCGCAGCGGGTTCAGCTTGAGCCGGATCCCGAGCTGGCGCAACGTCTGGGACGGCTGGATGAACGTCCGGCCCACGTAGGCGTTCTTCGTCAGGCCCTGGGCGTACCGGATGCCCGACTCGGCGGCGTACCCGATGGCCGCAGGCGTCCCGGACTCCGGGACCGGGATCACCAGGTCGGCGTCCACCGGGTGCTCCCGGGCCAGGGCGCGGCCCATCTCGACCCTGGCGGCGTGCACCGACCGACCCGAGATCGAGGTGTCGGGGCGGGCCAGGTACACGTACTCGAACACGCACCCGGTCGGGGTCTTCTCGGCGAACTGACGGGTGCGGAGCCCGTCGGCGTCGATGGCCACGAGCTCACCGGGCTCGACCTCACGCACGAACGACGCACCCACGATGTCCAGCGCCGCGGTCTCGCTCGCCACGACCCAGCCGCGCTCCAGCCGGCCCAGCACCAGCGGGCGGACGCCGTGCGGGTCCCGCGCCGCGTAGAGGGTGTTCTCGTCCATGAACACCAGGCAGAACGCACCCTTGAGGCGAGGCAGCACCTCCAAGGCGGTGGCCTCGAGGGTGTGGTCGGGGTCGCCCGCCAGCAGCGCCGTGACCAGCGCCGTGTCGGTGGTGGTCCCGCGTGCCAACTCCCCGCGTCGCCGCGAGCCGTACCGCTCGGCGACCAGGTCGACCAGCTCGGCCGAGTTCGTGAGGTTGCCGTTGTGGGCCAACGCGATGGTCCCACCCGCGGTCGGCCCCAGGGTCGGCTGGGCGTTCTCCCACGTCGAGGCACCGGTCGTGGAATAGCGGGTGTGCCCCACCGCGATGTGCCCGGTCAGGGCGTTGAGCGCGGTCTCGTCGAACACCTGGGACACCAGTCCCATGTCCTTGTAGACCAGCAGCTGCTCGCCGTTGGAGGTCGCGATGCCCGCCGACTCCTGGCCCCGGTGCTGCAAGGCGTAGAGGCCGAAGTACGTGAGCTTCGCCACCTCCTCTCCAGGAGCCCAGACCCCGAAGACGCCGCATGCGTCCTGGGGGCCCTTCTCACCGGGCAAGAGGTCATGTGTCAGTCGTCCGTCACCGCGGGCCACACCGTCATGGTTGCACACCTGACGCCGGACCTCGCACCGTGCCCGGCTTCTGGGCCGGGACCGAAGGGGCCGGCGACCGGTCAGCGGCGGCTGCGCCGGTCGGCGACCAGCGCCAGGCCCGCCCCGAGCAGGGCACCGAGCACCGCCAGGGTCAGTGCCGTCAGTGCCAGGACCGCCCCGATGCCCGTCCCGGTGCGCTCGGCGGGCCACAGGAGCACCAGGGGGACCGCCACCACGAGCCCGACGACGACTCCCGCGATCACGAACCCGCGGTAGCGCGGAGCGCGCCGCACCCGGCCCCGCACGACCTCGCCCTCAGGCGGGTCGACGGGACCGGGTGCGGGGGGTGTCTGGTCGGCCACAGGGTGACCTTACCCGGGGCCGCTGTCCCCGATCAGGGGCGCCACCACCCGATGAACAGGTGCCACAACCAGCCGAAGACCTTCTTCACCACGGCGACCAGCCACGGGTCGTCGGCCGGGTCGGGTGCGTCCGCCTGCGCGACCGGGACCACGAACGTGGCCGTGGTGCCGGTCGACTCGACGAACGCCTCGACCTCGAGCCCGCCCTCGGCGGCTCCCTGCGGCACCGGGAAGGCGAGGGTCGCCCGACCGACCTCGTCGGTCCCGTCGACGACGGAGGGGTCGATCGGGGACGTGGCGACCTCCGTTCCGTCCACCCGGAGCGCCACCACCTCGCCCTGCGGCTCGCCTGCGCTGAACAGCAGCGACGACAGCTCGACCGTCACGGTGGCCCCCGGGGCGGCACCGCCCGCCGGCACGTCCGGCAGGTGCACCCCGACGGCCCGCTGGGCCAGGTCCGGGCTCACCGGGGACATCTGGTCCATGTAGTCCACGAAGGCCTGCAGGTCCACCCGCCCGGAGTCCCGGACGTCGGCGCCCTGGGCGAGGGTGGCGAAGTTGTCGCCGCCGGCCGCCAGGAACGAGTTCGCGACCACCGTGTAGCCGGCCTGCAGGTCCAGCGGCTCACCGTCGACCAGCACCCTCGTGATCCGCTCACCGCGCGCAGCGGTCGGGTCGTAGGTGTAGGTCAGCCCCGAGACGCCGAGCTTGAGGAACGGACGGCTCGAACCCTCCGGCTGCCACTGCTCCTCCAGGACGGCCACCACCTGCTCACCGGTCAGTTCCATGGTGACCAGGGTGTTGGCGAACGGCTGGACGGTCGCCGCCTGCCGGTAGGTGATCGTCCCGTCGGGGTGCTCACCGCCGGTGGTGTACGGCAGGTCCGCGCGCAGGCCTCCGGGGTTCATGAACGCGATCTGGGTGCCCGCGTCCTGGGTGGCCCACCGCTGCACGTCGGCCACCAGGTTGCCCAGGGTCGACTCCCCGCCACGGTTCTCCTGGCCGTTGGCCTGCTGGGCACGGGCGAGGCCCGCAGTCACCTGACCGAGGGGCTGCGCACCGACCTCGTCGGCGAGCTCGACGGCCTCGGCGACGATCGCCGCGACCTCCTCGTCCGCGGGGTAGGCGGGCTCGCCGTCCACCACCAGTGGCAGCACCTCGGCCGCGTTCTCGACGACGTCACCGGTGGTGCGGTCGACCGTCAGCGTCACGCGTGCCAGGTGCTCCCCGTACTGGCCCGCCTGCACCACGGGGCGGCCCAGCCCCTCGGGCCACCCGTCGACGGGCAGCTCGTGGGCGTGCACGCGGTGGGTGTGCCCGGCGAAGATCACGTCGACCTCAGGTGACACGCCGGTGGCGATCTGCCCGAACGCCGAGTCGTCGGTCGCGTCGGCGACGTCACCGGTCACCGGGCCCTCGTGGACCAGGAGGACCAGGACGTCGGCCTCACCATTGGACTCGTCGCCGTCGGTGAGGTCGGCCGCGACCCGGTTGACCTCGTCGACGATCGACCTGATCTCCAGGGACTCGATGCCGGCCGGGCTCACGAGCGTCGGCAGGTCCTCCGTCACCGCACCGATGAAGCCCACCCGGACCCCGTCGACCTCGGTGATCCAGTGGTCGTCGTAGGCGGGCTCACCGGTGGCCCGGTCGTACACGTTGGCGCCCAGGTGCGGGAACTGCGACGCGGGGATCACACGGTCGTCCAGGTCGGTGCGCCCCAGGTCGAACTCGTGGTTGCCGACCGAGGTGACGTCCAGGCCCATGGCGTTCAGCGCGTCCAGCGTGGGCTTGTCGCCCAGGACGAACGACGTGAACGTGGAGGCCCCGATGTTGTCACCGGCCGAGGCGAACAGGGTGTTGGGGTTCTGCTCACGGAACGCGTCCACGGCCCCGGCGAGGACGGCGACGCCCGCGGCGGGCGGGGCGGCCTCGATGCGCCCGTGCAGGTCGTTGATACCGAGGATGTCGATCTCGACGGTGTCGCCCGCGTCGGCGGGCTCGTCCCGCAGGCCCACCAGCACCGGGTCGTGGTCGGAGGAGCGGAAGACCGTGCCGGCCTCGGCCTCGGCGGCCGCCCCGTTGTACTGGAACCCGTACCACTCGGCGGAGTTGATGTCCCAGACCCCGGCGCCCGTGACCCGCTCGGCGAACCCGGGGGTGGCCAGGGCGTGGTCCAGGGAGCCGAGCTCACCGTCGAACGTGTAGGTGTAGCTGCCCGGGGCGTGCACCGCCGTCAGGTCGACCAGACCCGCGTCCAGGAACGCCACGACCGGGTCCTCCTGGCTGTAGGCGTTCAGGTCGCCCATCACCACGACGTCCTCGACACCGTCGGCGGCGAGGTCCTCCACGAGCGCCAGCACGCCGCGGGCCTGCCCGACGCGCTCGGCGTTGAAGAACCCCTGGCCGTCGGCCGGCTGGGCGCCGGAGCCACCGCCCTTGGACTTGAAGTGGTTGGTGACCACGGCGAACTCAGAGCCCGGCCCGTCCGCGGTGACGAACGTCTGCGCGATGGGCTCACGGGCGATGTCCCACACCGACTCGTCGACCTGGGTGCGTGCCTCACCGACCGGCTCGACGGCGTCCTGCCGGTAGATGATCGCGTTCATGATCACGTCGGTGTCCGGGGCGTCGGGGCCCACGAGTGCCGACGGGGTGGGCACGTGGCTCCACACCTCGCCGCCCTCCGCGTCGTTGAGCGCGCCCACCAGGTCCTGGAGTGCGACGTCGGGCTCACCGGAGCCGAAGTGCACGGAGTTCTCGACCTCCTGCAGGGCGACGACGTCCGCGCCGAGGCCGGTGATCGCGGCCACGATCTTGGCGCGCTGACGCTCGAGCTGGGCGGCGGTGCGCGCACCGCGTGCCCGGGAGTCGTCCTGGGACAGGGTCGTGAAGTAGTTCAGGACGTTGAAGGCGCCCACGGTCAGGTCCCCACCGACCTCGGGGGGCCCGTCCGGGCGGGGCGAGAGCGGCGTGAAGGTCGGGATCTCGCTCGCGGGGCTCTGGTCACTGATCGGGGTGGTGGGCTGCAGGCGCCACTCGTCGAACCCGTAGTGCAGGACGTAGGTGAGGTCGTCGAACTCGACGCCGTCACCGTTGCGCACGCGCCGCTCGGGTGACAGGTAGGGCTGGGTGGCCCCGGTGACCTGGGTGCTGCGCCCGTCGTCCAGCAGGATGCGGCGGGCGGCGTTCAGGGTCGCGATCGCGTCGGCCTCGGGGCCCGGGCGCGTCGCCTCGGTGCCCTTGACCGGCATCTCGGCCCCGGCGCTGAGCCACAGGGCCCCGTAGCGGTCGACCTCGTGGCTGGACACCACCCGGTAGTCGCCCTGGGGGGTGACCAGCATGCTCTCGTACTGCTCCCGCTCGTCCCCCACGACGTCGTCGGTCAACGGCACCGGGTCTGGCAGGTCGGCCTGGCCGGTGACGGTCAGCGACGCGGCCTGGCCGGAGGCGTTGATCTGGGTCAGCCCGAAGTACTCGCCGGCCACGCCGCGCACCAGGACGGTGTCGCCGATGGTCGCGTCGGTGGTGCGGTTGCCCAGGAAGACGAAGATCCCGTCCGAGGCGCCCGGGGTGGACGTGTCCTGACCACCGGAGCCGACGGTCTGGACGTACAGGCCGCGGAACCCACCGGTGGTGTGGTCGGCGGTGACGACGCCCTCGACGGCGACGGTGGAACCCGCCAGCGGCGTGCTGGCGCCCGTGCCCTGGACCTCGGCGATCGTGTGGGTCGCCTCGGAGGCGTCCTGCACGGCGGCGGGCGTGGGGCCCGTGGCGCCGAGCGCCGGTGGCACCACCAGGACCGACAGGCCCAGGGCGGTGGTGGTCAGGGCCGACAACGCGGCCAGGCGCGGGGTGGTGCGCCGGACGTGGGACGTCACAGGTCCTCCAGTGCGGTGGTGTGCGGCGTGGTGACGCCTGCCGACGCGGACGCGTCGACAACGGAGCACGCTAGACCCCGGCCCCGACACGCGCCAGGGGGTCCGTGACAGTTGTCACCTGATCGTTGACCTCCCGTGGCCGGGGGGTCACCTCGCCGCCCGTCGACCGACCGTCAGGGGCAGGAACCCGGACAGGTCCGCACGCGCACCCGATGCCCGGACCAGGCCGTCGCGGACGGCGTCGGACCAGGCCACCGTCCCCGTCACGAGACCCAACCAGGTCCCGGGGTCGGTCTCGACGACGTTGGGCGGCGTGCCGCGGGTGTGGCGGGGGCCCGGCACGGCCTGGACCGCCCCGTGCGGAGGGACCCGCACCTCCACCGAGCTGCCCGGGGCCACGTCGGCGAGCTCTTCGAGGGTGAATCGCACTGCGGTCCGCACCGCCGGCACCCCTACCCCCGACGGGTCCTCGCACCACGCCCGAAGGGCCACCTGACCTGCATGGGGATCAGTTCGTCGCGCTGCCACGGCACCAGCCAACCACATCCACATGATCAGAACTGGTGTGCTCCGAACGGGTGAATCCGGACTCAACGGACAGAGATGGCGGTCGATGAGCAAGGGGATCGCACCCGCGGGTCCCCCATCCCCCTGAGCGCGCGGGGCGTGCTGACGAAAGGCCCCCCGCATGCTTCGCCGTACCCTCGTACTGACGCTCCCTGCTGCCCTCGTGCTGCCGTGGACGGTCCCCGGCCCCCCCGCTGCCGCCGCTGAGGTGGGGGACGAGCTGACCGTCACCGGTGAGGTCCAACGGATCGCCATCGAGATGCACACCGGGCCGGACGTCGACCTCACCGTCGTCGTCCCCCCCGAGGGCGAGGGCGAACCCGTGCGGGTCCCGGACGAGGCGGTCCAGGACGTCCCGACGGGCGCGACGGCCGAGGTCAAGGTCAAGGGGGCCGACCCGGATGAGGACGTGACGTCACCGACCACCACCACCGAGGTGCTGGACGTCACGGTCCTGGACGAGGGGAGCGGCGCGGACGAGTGGGCCGCCGCGCAGAAGGTCGAGCACCAGGACGACGACCACGACCACGACCACGACCACGACCACCGTGTCGAGATCGCCGAGAGCTCGGCCCTGGCCGGCACCAGGACGGTGCACCTGTACACGGCACGGCTCCCGGGGCAGAGCAGCGACGGGATCCGCGCCCAGCACCTGCGCAGCGACCTCGTCAACCAGGTCGACCCCTACTGGTCGGCCTCCACGGGCGGACGCATCCGCTTCCGTACCGGCACCGAGCGCGACAACATGATCTACCACGGCTGGGGCTCGACCCGGACGTGCACCAACAGCCAGATCGTGGGGCTCCTGCAGTGGGCGAGCCTCAACGCAGGACACATGTTCGCCGCCGGCCACGGCGAGCACGCGCTGGTGTACACCCCGCGGGTCGCCGCGTGCGGGTTCGCGGGTGTCGCGCACGTCGCGAACGGGGGCGCGGCCTGGGTCAACGGCGACACGAACTCCTCGACCCGGTGGCCGATCATCGCCCACGAGCTCGGGCACAACCTGATGCTGGGTCACTCCCACTCCCGGACCGCGTGCTCGGGGGCCACCTCGGACGGGACGTCCAGCCGCTGCCGGAACGGCGACTACGGCGACGGGTACGACCTGATGGGAACCGCCAGCCGGCCCGGGCCGCTCAGCGGAGCACAGCTCGACGCCCTCGGTCTGCTGGACTCGACCAACTCCGTGCGGGCCACGTCCTCCCGCACCGTGGACCTCGCGCCGGTGGGGGGGCTCCGGGGGGTCCGCTTCCTCACGTTCACCAGCGGTGGGATCACGTACTACGTCGAGTACCGGGCCGCGGTCGGCCGCGACTCCGACCTCGCCACCAACCGGGTGGGTTGCCCCACGGGCCTGGCGCTGTGCTCACCTCCGACCCGGATCCGACCCGGGGTCGTGGTCCGACGGACCGACGTGCAGCGGGCCGGGCGGGAGACGTTCCTGCTGGACCCCGGGACCTCGTCCGCGAGGTTCGTGATGGGCGCCGGACGATCGTTCACGACCAGGGACGGCGAGGTCACGGTGACGGTGACCTCGGTCAACTCGAGCCGGGCGCGGATCCGCCTGGTGATGCCCAGCACGACCGGCAACGAGTACCACCTGCGCAACGACCTGCGCAGCGGCGTCGCCCACAGGACCTTCCGGTACGGCCGTGGCGACGACCACGTGCTCGTCGGCTCCTGGTACGGACGAGCCGGTGACTCGTTCGCGATCCGCCGGGGGAACACCTACCACCTGCACGATGGGCTCGGTCCGGGAGACGCGCGCGACGTCATCCACTACGGGCGGGCCGACGACGTCGTCCTGGTCGGCGACTGGAACGGGGACGGGCGGTCCACCCTCGCGGTGCGCCGGGGCCGGACCTACCACATCAAGAA
>NZ_AXCZ01000456.1 GCF_000767165.1 Cellulomonas bogoriensis 69B4 = DSM 16987
CGCGGACCGTGCCCTCTACGCGGCCAAGGACTCCGGTCGGGACCGGGCCGTGCTGGACGACCCGCGCCACCACACCCCGCCCGCCGGGCTCCCGGCCCTGCGCAGGCCCGAGGTGTGACCGGCCCGGTCGCGTGGTCGGGTCAGGGGTACAGCCCTCGCGTCCGGTGCGCCTCGGCGACCCGTTGCACGCTCAGCACCAGTGCGGCGTCCCGCAGCGACACGTCCCGCTCCCGCGCGACCTGCGCGACGGCGTCGTAGGCCATCTGCATGCGCTCGGCCAGGCGGTGCTCGATCTCGGCGAGCGTCCACCAGTAGGCCTGCTGGGCCTGCACCCACTCGAAGTACGACACGACCACGCCACCGGCGTTGGCGAGGATGTCGGGGACGACCACCACACCGCGGTCGGCGAGCACGGTGTCGGCGTCGGGCGTGGTCGGTCCGTTGGCGCCCTCGACCACCCACCTGGCCCGCACGTCGGGCGCGTTGTCGGCGTTCAGCACGCCCTCCACGGCCGCAGGCA
>NZ_AXCZ01000126.1 GCF_000767165.1 Cellulomonas bogoriensis 69B4 = DSM 16987
TTGTCGAGGGGGTCGGCCTCGGCGAAGCCCACCACCGACCCGGTCCGCTCCACGTGCTCGACCAGGCCCGTGACGTCCAGGCCTCCGTCGCGGTGGACGGCGCCGTACTGGTCGCTGACGGCCACGACCCGGGACCCGGCGTCGGCGAAGATCACCGCGGCGTTGGCCCCCACCTTGCCGAACCCCTGGATCGCGACAGTGACCTGGTCCAGGCCCGTCCGTGCCTCGCGCAGGGCGGCCTCGGTCGTGTGCACCACACCCCGGGACGTCGCGGTGGCCCGGCCCTTGGACCCGCCGACCTCCAGCGGCTTGCCGGTCACCACCCCGGGGATGGTGTAGCCACGGTTCACCGAGTAGGTGTCCATCACCCAGGCCATCGTCCCTGCGTCCGTGCCGACGTCCGGGGCCATGATGTCCCGCTCGGGTCCGATCATCGGCATGATCTCGCTGGTGTAGCGGCGTGTCACCCGCTCCAGCTCGGCACGCGAGTAGTGCCGCGGGTCGATCGCGACCCCGCCCTTCGCACCACCGTAGGGGAGCTCCACGACCGCGCACTTCCAGGTCATCCACATGGCCAGGGCGCGCACCTCGTCGACGTCCACCGCCGGGTGGAACCGCAGCCCACCCTTGCCCGGGCCACGCGAGACGTTGTGCTGCACCCTGAACCCGTGGAACAGCTCGGTGCGCCCGTCGTCACGTCGTAGCGGCACGGCGACGTTGATCTCGCGGCGGGGCGTGGCCAGCATCGCGTGCATGCCCTCGCCGTACCCCAGGGCGTCCACGGCACCCGCCAGCTGGGCCTGGGCGGTGGCCAGTGCCCCGGGACGTTGCGGGGCGGCGAGGTCGTCCGGGGTCACGTCCGGCATCAGCGCCCGCACGTCGTGGGGTTCGGGTCCGTGGTCGGTCATGCGCCGGCCGGGCCTGGACCGAGCCTGTCGATGCGTGCGACCTCCTCGTCGCTCAACCCGAACCCCATGACGTCGAGGTTCGCCTCGATCCGCCCGGGGTCGACCGACTTGGGGATCACCACCACCCGGTGGCGCAGGTGCCACTTGAGGACCACCTGCTGCACGCTCACCCCGTGCGCCCCGGCGATCTCCACCAGGACCGGGTCGTGGGTGTCGGTTCGCTTGAAGGGTGAGTACCCCTCGACCGCCACACCGCGGGCACCGTGCTCGGCCATGACCACGGGGTCGAAGTCGGTGGGGCTCCACGGGATCTGGTTGAGGGCGGGGGCCTCGCCGGTGGCCTCGATGAGCTCGTCGATCTGCGCGGTGGAGTAGTTGCTCACCCCGATGGCCCGGGTGAGTCCGGCGTCACGAAGGTCTCGCAGCGCCTGCCACGTGCTGGGTGTGGCCTGGCGGTTCGGGGGCCAGTGCACGAGCCACAGGTCGACGTGGTCGGTGCCCAGGTGGCGCAGCGAGGACTCGAGGGTCTCGCGCTCACGCCCCGCGGCGTCCGGCGGCAGCTTGGTGGTCACGAAGACCTCGTCCCGGTCGAGCCCGGAGTCGGCCAGCGCCCTGCCGACCTGGTCCTCGTTGCCGTAGGCGGTGGCGGTGTCCACGTGCCGGTAGCCGACGTCGAGTGCGTGGCGGACGGCCCGGTAGCAGTCGTCCCGCTCCGCCTGCCAGGTGCCGAGCCCGAGCATCGGCATCGCGACCGGTGCCGTCGTGGTGCGCAGGGGAACGGTCGGGAGGGCAGCTCTGCTCATGGCTCTCAGTCTGGGGGACCTGAGGCCCAGGCGCGCGTCGTGGACGTTTGTGAGGCTGGGGGGGTCGGGCCACGACGGGGTGGTCCGACCCGAGGACCCACGCCCGCGCGGCTGGTCCACCGGCGTGAGGGAGGGGCACGAGATGAAGGTCCTGGTGGCGGTTGCATCACGGCACGGGTCGACACGCGAGATCGGTGAGGCGGTCGGTGAGGTCCTGCGCCGGTCGGGTCACCGCGCCGAGGTGGCGGACCCGGACGACGTCGACGGCCTCGAGCCGTACGACGCGGTGATCCTGGGGTCGGCGATCTACGTGGGCAGGTGGGCGGCGTCCGCACGCGCGATGGTCGACAGGCTGGCGCACGGGCTGGCCGCCCGTCCGGTGTGGCTGTTCTCCTCAGGGCCGGTGGGGACCCCGCCCGCACCCGAGGGGCAGCCCGAGGAGCTGGCCTCGGTCATGTCACGTACGGGGGCGCGTGGGCACCGGACCTTCGCCGGGCGTCTGGACACCGCGGGGCTCGGGGTGGCCGAGCGGGCGGTCGTCGCGCTCGTCCGCGCCCAGGAGGGTGACTACCGTCGCTGGCCGGAGATCGAGGACTGGGCCAGGCACGTCGCAGCGGACCTGCACGCCGAGGAGATCCGCACCGCGCGCGTCGCGTGGTGAGCGGGCGGCGGCCCGGGCCCGGGAGTGCTAGGCCGACGCCCGGACGACGACCTCTGCGCCGAAGATCCTCGGTTCGGTCGACGACGCGCCGCCGCTGATCTGGTCCAGCAGCAGCTCGCCCGCGATCCGGCTCATCTCGACCACGGGGTTGTTCATCGTGGTCAGGTGCGGCTTGGTCGAGACCGCCACACCCAGGTTGTCGAACCCGATCAGCCGGACGTCCTCGGGGACGCTGCGTCCGTGGGCCTGCAGGACGTCGAGGGCGCCGGCGGCCATGAGGTCGGACGCGGCGAACACGCCGTCGAGGTCGGGGTGCGCCGCGAGCAGGCGTTCCATCGCGGCCGCCCCGCCCGAGGACGTGAAGTCACCGCGCACCATCGCCTCGTCCGACAGGTGCGCGTCCTGGAGCGCCTGCCGCCAACCGGCGAGACGGTCCACCCCCGCTGCCATGTCCAGAGGCCCGGCGATGGTGCCGATCTTGGTGCACCCGACGGAGACAAGGTACTCGGTGGCGCGGCGACCACCGAGGTAGTTGTCGACGTCGACGTACTGCAGCCCCTCGGGGGTGCCCCAGGGGCGCCCGACGAACACGCACGGCAGCTGTGAGCTCGAGAGCACCTGCTCGAGCGCGTCGTCGCGGTGGTGGGAGACGATCACGGCCCCGTCCACGTGCTGGTTGCGCAGGTAGCGGGCCGTGCGCTGGGTCTCCTCGCCCCGCCGGGCGATCAGCAGGACCAGCTGCAGCTCGGTGGTGGAGAGCGCCGCGGTCAGCCCTTGGAGGGTGCCGGCGAAGTAGGGGTCGGTGAGCACGGTCTCGTCGGGCTCGGGGACGACGAGCGCCACGGAGTCGGTGCGCCGGGTGACCAGGGTGCGGGCCGCCCGGTTGGGGGTGTAGCCCAGCTCCTGGACCGCCGAGTCGACCGCGGCCTGCGCCTCGGGGCTGACCTTGAGGCCACCGTTGATCGCCCGGGAGGCGGTGGAGCGTGACACGCCGGCGCGCTCGGCGACCTCCTCGAGCGTGGGCGCGTAGCCCGCACCACCGGGAGAGGTCCTGGTCCGTGGCACCTGCGCGGTCATGGGTGGGTTCCTCTCCTGTGGTCCCGTGGCCGGCGCCGCACCGGTGCGGGAACGGTGGGGACACTCAGGTGAGAGCGATCCCACAGCATATGCATCTTCGGCCCCCGTGGGCGCCGCGTCAAGGACGCGTCGCAGAACGCGTCGCTGCGCCCGGCCTCACCGACCCAACCAGGCGGCACCGGCACGGGCCTCGGCCGCGAAGGCCTCGCGCACCGCACCGGCGGTGGCCTGCTCGACGGCTGCGCCGAACAGCGGGATCGACGCCTTGAGCTCACCGTCCACCCGGTGCAGCGTCCCACCCTCCGCAGCCGGCTCCAGGCGCATCCGACCGGACAGCCGGACCGGCACACCGGCGATCTCGATGACCACCGTGCCCCGGCGGACCCCGGTCTCGGGGGCCTCCCACGCCTCGACCTGGCGTACCTCGAGGTTGGACCCCACGAGGCTGCGGAACTGGGCGGGGATGTCGGTCGTGGGCAGCTGGCGGCGTGTGGTCACGGTGAACGACTCGGCAGCGCCACCCACCACGTCCACCTGCTGCCACGTGGCGCCGGTCGACCGCACCTTCTGGGTGACGAAGTCCTCGTCGGCGAGCATCTGGCCGACGAGGTCGACATCGGCGTCGTAGACGGCCTGGACGGACACGTGCACCGGTGCCTCCGGTCTCGAGGGGACGACGCCCAGGCTAACAACCCACGGGCCGGTCGCCGTCCACCCGGGGGGCACCACGCCGCATAGGCTCGGGACGTGTCCACCCTGAGCGACCTCGTCTCGCGTCACAGCGACCTCGGCCCTGCGGACGTGGAGTGGCTGCACCTGCTCGTCGGGGACTGGCAGATCATCTCCGACCTGGCGTTCGCCGACCTCGTGCTGTGGCTACCCACCAGCACCGGGGACTTCGTGGCCGTCTCCCAGGCGCGGCCCTCGACGGGAGCGACCGTCCACTACGACGACATCGTCGGGTCCAGCGCCCCCGAGGGCCAGCGTCCCCAGCTCGAGCGGGCGCTGGCCGAGGTCACCGTCCAGCGCTCGCGTGAGCCCCGGTGGTTCGGCAGCTACGCGGTGCGCGAGGAGGCGGTCCCGGTCGTCCACGAGGGCAGGGCCATCGCGGTGGTCGCGCGGCAGACGAACCTGGGTGGTGCGCGCACACCGAGCCGCTTGGAGCTGAACTACGTGGAGGCGGCCGACGACCTGGTCGCGATGGTGTCGCGCGGGGAGTTCCCGGCGTCCAACGCCCCGACCGGCCCGCGTCGCGGCGCGCCCCGCGTCGGTGACGGGCTGATCCGGCTGAACTCCGAGGGCGAGGTCCTCTACGCGAGCCCGAACGCCCTCAGCTGCTTCCACCGGTTCGGGGTGCTGGGCTCGTTGGTGGGCCGGTCCTTGGCCGAGGTCACCACGGAGCTGCTCGAGGAGAACAAGCCCATGGACGAGTCGCTGCCGCTGGTCGTCATGGGCCGGGCGCCGTGGCGGACCGACATGGAGGCGCGTGGGGTGTGCCTGTCGCTGCGCGCGGTGCCGCTGACCGACGGCGGTCTGCGGACCGGGGCGGTGCTGCTGTGCCGCGACGTCTCGGAGCTGCGGCGGCGGGAACGTGAGCTGATCACCAAGGACGCGACCATCCGCGAGATCCACCACCGGGTCAAGAACAACCTGCAGACGGTGGCGGCGCTGCTGCGCCTGCAGTCGCGCCGCATGACCAGCGCCGAGGCGCGCGACGCGCTCGACGAGGCGATGCGACGGGTGACGACGATCGCCCTGGTCCACGAGACCCTCTCCCAGACCCTCGACGAGACGGTCGACTTCGACTCCCTGGTCGATCGCAGTCTGCGGCTGGCGGCGGACGTCGCGTCGGCGGGGGCGTCGGTACGTACCGTGCGCACCGGGACGTTCGGCATGGTCCCGGCGGAGGCGGCGACCGCGCTGGCGCTGGTCCTGACCGAGCTCGTCACGAACGCCGTCGAGCACGGCTTCACCGGTCAGGGGACCGGAACGGTGGAGATCCTGGCCGAACGGGCCGGGTCGCACCTGCGGGCGGTGGTCAGCGACGACGGCGTGGGCATGCCGGCGCAGAAGGCGGGGGAGCGGACCGGCGCGGGCACGGGTCTCGGCACCCAGATCGTGGGCACGCTGGTGCGCAACGAGCTCGGTGGCACCATCGGGTGGCGACCGCGCGAGGGTGGTGGCACCCAGGTGGCCATCGAGATCGACCTGCACGACCGTCGCACCGAGCGCTGAACCCCGGGTGACGGCCCGGGGCCCGGTACGACGAAGGACCCCGGGCCGCCCGTTCAGGGGCTCCGGGGTCCTTCGACGTCGTGGTGCGGTGCTGATCAGGTGCGGTTCAGCCGGCCCGGCGGGCGCGGGCGGTGCGCCGCTTGAGCGCCCGGCGCTCGTCCTCGGAGAGCCCTCCCCAGACGCCGGCGTCCTGGCCGGACTCCAGCGCCCACTTCAGGCACGTGTCCGTGACCGGGCAGCGGGTGCACACGGCCTTGGCCTCCTCGATCTGGAGGAGGGCCGGGCCGGTGTTGCCGATCGGGAAGAAGAGCTCAGGGTCCTCGTCCAGGCAGGCAGCGCGGTGGCGCCAATCCATCAGTGTCTCCTCAGGCACGCGACAAGCCCGCCCCCCGTGACGGAGGGAAGGCTGATCAAGGTGGGGATCTTGCAGAACGTCCTATGACTGCGAACAAGCCTCACATGCGTACGGCAGGTGCACAAGGGGTTACAGGAGAATTTCCTCCCATGCCCTTGAGTGCTTGGTCACATCGGTTCGAGTCCACGTAGTCTCGTCACCGTGACCAAGCCGTCCCGACAGGCGACACAGCAGCCCGACGCCCCCCGGGACGTGCCCCGCGCGCTCGTGGTGGCCGTCGCGGGCGTGACCCTGGAGGCGCTGTCCCTGACGGTCCTGGCGGCCTGGTGGGTCGTGGGGATGATCAGGGTCGGCAGCCAGGCGCCGGCCGTGGGCATCTCCCTGGTGGTCTTCTGCCTGGCCATGGCGCTGGTGCTGGTCGCGGCGAGCCGCGCCCTGGTGCGCGGCGCCAGGCGGGCCCGGAGCCTGGTGGTGACCTGGCAGCTGTTGCAGGGCGCGGTCGCCGCGAGCATGGTGCAGGCGGGGGTCCTGTGGGCGTGGGCCGTGGTGGCGGTGTCCGTCGTGGTCGTGGTCCTCATGATGACCCGACCGGTGGCCGAGCACACCGGGGCGCTCGTACCACGCCCGGAGGAGACACGCCCGGAGCACTGACCCGGGACGCCGCCACCACGGCCCCCTCTCACTCCACGCCCAATGCCTGGACCGGGGGCGTCCTGGCCGCCGTACGGCCGGGGATCACCGAGGCCAGGAGCCCTGCGGCCAGGGCCACCACCAGCAGCCCGGTCAGGTGCGTCCACGGCAGGGAGAACGTCACCGTCCCCAGCTGGCCCAGGACGGTCTGCACCCCGATCCACCCGTACGCCGCACCGAGCGCGGTGCCCACCACGGCTCCCACCAGGGCGATCACCACACCCTCGACGGCAAGGGTTCCCCTCAGTTGCCGGCGCGAGAGACCGATCGCGCGCAGCGTGGCCGACTCCCGCCTCCGTTCGATCACCGAGAGCGACAACGTGTTGGCCACCCCGACGATCGCGATGACCACCGCGACGCCCAGCAGCCCGACCAGGACCGCCAGCAGCGTGTCGATGATCTGCTTGAACATCGCCCTCTCGACCGCGGACCCCTCGGTCGCCAGGGTCGTGCCGGTCACGTTGGCGGCAGCGGCGTCGACCTCCTCCACGACGCGCGGGGCCTGGTCGACATCGGTCAGCTGCGCCCACACCTCCGAGACGACCGGCAGCTCGCCCCGCAGCTCCTCTGCGGTGCCCGTGGTGAGGACCACCCGGTAGTCCCGGTAGTTCCACACCCTGACGGTGACCTCGACCGACGGCCCGTCCTGGGACACCTGCGCCCCGGTCTCGGACGGGGTGGGCGACGTCAGGCCGATGCGGTCACCGTCCTGCACCTCCCACATCCCCGCGACCCACGCGGGGACCAGGACCGTGCTGTCGTCCAGGTGCACTGCCGCACCGACCTCGCGCAGGACCTCCCGCAGGTCCTCGGCGTCGACCGCGACCGCGTCCTGCACCTCGTCCTGGTACTCACCGCGGTCCCCGTCGGGGCGCACGGTGAGCGCCCTCACCTCGGCGGACGCCGTGAAGTCGTCGCTGGCGGCGATGGTGGCGAGGATCGAGGCCGGAAGCTCCCCCACGGGGTAGTCCCCGGACCGCACCGCCAGGTCCACCGGGTACTCCGAGTCCAGCTCCTTGGCGAGCGTGGCCCGGGTGCTCTCCGCACCCGTGCTCATCATCGCCACCAGCGTCACGCCGATCAGCAGGGCCGCGCTCGTGGCAGCGGTGCGTCGCGGGTTGCGGCTGGTGTTGGCGACGGCCAGGCGGGCCGCCGGACCACCCCGGGACACCCAGCGTCCGGTCGTCCGGACCAGCCACGGGACCCAGAACACGGCGGCCAGGACGATCCCGACGAACGAGGCCGCGCCACCCATGACACCGAGCAGCAACCCCAGGGCGGGGTCGGCGAGCGTGCCGAGCACCGCGCCTCCCGCGAGTCCGGCGCCACCGCCGAGCACCAGCAGTCCCGACAGCCAGGCCCGCACCCGTCCGGCACGGTCCCCGACGCTCGGGCCCGACGGG
>NZ_AXCZ01000114.1 GCF_000767165.1 Cellulomonas bogoriensis 69B4 = DSM 16987
AGGAGCGGCGACCGGAGGGGTGGCGGCCGGAGGCGCCGGTGCCGGGGGTGTGGTCGGGTTGCACGCCCCGGGGACGACGCCGTCGACGAAGTCGGTCCCCGCGGCGCGCAGGCCCGCGACGCGCGCCTGCACCTGGCCAGGTGTGAGGACCTCGTCGGCGGAGTGGTAGACGTACTCGACGTCCTGCTCGTACCGGCTCACACCCCCGGTGTGGGAGTCGAGGTCGATGAACCACAGGTTGAACGCCAGCAGCATCGGGGAGTCGGGGTAGACGTACCCACCGTGCTCGGCCACCTGCTCACCGTCAACGAAGTAGCGGACGACACCGCCGTCCACCTGCATCACCAGGTCCCGCCACCCCTCGAGGCTCCCGACGACGGGGGTGCTCAGGTTGTCCGAGCGCCACGGGTCGGGCCGGTAGGTCTCCCACGTCGTCAGGAAGAGGGTGGGCCCGTCCTGGCCCCAGCCACCGTTGGGCAGGTACTCGAAGTCGATCTCGCTGTAGTCCGGGTCGTCGGGGAAGTGGAGCGGGGTGATGCCGAAGAACGTCTGCACGACGGGGTCCCCGTCCGCGCCGGCCACGGGGGCGTCCGTGAAGCGGACGCGCGCAGCCCACGTCCCCTCGAAGAACTTCTGCTGGTGCGAGACCTCGGCGCTGACCGTGCCGGACGGTGTGCCGTCGGTCTCGGCCTGGAGGCGCATCGCGCGCGCGGTCCCCTCCCCCGTGAACGTGACGTTCGCCGGTGACCACGCGCCGCCGCTCACACCCGGCCCACCGCCACCGCTGCGCACCCTCCACCCCCGGGCGGACAACCGCTCGTCACGGGACGAGGAGTAGGCGAAGTCGTCGAAGAACTGCCCGCAACCCCCCGACGTCGCTGTCGGGGTCGACGCCGCAGCGGGCGGCGGGACGGCGCCGGTCGACGGGGCGGCGCCGGCGGACGGCACCGACGCGGGG
The DNA here is from genome assembly GCF_000767165.1 of Cellulomonas bogoriensis 69B4 = DSM 16987. Taxonomy (GTDB): domain Bacteria; phylum Actinomycetota; class Actinomycetes; order Actinomycetales; family Cellulomonadaceae; genus Actinotalea; species Actinotalea bogoriensis. The sequence continues at coordinate 959 of NZ_AXCZ01000114.1, forward strand.
ACGACGAGCGCGAGCGCGGCTGCCGTCAGCGCCGTCCGGCGCAGGGACGATCGGGGGGACGCTGTCATGGGAGACCTCTTCGTCGGGGGAGCAGGCCAGCACAATGTCACGAAACGGTAACGACGCGCCAGGTTTCCCCCCAAACCCCCTGAAACCGCCCACCCTCCCGGCCATCCCTCCGCGGCACTGTGCCCGGCGCACCCGGCCAGACGGCGAGTGGGACCGATCCGTTACGGATTCCGCAACCGTTCGGTCCCACTCGAGCGCGGGCTCGGGGTGGGGGCGCGGCGCGGGGCTGGGCGCGGGGTGGGGCTGGGCGCGGCGCGGGGAGCCGAGCGCGGGCCTCTCGCCGGAGGCCGCGCGATAAGACCTGGGTGGCGTGGGGGCCTTCTGGCAGGCTCGGACGATGGACGACGTCGGCCCGCCCTCGGCACCATCGGCCCTGACACCTGACCGCACCGACCCTCCCCACAGGGAGGACGAGGCACGAACCCTCCTGGGATTCCTCGACTTCCACCGCCGCACCCTGCTCCTCAAGCTCGACGGGCTCGACACCGACGCGCTCAGCCACCGCCTGCCCCCGTCGACCATGACCCTCGGCGGGCTCATCAAGCACCTGGCGATGGTCGAGGACAACTGGTTCGGCGTGGTGTGGCAGGGCGCCCCGCCCACCGAACCATGGGCGTCAGCCGACTGGGACGCCGACCGTGACTGGGAGTGGACCAGCGCCGCCGGTCAATCCCCCGCCGAATCAACCGACCCCTTCCGGTCCTGCGCCCGGGGCCGTGGGGGCACCTGGGCCGCAGGCACGGGGCCGCGTAGAATCCTGCGGGCCCGCGAGACCGCGCCGGCTTCACCCCCACGCAGGACGGAACGGCGCATGAGCGCGCACACCACCACCTCCCACCGCCCGTCCAACGGCGCACCGCACGACGCACCGCACGACGCGCAGGACGACGCCCGGACCGCCGGCCCGGACAGCGCCCCGGAAGACGGCGGCGCCACGCACCCGGCCATCGACCCAGACGACTTCGCGACGTTCCTGCGGGTCATGGACCAGGTGGCCGTCCTGCCCAAGACCCACCCGCAGCACGAGGCCGCCCGCCGGGCGTCGTCCGCCCTGTTCAAGGCCGCGAAGAAGCACCGTCGGGACGAGAAGCGCCGCATGATCGCCCAGGCGGATGCCGCCGTCGTCGCCGCGACCGCCACCGGCAGCCCGGGCCGCATCGACGACGAGACCAACGGGTTGCCGCTGAGCTCGACCGCCACGGGGGCGACCGCGGGGACGCTGCTGCGCTCACGCCCCTGCTACGTGTGCAAGCAGCACTACACGGTTGTCGACGCGTTCTACCACCAGCTGTGCCCCGACTGCGCGGCCCTGCACCACACCAAGCGCAACGCCCGCACCGACCTCACCGGACGCCGCGCGCTCCTGACCGGTGGCCGCGCCAAGATCGGCATGTACATCGCGCTGCGGCTGCTGCGCGACGGCGCGGACCTGACGATCACGACGCGGTTCCCGCGCGACGCGGTCCGCCGGTTCAGCGCGATGGACGACTCCGCCGAGTGGATGGACCGGCTGCACGTCGTCGGCATCGACCTGCGCGACCCCGCACAGGTCGTGTCCCTCGCCGACCACGTCGCCGCCCAGGGCCACCTCGACGTCCTCATCAACAACGCCGCCCAGACCGTGCGCCGCTCACCGGGCGCCTACACCCGGCTCGTCGACGCCGAGTCCGCTCCCCTGCCCGACGACGCCGCACGCATGATCACCACGTTCGGGCACACCAGCGACGCCCACCCCCGTGCCCTGGCCGGGTCCGTCAGCGACCTCACCAGCCCCGCACTGGCCATCGAACGCGCCGCCCGCGCCGCAGCCGAGGACGTCACCACCCAGGCCCTCACCGCCCAGGCCGCCAGCCTCGGACGCCTCGTCGCCGGCACGTCCATCGACGCCGGCGGGCTCATCCCCGACGTCGCGGAGACCAACAGCTGGGTCGCGACCGTCGAGCAGGTCGACCCCATGGAGCTGCTCGAGGTCCAGCTCTGCAACCAGACCGCACCGTTCATCCTCATCAGCCGCCTGCGCCCGGCACTGGCCGCCTCACCCGCGCGACGCACCTACGTCGTCAACGTCTCAGCGATGGAAGGGGTGTTCTCCCGCGGGTACAAGGGCCCCGGCCACCCCCACACCAACATGAGCAAGGCTGCGCTCAACATGCTGACCCGCACCAGCGCCGCCCAGATGCTCGACGACGGCATCCTCATGACCGCCGTGGACACCGGTTGGATCACCGACGAACGCCCCCACCCCACCAAGGTGCGGCTCGCCGAAGAAGGGTTCCACGCACCCCTGGACCTGGTCGACGGGGCCGCGCGCGTCTACGACCCGATCGTCCGCGGCGAAGCGGGCGAGGACCTCTACGGCTGCTTCCTCAAGGACTACGCGCGCTCGCAGTGGTGAGGGTGCCCGGCGTCGGCGGTCCGTGCCAGGGCTGAGGCCAGCAGCTGGACGGTGCTGCGGGCGGCGTCGTCGTCGCGGGTGCTCAACCACGCGGTCGTCAGACCCGTCGACGCGACGACGAGGGCCTCGGCCAGGGCACGCGCCGCAGCAGGCTCCATCGGCCCTCCGGGGCCCTGCCACCCGTGGAGCATCTGCTCGGCACGGTCGACGTAGGTGGTGTGCTCACGGCGGGCGATGTGCGCCAGCGCGGGGGTGCGTGCGGCGACGCCGACGAGCTCGGCGGTGAGCAGGTGGTACTCCGGGTCAGAGCGGACCCGCCCCAGCAGGGCGCCCAGCGCCCCGGAGATCACCGACTCGAGGTCCCCGCCGCCCGCGACCGTGTCCCACACGTGCGCCAGGCAGGCGTCCAGCTCCCGGTCCAGCAACGCGGTGAACAGCTCGTCCTTGGACCGGAAGCAGTAGTGGAACGCCCCCTGCGGGAGGCCGGCACGGTCGGCGACCGCGCGGGTGGTCGCCGCGGCGACGCCGCCCTCACGCATGACCGCGACGGCCGCATCGAGCAGCTGCTCACGGCGTTCAGCCGCCGGACGGTGCGCGCGGGTACGCCCCTCGGCCACCGTTCAGCCCTCGCCCGTGGCACGCGCCGGGGGCGTGCGCCACATCGAGATCGGCGCGACCTCGCTCGGGATGCCGGTGACCTTCTCGCTGGCGACGAACCCGAACCGGGCGTACAGGGCGGCCGCCCTCTCCGTGGACGCCTCCAGGTAGGCGGGGGCGGGCTGACGAACCTGGTCGATCCGCGCCAGCCGGGACTCGAGCAGCGCCGACCCCACCCCGCGGCCCCGTCCGTCCTCGTGGACGCCGATCGCCGCCAGGAACCAGTGGGGCTCACCGGGGCGCGCAGCGGCCAGCGACCTCTCGACGGCCAGGGCCCTGGTGACGTTCGACGGGTGCACCGCGCGCAGGTACGAGGCGAGGTCCACGGGGTGCGGTAGTCCGAGCCGGCGGCGCGTCGGCGCACCCCACACGGCCACCCCCCACACGTCCGCACCCGTGTCGGAGCGGGCCAGGTCGACCACGCCCCGACGCAGGCCGTCACGGACCGTGGCACGGAACAGGTGCGTCAACCGGGTGAGGCGCTCGTCGGGACGACCCCCGATGGTGGCCGTCATGAGGGCGTCCTTCTCGAACGCGCGCGCCAGGACCGCGGCGGCCTCCTCGACGTGGACAGGTGCTGCGGGGGTGATCGTGACCATGACGGCTCCTGCTCGGTGGGTGGGAAGCGGTGCCACCACCGTACGTCGACTTGGTCAGATGACCAAGTCATTCGACCGAATAAGACCGAACCCGCGCAGGACGTGCACCGCCTAGTGTCGACAGCACCCGCCCGCCCGCGACCGACGGAGACCGCATGAGCACCGTGGCGAACCCGATCCTGCCCGGGTGCTACCCCGACCCGTCGATCTGCCGCGTGGACGACGTGTATTACCTGGTCAGCTCGACGTTCGAGTACTTCCCGGGCCTGCCGATCCACCGCAGCCGCGACCTGGTCAGCTGGGAACCGGTGGGCCACGGCATCCACCGGCCCGGGCAGCTCGACCTCACCGGTGTGGGAGCCTCCCGGGGCCTGTTCGCACCGACGTTGCGGCACCACGACGGGACCTTCTGGCTGATCTGCACCCTCGTCGGCTCCCGGCAGGGCTCACCGGGCGGGCACTTCTACGTCACCGCCACCGACCCGGCCGGGCCGTGGTCGGACCCCGTCTGGCTCGACGGAGAGGGCATCGACCCGTCGCTGCTGTTCGACGACGACGGCCGCGTGTGGGTGCACGCGACCCGGCCGGCACGGGACCCGGCGTGGCACGACCAGACCGAGGTGTGGCTCCGTGAGCTGGACCCCCGCACCGGGACGCTCGTCGGTGACGAGCACGTCCTGTGGCACGGGGCCCTCGAGAACGCCGTGTGGGCCGAGGGCCCCCACCTGTTCACCGTCGACGGCCGCTACTACCTGCTGGCCGCCGAGGGCGGCACCGACTACCACCACGCCGTCGTCGTCGCCCGCGCCGACGCCGTCACCGGCCCGTACGTCGGCTCACCGGCCAACCCGGTCCTCACCCACCGCCACCTCGGCCGTGGCACCGACGTCGTGGGGGTGGGGCACGCGGACCTCGTGCAGGCCGTGGACGGCTCGTGGTGGGCGGTGGCGCTCGGGATGCGCCCCTACGGCGGCTACCACTACAACCTGGGCCGTGAGACGTTCCTGGTGCCCGTGACCTGGGAGGACGGGTGGCCGGTGCTCGCCCCGGGCGAGGGCCGCGTCCCCACCCGGGTCGAGGTGCCGTTCGCCGGTGAACCGCGCCCGGGCCTCACGCAGGGCACCACGTCGGGCCCGGTCGGTCCGGACGACGTGCGCTGGACCTCCCTGCGCGGTCCCCTCACCGGCCTGACCACCACACCGGACGAGTGGCACCTGGGACTGTCGCCCATGACCCTCACCGAACCCGGCACGCCGGCGTTCCGCGGCGTCAGGCAGCAGCACACCGACGTCGACCTGCGGGTCCACCTGACCGTGCCCCTGGCCGACGGCACCGACGAGGAGGCCGGCCTGGTGATCCGGCAGTCCGAGGACGACCACGTGCGGTTGTGCGTCACCTCCCCCACCGACCGGGACGGCACCCGGGACGTCACCGTCGTCCACCGGCACCAGGGCACCGACCACGTCCAGGGCCAGGTCACACTCACCGCCCGGCCCCACGACCCGCTGGTCCTGACGATCAGCGCCCGCGGGCAGGACTACACGCTGACCGCCGCCACCGACGGTGGTCACGAGCACGTGGTCGCCACCGTGGACGGCCGCACCCTCGACTCCGTCACCGCCGGCGGGTTCCTCGGCCTGTGGTGGGGCGTGTACGGCACCAGCAACGGTCGCCCCACCACCACGTCGCTGACCGTCCACAACACCGAGTACCTGCTGCCGTAGAAGGAAGGGGGAACGGGGCTCCCGGCCGACGCCGCCGCGCTACCGTCGGGCACGCGCCGTCACCGGGCGACGCGGAGCGTGAGGACCCGTGATGACCACCAGCCCCGAGCTCCCGACCCCGGGTCTCGCGGACGCACCCGCTGCACCCCGGGGGCGCCGACGCGCCGGCCTCGTGCTGATGTGGACCGCCGCTGCGGTCGGGGTCGCCGCCGTGCTCCTGACGGCCACGTCCGAGCGCGTCGTCCTGGTGCTCGCGGACCTCACGGTGACCGCGCCCGTCCTCATCACGACGACCGGCGGCGCCTTCGTGGTCGCGGCAGCGGGACACCTGCTGTCACGGCGACCGGGACCCCTCCGGACCGGCGAACGGTACCTGCTGGTCGCCCTCGTCGGCCCGGTCGTGCTGATGGTGATCCTCCTGGTGATCCCGCTGCTCGGGTTCTTCTTCCTCCTCCTGCTGGAGGTGGCCGCACAGGCGTTCGTCGCACCGGGCCCCGTCCTGGTGACGCTCGCGGTGATCATCGGCTGCGCGACGGTGATCGCCCGTGCCGGCAGACCCGCCCAGGCACCTGCCGGGACCGACCCCCACGAGGCGGCGGAGGTGTCGACCCCCAGGCCGATGATCCGCGGGATCGCCGCCGCCGTGCTGCTCATGACCATCGCCGGTGCGGTCGTGACCGGGGCGGGCTGGGCCGTGATTCGCCTCGGGGACGACCTCGCGACCGCGCGCGACCCCGGTGGGTGCGCGGCCGTCGTCCGCCAGACGCAGGCCATGTTCACCGGCACGGCGGTCCTGTACGTCGCGAGACCCGGCTCGCTCCTGGCGCACCGGCACGAGGAGTACCCCCTCGAGGAGTCGTTCCCCTTCCGCACCGGCAGCTACACCCTCACCGCCGGCCCCGACACCGTCCACGTCGCGTTCGACGACGGCCGCGGCAACGTCGACTCCCGCATCCCCTGCGCCTGAGGCCCGACCCGTCGTAGCGCTGACCCGCTGACCCGTTGGGAAGCCTCCACCCCGCAGCCGCACCGGACCACCGCCCGCAGCCTCACCGTCGCGCGCCCCTACAGCCCCGTCCGGGACCGATCCGTTGCGGATTCCGCAACCAAACGGTCCCACTCCAGGATGCGCGCACCTGACCTGGCACGCGGCCCCCCGCCTCACTCACGCGCGCCTAACCTCACGCTCCCCACCTCACCCTCTCGCCCGCCTCACGCGGCGCGCCGCCGAGTGGGACCGATGGGTTACGGAAAGCGCAACGGATCGGTCCCGGACCGTGGGGGCGACGGGGCGCTACGGGGTGGGGGGCGCCGGTGAGGGGTGGGTGCATGCGGCGCGCGTGAGCCAGTGGGCCACGTCGGTCAGTGCCGCGCGGTCGACGGGCTCGGTGGCGCGGGCACCGGCGACCCGTTCGAGGACGACGCCGTCGACGGCGGCGACCAACCAGTCGGCGCGCACCTGGGCGTCGGGGGCACCCAGGTGCGCGAGGACGTCCGCGAGCGCTCGCCGGATCGTGGTACCGCCGTCGTGCAGTGCCTGGGCGAGGGCGGGGCGTCGCACGGCTTCGAGGAACAGCTCGTAGCGGGCGAGCTGCCGGGTGCGCTCGGTGGTGACCCAGCGGTGCAGCACGTCGACGAGGGCGTCGGCGAACGTCGCCTGGTCGCCGGCTCGGAGCAGGGGGGCGAGTGCCGCGAGGTCGTCCTGATCCTGGCGCACGAGGTCGGCGAGGCAGGCGTCGAGCAGTGCGGCGCGGGATCGGTAGTAGTACGAGGTGGACCCGGTGGGCAGGCCGGCGGCCTGGTCGACGGCGCGGTGGGTGAGACCGCGGGCTCCTGCTGTGGCGAGGACCTCCAGGGCGGCGCGGGCGATCTGCAGGCGACGGTCGGTGTCCACGAACCCGAACTCTACCGTTGTAGAGTTGGCAGACGGCCTCTACATACGTAGAGTCTCATTCATGGTCCTGGACGTTCGCGCACGCACACGGAGCGCCGCGGTGGTGGGCGCGGGGATCGGGGGCCTCGCCGCCGCGGTGGCGCTGCAGCGCACCGGATGGTCGGTGACCGTCCACGAGCGCGCAACCGCCCCCGAGCCGACGGGTGCAGGGCTCGTCCTGTGGCCGAACGCCGTGCACGCCCTCGACGCCCTCGGTGTGGGTGACGCCGTCCGGGAACGGGCCGCCGTGCTCGGCGGGTCGGCG
>NZ_AXCZ01000115.1 GCF_000767165.1 Cellulomonas bogoriensis 69B4 = DSM 16987
GTCGGGCCGAGCTGGCTGCGGCCGCGATCGGCCAGGAGGCCCCTGCCCAGGCCCAGGCCCAGAGCCGTCCGGCTCCGGGTGACGGAGCCGAGCGCCTGGCAGCGGCTGCCGCCGGTGCCGCCGCGTTCTTCGGACGCGGGGGTGCCCCCGAGGCCCGCGCGGACGAGGAGGCTCACGAGCAGCACGCCCCCGCGGCGCAGCACGACGATGCCCCGCAGCAGGACCAGTACCAGGGCCACGTCCAGGCTGAGCAGGGCTACGAGCAGCACGAGCAGGCCTACGGCCAGGCCGAGCAGGCCCACGAGCAGCACGAGCAGGCCTACGGCCAGGCCGAGCAGGCCGACGAGCAGCACGAGCAGTCCGGCATGGTCGTGCCGCGCCTGGTCGAGGAGGAGCAGGCCGGTCAGCAGTGGGCCGCGCCGGAGCAGCACAGCGCGCCGCAGGCCGGCTCGGGTCACGACCGGCAGCACGCCGAGCAGGGGTACGCCCCGCAGGCGCCGCACTACGAGTCGACGCCGAACGGACACCAGCAGGCAGCTCCCCAGCAGCAGGCCCAGCCCGCCTGGCAGCCCCGCCAGGCATGGGCACCGCAGCCGTTGGAGTACCCCACCGAGGAGCCGACGCAGCAGTGGGCACCCCAGTGGGAGCAGCAGCAGGCCCAGGCCCAGGCCCAGCCTGACGCTGGCCGCCAGCAGCAGGAGCCCGCTTGGCAGCCGCAGTGGCAGACCGAGGCCGTCCCGGAGCCGGAGGAGCCGCCGCAGTCCCAGTGGCAGCAGCAGGTCCCCCAGCCCCAGTGGCCCACCGCCCAGCAGCAGGCCCCGCAGCAGGACGCCCAGCCGGAGTGGCAGCAGCAGCCGGCGCAGCAGCAGTGGCAGCAGCAGCATGCCCCGCAGCAGCAGGCCCCGCAGCAGCAGTGGCAGCAGCAGGCCGAGCCCGAGGTCCCGGCCGCGGCCGGCGCGATGTGGCAGGCGACCCCCACCCCGGTGGCGGACGACCCGAACTCGTCGTTCTCCTCCCTCGTGGACGGTCCGCGCCGGCGCGACGTGCGTGAGCAGAAGAAGCGCCGGTGGCCGTTCGGCCGCAAGACCAAGGACGAGCACGCACCCGTGACGGGCCAGCAGCCCGTGCACCCGTTCTCGGCGGCAGCCACGGCCCCCTCTGCGCCCGCCGCGCAGCCGTTCGCCCCCCAGCCGTCGCCCCAGCAGGCCCCGGCACGCCAGTCGGCGTGGGGCGCGTCGGGTCAGGGTGCGGACCAGGTGTTCCGCTCCGGGCCGCAGGCCAATCCCCAGCTCCAGCAGCCGGCCGCACGGCCCGCCCCGCAGGCCGAGCAGGCACCGCAGCCCCAGGGTCAGTACCAGGGGCAGTACCAGGAGCCCCAGGCCCAGCGTTCCCCCGCCCCTTCACCGCCGGAGTCCGGACCCATCGAGGTCCCGGTCTGGGGCGGGCAGGACCAGGGCGGTCGTGACACGACCCCCGCGTCGGGCACCCCGGTGACCGGCACCGGTCAGGTGCCCCAGCCGGCTCCTGCCCCCCGGGCGTACGCGTCACGGACGACGTTCACGCCGGAGGCCCGTGCCTTCGACGAGGACATGAACCAGATGCTCGCCCAGCGTGCGGACATCGCCCAGCAGGCGTTGGCCGAGCTGAGCCAGCTCTCCTCCTACCGGCCCAAGTCGGTGTCGTCGGACGCCCCGACGACCCTGGCCCGCCGTACCCCCGGTACCATCCCCGCAGCCCCCGAGATCGACACCTCCCGTGCTCGACCTCGAACCGACAGGGACGCCGACCAGGTCCGCTCGTTGCTCTCGAGCTTCCAGTCCGGTACCAACCGCGGCCGCCAGGCCGCAGACCAGCAGAGCACTCAGACGACCGGTGGCGGGACCTCCGACACCGGTACCGAGGACGGTCCGACGCACGGGCGTGAGCCCGTGACCACGCCGGACACCGACCTGACCCAGCGGAGCACCTCATGGTGACCCCGTGCACACCCAGCCGCCGCCAGGCCGGCAACCTCGAGGAGGACGCGTGACAGAGATCAGCTCGGAGGCAGCCAACTTCGGCTGGCTCCTGGACAACTTCGTCAGGACGGTGCCAGGGACCCGGCACACGCTCGTGGTGTCCGCCGACGGCCTGCTCATGGCCATGTCGGAGAACTTGGACCGCACGAGTGGTGACCAGCTCGCCGCCATCGTCGCCGGCATGTCGAGCCTCACACGCGGTGCTGCGCGCCAGCTGCACGCCGGTGACGTCCGGCAGGCGATCGTGGAGATGGACGAGCTCTTCGTCTTCCTCATGAGCGTCTCCAACGGGTCGGTGCTGGCCGTCGTGGCCGACTCCACCTGCGACGTCGGACTCATCGGCTACGAGATGGCGATGCTCGTGTCCCGCACGGAGACCACGCTGACCCCCCAGCTGGTCACCGAGATGCGGGGCAACCTGCCCGTCGACGGCGCGATGCGGTCCCCGGTCGGGTGATCTGAGCGATGACCAACATCGAGGAGACCTTCGGGACGCCGGGGCGCCACAGCGCCCTGGACCCCGACGACGGCGTGGAGTACGAGGCGCGCACGGTTCGTCCCTACGCGGTCACCGGTGGCCGCGTGCGGGCAGCCAACTCCGACCTGCCGCTCGAGGCCCTCGTCGAGGTGCTCCCGGGCGCGGCCAGCGGCCAGGGTCTGCCTCCTGAGAAGCGCGCCATCCTGCAGCACGCCGCACACACGTTCGTGTCGGTCGCCGAGCTGTCCGCACTGCTGCGGCTCCCGCTCGGCGTCGTGCGAGTCCTGGTCACGGACCTGTCTGAGTCCCAGCACATCCGTGTCCACACGTCGACGCCGGTCAGTGTCCACACCGGCCAATCCCCCGCCCTGTCCCTGAGCGTGCTGGAGAGTGTTCTCAATGGCATATCAGCCCTCTGACACCGCTGTCTCGGACCGCACGCCGGTCGCCGGGGGTGTCGCACCTACTGTCGTCAAGATCGTCGTCGCTGGTGGCTTCGCCGTCGGCAAGACGACGTTCATCGGCTCGATCTCCGACATCGAGCCGCTCAACACCGAAGCGGCGATGACCGAGCACTCGGTCGGCGTCGACGACGCCGGCGGCGTCACCGACCGCAAGACGACCACGACGGTCGCGATGGACTTCGGTCGCATCGCGCTGCCCGGGTCGTTGTGGCTGTACCTGTTCGGTACGCCTGGTCAGGACCGCTTCCTGTTCATGTGGGACGACCTGGTCCGCGGCGCCATCGGTGCCGTCGTCCTGGTCGACACCGAGCGACTGGACCAGTGCTTCCCCGCGGTCGACTACTTCGAGAGCCGGGGCATCCCGTTCGTCGTCGCGGTCAACTGCTTCGACGGGGTCGCACGTCACCAGCTGGACGACATCCGCGAGGCGCTGTCGGTGCCTCCGCACGTCCCGCTCATGTACACCGACGCGAGGTCGCGTGCGGCGACCAAGCAGACGCTGATCTCGCTGGTGCAGCTCGCGATGGAGCGGCTGCGCGGCTGAGCACGTCTGCGACGGCGGCGCGGGGTGGGCTCCGCGCCGCCGTCGGTGCGTCCTGGCTACGCTCGTGACCAGGGATGCTGGTCCTGCGCAGTGGCCACCGAGGACGTGACATGTGGACGTATGCCGACGGTTCGGCGCTGCGTCGCGTCCTGAGCCCCGGTGTGGAGTCCGGCGCGTGGCTGCGGTGGTCCGCCGAGCACACGGACACGCTCGTGGTGACCCGGTTGGGCATCACCGAGCTGCGGGTCGCGTCCTTCCCCCTGGGGGTCGTGGAGCGTGAGCGCGCCCGGCAGGTGCTCGTGACGGCGACGGTCGCCTCGTTCTTCGACCAGGCCCTGGAGCGGGCGGCGATGACGACGTCGGTCCTCACCGCCTTCCAGGCCCTGCACCTGGGGTTCGCCGCCGCCCACCCCGAGGTCGGCAGGGTCGCGACGTACGACCCGGTGCTCGCCCGCGTCGCCGTACTCCACGGCCTGGTCGTGGTGTCCCCGGGCCGACCACACCGGTGGTACCACTAGCATGGGCGTGCCCGACGTCGGCTGCGGCTGCGTGGGCATGGAGGGCTGGCTGAGCGGCCGAAAGCGACGGTCTTGAAAACCGTTAGGGCGGTGACCCCGTCCTCGGGGGTTCGAATCCCTCGCCCTCCGCCGTCGAGACGCACGACACCACCCCCGGGCCCGCCCGCGCCCCGGGCCGCACCGGCCCCGGTCCCGCCTCCTCCACCCCGCTCCTGCCCGGCCGCCGCCCCACCCTCGGCGGCTCATGGGGAGCGTGCAGTGCACTATCCGCACCGCATGCTCCCCGTTCCTCCGTCTACCGGGTCCGGGGTGCGGCGTGGGGAGCAGATGGGTCGCGATGCGCACCAGTCGCTCCCCGTTCCTGGGAACGCGCGGACGGGGAAACCGGTCGGGGCGTAGGTCGGTGTCCGCCGCCGCCCCGCCGGGCTTAATCGGTTCAGCATCGGCGGGGTCACGGGGGTGCCCGTTACGGTCCTACCGGGCCTCGACAGTGCCGTCGGGGACCCGCCCCCCTGAGCAGCGGGGCGTCTGCCTACCCGGGAGCTGACCGTGCCTGCACGTGGACCACTTGTCCCTCTGACGGCCGCGGTGGCGGGGCTGGCCCTGACCGCGGGGCTCACCACGTCGAGCACCGCCGCGATCGCGCCGGCCTCGGGCGCCGCAGCCACGACCGTCCCGTCCGCGCCCCAGGCCTCGACCGACGCCGGGTACACGTGGGGCAACGTGGAGATCGTCGGCGGGGGGTTCGTCCCGGGCATCGTGTTCAACCAGTCGGAGCCCGGCCTGGTGTACGCACGCACGGACATCGGCGGGGCGTACCGGTTGGACCAGGGGACCCGTCGGTGGGTGCCGTTGCTGGACCACATCGGGTGGGACGAGTGGAGCCACAGCGGCGTGCTGAGCCTGGCGACGGATCCCGTCGACCCGGACCGGGTGTACGTGGCGGTCGGCAGCTACACCAACAGCTGGGACCCGCAGGACGGTGCGGTGCTGCGCTCGGACGACCGGGGCGCGACGTGGGAGCAGACGATGCTGCCGTTCCAGGTCGGTGGGAACATGCCCGGCCGGGGCATGGGGGAGCGGATGCAGGTCGACCCCAACGACAACACGGTCCTGTACCTGGGCACGGAGGGCGGTCACGGGCTGTGGCGGTCCACCGACCAGGGGGTGACGTGGCACGAGGTGACCTCGTTCCCGAACCCCGGGACGTACGTGCAGGACCCGGACGACCCGGCCGACTACCTGACCAGCAACCAGGGCGTGGTGTGGGTGACGTTCGACCCGACCAGCGGCGCACCGGGTGAGCCGACGCCCACCATCTACGTCGGCGTGGCCGACGTGGACAACAACGTGTACCGCTCGACCGACGCCGGTGCGACGTGGGAACGGGTCCCGGACCAGCCGACGGGGTTCCTCCCCCACAAGGGGGTGCTGGACCACGAGGGCGGTCAGCTGTACGTGGCCACGTCCGACACCGGTGGCCCGTACGACGGGGACCTGGGCGACGTGTGGCGACTGGACACCGCGACTGATCAGTGGACGCGTATCTCGCCGGTCCCGTCGGATGACCCCGACGCCGGGCACGGGTACTCGGGCCTGACGATCGACCGGCAGGACCCGGACACGATCATGGTCGTGTCGCAGATGTCGTGGTGGCCGGACCTGGTGATCTTCCGCAGCACCGACCGGGGCGAGACGTGGACCCGCATCTGGGACTGGGCCGGGTACCCCGACCGGGACCTGCGCTACGAGCTCGACCACTCCGGTGCCCCGTGGTTGACGTTCGGCGCCACCCGGGCGAACCCGCCCGAGCCGCTGGTGAAGCTGGGGTGGATGACCCAGTCGTTCGAGATCGACCCGTTCGACTCCGACCACGCGATGTACGGGACGGGCGCCACCGTGTACGGCACCGACAACCTGACCGACTGGGACACCGGTGGCACGGTGCAGATCGAGGTGCGGGCCCAGGGCATCGAGGAGACCGCGGTCCAGGACCTCGCCGCCCCGCCCGGCCCGGTCGAGCTCGTCTCGGGCCTGTACGACATCGGCGGGTTCGTGCACACCGACATCACCCAGGTGCCCGACGACGCGTTCACCGATCCGTACCACGGGTCGGTCACCGGGGTGGACTTCGCCGAGTCCGAGCCCGCGACCATCGTGCGCGTGGGGCAGGCCGTCGACGGTGAGGTCGAGTCCCACTTCGGTGCCACCACCAGCTCGGGGGAGCAGTGGCGGGCCGGTCAGGAGCCCGACGGCGTGACCGGTGGGGGGACGGTCGCGATCGCCGCGGACGCATCCACGGTCGTGTGGAGCCCGGACGGCACCGGCGTCCACGTCTCGACGGACCTCGGCTCGTCGTGGTCCCCGTCCCAGGGCGTGCCGCCGGGCGCCAGGGTGGAGGCCGACCGGGTCGACGGGGACCTCCTCTACGCCTTCGCCGACGGAACCTTCTACCGGTCCGAGGACGGGGGTCGGACGTTCACCGCGTCCTCGGCCACCGGTTTCCCGACCGAGGGCAACATCCGGTTCGGTGCGGTGCCCGGGTACCGGGGGCACGTGTGGCTGGCCGGTGAGACGGGCCTGTGGCGCACCACCGACGCCGGCGACACGTTCACCGCCGTCCCGGGGTTCGAGGACGGGGGAGCGGTCGGGTTCGGCCGGGCTGCTCCGGGGGCGGACTACCCGGCGATCTACACCACGTCCCTGTTCGAGGGGCAGCGGGGGTTCTTCCGCTCCCTGGACGAGGGCGCCACCTGGGTGCGCATCAACGACGACCGGCACCAGTTCGCGTGGACCGGTGGGGCGATCACCGGTGACCCCGACGTGTTCGGACGGGTGTACGTGGGCACCAACGGGCGCGGGGTCGTCGTCGGCGACCTCGACGACGACGCCACCGTCCCCCAGCCGCCCACGGCGTGCGAGGTCACCTGGACCAGCCACGACTGGAGCACCGGGTTCACCGCGTCCGTGCGCGTCACCAACAGCAGCGGCACCGCGCTCGAGGGCTGGACCCTGACGCTCGACCTGGCGGACGGGCAGCAGCTGACCCAGGGGTGGAGCGCCCAGTGGGCCCAGAGCGGGTCGACGGTCACCGCGGTCAACGCCCCGTGGAACGCGACCCTGGCAGCGGGCGCGTCGGTGACCGTCGGGTTCAACGGCTCCCGCACCGGTGCCAGCACCACCCCGTCGCGGGCGACCCTCGACGGAGACGTCTGCACCCTGAGCTGACCGCCCGCCCCGGTGGCGCCCTCAGCGGGGCGCCACCGACAGGTTGTGACCGAACAGGTCCTCGGGGTCGACCCGCGCCTTGAGGGCACGCAACCGGGTCAGCGTGGGCTCGGGGTACACCTCGGGGATGCGCTCGGGCCGCGGGTCGGTCTCGAAGCTGGAGTAGATCCCGGCGCAGTGGTGGGTCATCGCGTCCCACCGCTCGTCGAGCCACGCCCGGTCCGACCCCATCGCCAGCACGCTGAACCCCGCGCTGCGGTGGGCGTAGGCGGTGGCGTCCGGGGGGACGTCGGCGATCGCCCCGCCCACGGACCGCACCTGGAAGAACGGCACCCTGCCGCTGAGCACCAGCGCCTCGGCGTCCGCCGCGAACCCCTCGGTCAGGTGCTCCACCAGACCGGACCGGGTCACGGGCTCGCCCTGCCCGTCGTGCTGCCCGCCCCCGTGAGCGACGACGGCGGCGTAGGGCACCAGGTGCACCGCCTGCTGCACCAGGGGCGCCAGGTGGGCGAACGGCTGCAACCGGTCGATGACGACGTCCGGGTCGTCGGCCGCGACCATCGCCGAGAGCTGCACGACCACCTGGCCACCCCGCGGGGGGCCCATCAGCAGGAACGGGGTGACGTCCCGGGGTGAGCCCTCGACCAGCGCACCGAACCCGACCAGGAACCGTGCCAGGTCCGTGACCGCGAACGCCAGCTGCGCGAACCCCACGTCACCCAGCTCACGGGCCTGCAGGTCGAACGACGTCACCACCCCCAGGTTGCCGCCCGCACCCCGCACACCCCAGAACAGCTCGGGCTCGTGCCCGGCGTCGGCCCGCACCACCGACCCGTCGGCCAGCACCACCTCCACCGCCCGGACGTGGTCGATCGTCAACCCGTGGGCCCGGCCCAGGTAGCCCACACCACCGGCGGTCGCCAGACCCCCCACACCCACCCCGCCGTAGTCACCGGACGTGATCGCCCACCCGTGTGGTGCCAGCACCTGCGCGACCTCACCCCACCGGGCACCCGGGCCCACCCGCACCAGCCGGGTCGCGGGGTCCACCACCTCCACACCGGCCAAATGCCGCAGGTCCAGGACCAGACCCCCGTCGTTGGTGGACCTGCCGCTGATCCCGTGCCCCCCGCTGCGCACCGCGAGCGGCACCGGTTGGGTGCGGGCCCACCGCACCGCCCGCGCCACCTGCTCGGTGGTGCGGGGCAGCAGCACCAGACCCGGGGACCCGCTGCGCATGTACGTGGAGCGCACCGACGCGTGCCGCACGTCCCCCGGCTCGACCGTCGCCACCCCGGCGGGCGCGCCGTCGTAGTCGATGCCG
>NZ_AXCZ01000116.1 GCF_000767165.1 Cellulomonas bogoriensis 69B4 = DSM 16987
CCGCGCGCCACCGGTGCACCGCCGAGCGCCGACACCGCCGCCGACGTGCTCGACGCGGCCGCGGCCCTGTTCTGCACCGAGGGCTACGGCTCGACGAGCACCCGGGCGATCGCCGAGCGCGCCGGCGTGCGCCAGGCCTCGATCTACCACCACTTCGCCACCAAGGCCGACATCCTCCACGCCCTGCTCCTGACGACCGTCCGCCCGTCCCTCGCGGTCGCCGACGCGCTCGCGGCCCGCACCGAGCCTGCCGCCGTGCGGCTGTGGGTGCTGTGCCACCGGGACGTGACCCTGCTCTCTGCCGGCCCCCACAACCTCGGTGCCCTGTACCTGCTGCCCGAGGTCTCCGGTGAGGCGTTCGCCGAGTTCCGTGGCCTGCACCGGTCGCTGCACGCCCGGTACCAGGAGCTGATCACCGACCACGGGGGCCCGGTCGGGGACCCGCCCGCGCTGACCGGCCTGGTGCTGGGTCTGGTCGAGAGCGTGATCCTGCGCCGGAGGTACGGCGCGACCTGGGAGCCGGTGCCGGACCTAGCGCCGTGCGTCGCCGACGCCGCGCTGCGGGTCCTGGGTCTGAGCGAGGCGGACGTGGCGTCCGCACGCGCCGGGGCGGAGCCGCTCCTGGCGGACGTCGCCACCCCCTGAGGACCTTTTTACACAGCCGTTTCACGGGCGCCTCGGCACCGACACGGCACGAGAGGTGAATGTCCCTGTCGATCGACAGGAAATAGCCGGTCGGCACGGACCACGTCCAGACGTCACCGTCTGCGACCCACCGCCGTCCCTCGTGCCGGCCGTCCTCACGGAGCACCCATGGTCATCATCGGAGTCGGGTTCAGCGTCCTCCTCGTCGTGGTCGTCGGCATCGTCGTCGCACGCAAGGTCGACGGTGACAGCGCCAACTACCTCGTCGCCGGCCGACGGTTGGGGATCCCCCTGGTCGCGGCCTCGCTGATGGCCTCGGCGGTCGACTCCAACGCGACCGTCGGGAACACCGACCTCACCTCGTCGTTCGGCTTCTGGGCCGGTGCGTCCCTGGCGATCGGGCTGGCGATCTGCCTGCTCCTGACCGGCCTGTTCCTCGCCCGTCCCATGAACCGGATGGGCCTGTTCACGCTCGCCGACTTCTACCGGCTGCGCTACGGCCGCGGGGTCGAGGTCACCTCCTCCGTCCTCATGATCTTCGCGTTCGCGATCCTCATGGCGGGCAACCTCGTGGCCTGCGGCTACCTGCTGAACCGGTTCCTGGGGCTGAGCTACACCACCGGCGTCCTGCTCGCGGTGTCCCTGGTGCTGGTCTACACGATCGCGGGGGGCATGTTCTCGGACGCCTACACCGCCGCGTTCCAGGTGGTCATCACCGCCGTGGCGACCGTCGCGCTGCTGTGGTGGGTGGGCGCGACCTTCGGGTTCCACATCCCCGAGGGCATGGGCCCGTTCGACATGGAGCAGCTGACCTCCACCGACGCCGGGGCCCCCATCAACTGGGCCACCCTGGTGGCGCTCGGCATCGGCGACATCGTGGCGATCGACTTCATGCAGCGGATCTTCGCCGCCAAGAACCCCGAGGTCGCACGACGTTCCTGCTTCGCCGGGGCTGCCGGGACCGCGACCGTCGGTGTCGCGTACGCGCTGGTCGCGCTCACGGCCGTCTCGGCGCTGGGCCTGGACGCCGTCGACGGGCCGGTCCTGTTCGCACTCCTGGACGACTACGCCCCGGCCGGATTGACCGTCCTGGTGCTGTCGGGGATCGTCGCCGCGTCGTTCTCCACCGCCTCCGGGGCGATCCTCGCCACGGCGGCGGTGGCGGTCCGCAACATCGCCGGCGTCCGCCGCGTCGTGCAGGACGGTAGCCGCGACCCCCTCCTGCTGTGGACGCGCCTGGCGATGCTCCCCGTCGTCGCGTGCGGGGTGACCGTCGCCCTGGAGGTCGCCCAGACGGGCATCCTCCTCACGCTGGCGTTCGACCTCATGCTCGCCGGGCTCGTCGTCCCGTTCCTCCTGGGCCTGTTCTGGGGCCGGGGCGGCACCAGCGCCGCCGTCGCCGCCCTCGCGGCCGGCCTCACGGTCCGGGTCGGGCTGTTCGTCCTCACCCCCACCATGTACGGGGTGCCCAACGACGTGGCCTACATCCCCAACGAGATGCTCGACGCGAGCTTCGACGGGTGGCCCACGTTCTACGGCGCGATCGCCTCCCTTCTCGCCTACCTGGTCGCGGCCTGGTTGCGACCCCGCCCGGCCATCGAGCAGGCCCGGCAGATCGTCGACGGTGCCCTCACCGACACCCAGGTGCAGGCCGCGCCGGTGCCCGCCCCCGCCGGCCTCGTCCCGGAAGGGGCTCGGGTGCCCAGGTGATGGGGCGGTGGGTGCCGGGTGGTGACCGCTACGGTCGGTGCACCTGGCGCCGCACACACCTGGAGTCCGCGTGGCCGTACACCCCACCGCACCGTCCGTGGCCGAACCGGGCGAACGCCCGGAGCAGGCCCGCACCCTGAAGGTCCTGGTCCTCGGGCAGCTGCTGTCCGGTGCGGGCCTGGCCGCCGGGCTGACCGTCGGGGTCCTGATCGCGGACGAGATGCTCGGCGGCGCGGGCCTGGCCGGGGTGTCGATGGCGCTGTTCATCCTCGGTGCGGCCGGGGCGTCGGCGATGGTCGGTGGGGTGTCCCAGCGGCGCGGGCGGCGCGTGGGCCTCGCCCTGGGGTACCTGCTCGGGGCGGTGGGCGCGTTCGGTGTGGTGGTCGCCGCGGGCACCGACAGCATCGCCCTGCTGCTGGTCTCGTTCGTGGTCTACGGCGCGGGCAGCGCCGCGAACCTGCAGGCCCGGTACGCCGGGGCCGATCTCGCGACCCCCGCCACACGAGGTCGCGCCGTCAGCACCGTGCTGGTCGCCACGACCCTGGGCGCGGTCGCCGGACCCAACCTGGTGACCCCCACCGGGGCTGTGGCCCGCGCCATGGGGCTGCCCGAGCTGGCCGGGCCGTTCCTGCTGGCTGGTGTCGCCTACGGGGCGGCCGGGCTGGTGCTCCTCGCCCTGCTGAGGCCCGATCCTCTGCTCCTGGCTCGCCGGCTCGCCCACCAGACCTCAGCCGCTGCCACGGACACCGGTTCCTCGCCGGACGCCGCCGAGCCGGTCCGGCGCGACGTCCTGCTCGCCGGTGTCGCCCTCATGACCGTCACCCAGGTCGTGATGATCGCGATCATGACCGTGACCCCGTTGCACATGCGCGGCCACGGGCACAGCCTGGGGGCCGCCGGCCTGGTGATCGCGGTGCACGTCGGCGCCATGTACCTGCCGGCGCCCCTAGCCGGGTGGTTGCTGGACAGGTTCGGTGCGGCGCTGGTGACCGGGGCCGCCGCCGGCACGCTCCTGGCCGCGGGCGTCGTGGCGGCTCTCGCCCCGGTCCACTCGGTGCCGGTGCTCGCACTGGCGCTGGGCC
Organism: Cellulomonas bogoriensis 69B4 = DSM 16987; assembly: GCF_000767165.1. Lineage (GTDB taxonomy): Bacteria > Actinomycetota > Actinomycetes > Actinomycetales > Cellulomonadaceae > Actinotalea > Actinotalea bogoriensis. The sequence continues at coordinate 3,438 of NZ_AXCZ01000116.1, forward strand.
TGCTCGGGGTGGGCTGGAGCCTGGGTCTGGTGGGAGGGACCGCCATGGTCGCCTCGGCGCTGCCGGTCGCGACCCGCGCCCGCACCCAGGGTGTGGTCGACCTGCTGATCGCTCTGGCCGGTGCCGGCAGCGGCCTGGGCGCCGGGTTCGTCGTCGCGGGCGCCGGGTTCACGCCCCTGGCCCTGGGCGGTGGCCTCCTGGCACTGCTGCTCGTCCCCGTGGTGGTGGTCACCGCGAAGACGGGAACCACGAGGACGGGGACCACCAGGACGGGGGCTGCGTAGACCACGCCCGCGACGGGGTGACCCGGGCGCTGCGAGGACGGCCCTGGTTCAGGAGGTGATGTCCTTGGTGGTCAGCCGGGCCCAGGCCGCCGTGGTGAAGATGGCCGTGTAGGCGAGCGCGGAGAGGACCCCCGGGGTGACGGTGTCCAGGCTGACGGGGTCGCGCAGCAGGTCGGCGAACGCGAGCCACCAGTGGGTGGGCAGGTACTCGTGGATGACGGAGAGCTGGGGGATCGCGTCGAGGATCTGGCTGGTCAGGACGACGACCAGCAGGCCGATGGTCGCCCCCAGGGGTTGCTCGGTGAGGGTCGAGATGAACAGTCCGATCGAGCCGATGGCGACCAGGCACAGCGTCAGGTAGGCGCACACGAGCAGCACCCTGCCGACGCCTTCTCCGAAGGTGAGGGCCGGCCCTGACAGGGTGGGCAGGGGTCCGGTCCCGAAGAGCGCCACGCCCACTGCTGAGCCGACACCGGCGACGAGGAGGGTGGCGGACGCCGCGAACACCACCATGGCGGCGAACTTCACCACGAGCAGCCGGGTGCGTTCGACGGGCACGACCAGCAGGTACCGCAGGGTCCCGACGTTCGCCTCGCCGGCCACCGAGTCCCCGGCGATCACGGCGACCGCGGTGGGCAGGAAGAACGGCATCTGCACCATGAGCGCGGCGAGCGCGACGAACAGCCCGTTGACGGGGATCTGCCCGAACAGGAAGCTGCCGCCCCCACCGCCGTCGACCTTGATCGCGATCGCGATGATCACGGGGACGGCCGCGAGGACGACGGCTCCGGCGAGGTTGCGTCGGCGGGTGTAGATCAGGCGCAGCTCCGAGGTGAACAACCGCCACGTCATCCCCACGGCGCCGTCAGCCGCTGACATCGAATCCCTCCCCGGTGAGGTCGACGAACAGCTCCTCGAGGTCGGCGGTGCGCACCTCGAACCCGCGCACGGGGACCCCACCACGGACCAGGGCGACGACGACGTCCTCCGGTGCGGTGTCACCGAGGGTGGCGGTGACCCGGCCGGCCCGGTCGGCGGCGACGTCGACGCCGGCCAGCCCGAGGCGGTCCAGCACCCCGGCGGCCAGGGAGGGGTCGGGTGTGGTGACGGCGACGACCGCCGCGGTGCGGGACCGCAGCGAGGGCAGGGCGTCCTGGGCGACGAGCCGCCCGCGGTGCATCACGCCGACGTGGGTGCAGATCTGCTCGACCTCGCTGAGCAGGTGGGTGGACAGCAGCACGGTGGTGCCGTGGGCGGCCAGGTCCAGGAGCAGCGACCGGACCTCGCGGGTGCCCTGGGGGTCCAGGCCGTTGGTCGGCTCGTCGAGGACGAGCAGGTCGCGGGGGCGCAGCAGCGCGGCCGCGAGGCCGAGGCGCTGGCGCATGCCGAGGGAGTAGTGGCGGTAGGTCTTGCGGCCGGCCGCGGTGAGGCCCACCCGGTCCAGGGCCTCACCGATGCGCCGGGTGGTGGTCCCGGGGTCGGTGGTGCGGTCGGCGGCGTCCAGGCGCCGCAGGTTCGCCGTGCCCGACAGGTAGGGGTGGAACGCGGGTCCCTCGACCAGGGCCCCGACTCGTGGCAGCACGGAGACGGACTCCTGGGGCACGGGCGCCCCCAGGAGCGTGCGTTGCCCGGAGGTGGGTTCGAGCAGCCCGAGCAGCATCCGGATCGTCGTGGTCTTGCCCGACCCGTTCGGTCCCAGGAACCCGTACACGGACCCCTGCGGCACGGTCAGGTCCAGGGAGTCCACGGCGACCTGCCCGGAGCGGAACCGTTTGGTCAGGCCCCGGGTCACGACGGCGGCGTCCGTGCCCGTGGCGGCCACGGGCGGGGTGTCGGTGGTGGTCACCCGGCGGCGGCCTGGAGCGTGTCGCCGTCGACCGCGCCGATCAGGACCCGGCCGTCGTCCAGCAGCAGCACCGAGAACAGGCGTGACTGCAGGAGCCGCCCCGCCCCGGCGGGCCCGTCCACGCGGGGCAGGGCCTCCAGCCCGGCGGCGAGCTCGCTCGCCTCACCGGTGAGCTCCTGGCCGGCGAGCCCGGCGAGTGCGTCCGGGGGGAGGGTGGCGATCAGGACGCGGGACCACCCGTCGCCCACCACCGTCACCTGGTCCGCCTTCTCGCCGTCGTCCGCGTCGGTGTCGTCCGCGTCGTTGGACCCTTCCCCGTCGCGGCCCGTCGCGGGCTTGTCGGTGCCGTCGGTGAGGTCCAGGACGTCGGTGGTGGCACCGGGCGGTGGGGTGAAGGTGAGGACGTCGTCGTCGGGGCGGGTCAGGCTCAGGTCCGTGAACCCGACGTCGATCGCGGGTGCGCTGTGCCCGACGGCGTGGACCTGCACGCGGGTGGGGACCCGGTCGGCGGCGTCGACGGCGATGCGCACCTGGTCCACCAGGGTCCCGTCGCTGCGAGGGTCGAGGACCAGCTCGTAGGCGGGACGGCCGGCCACGGTCACCGGCGCCCCGACGCTGACCTCGGTCGACGGGTCGAGCGAGGCGAGCAGCACGTCGGCGTACTCGGCGGGCGTCATCGGCGGGAGGCCGCCGCGGGCCTTGGCCCGGTGCCCGGCGTCGTCGGTGGTGGGGTGCTCGGGCAGCAGCACCTGGGTGACGGTGGCGCCCTCGCTGCGCCACACCCACACCTCGTCACCGTCCACGACGACGGCCAGCTCACTCATGCCACCGTGCAGGGCGACCCGCGCCCGGTCGGGGCCCGCCGCCCACACCCGTAGCGTGTGCTCGCCGTCCAGCAGGGACGTGGCGTCCACCGGTGAACCGACCGGCCCCCCACCGCCACCGTCCGTCAGGCCGGGCAGAGCGGGCAGCCCCAGGTCGGCGCGGTGCACGACGGTGCCCGACAGGCCGTCCACGGGCTCGGTACGCAGGTTCGCGAGCAGCTCGGCGGCGGTCACCTCGGGCAGGTCCGGTTCAGCGGCCGCGATCGTCGGCACCACCAGGGTGGCACCGACCACGACGGCGGCGAGCCCGGCAGGTACGGCCCACCGGGCAGCAGGACGAGGACGCGACGACATGCCCCCATCGTCTCCCCGCCGACGGTCCCCGTCGACCCACCACGGGTGGAGAGTCGGTGCAGGTCGGTCCGTCGCGCGCGGGACGCCGCGAACGCGTTGACGTCGATCGGGCCCTGGACGGTAGATGTGATCACTAGAGCAACCATTATGGCGCTCATGGGCGCTAGAATGACCAGGGAGGTGGTTTCCGATGGCACGGGTTCGGACGTACTCACCGGCGACTCTCGACGCGACCGTGACCTTGGGACTCCTCGTCGCGGCCGCGCGACGGGAGCGTCGCATGACCGCGGCCGAGCTGTGCGAGCGCGTGGGGATCACCCGGCAGACGCTGAGGGCGATCGAGTCGGGGGCGCCCACCGTGGCGATCGGGACGGTGTTCGAGGTCGCGACCGTCCTCGCCGTCCCCCTGTTCGACCGTGACCCCGTAGGTCTGGCCACGGTCCGTGCTCGGTTGAACGAGCGCCTGGCAGTACTGCCGCAGCGTGTGCGACCCGTGGCCGAGGTCGACGATGACTTCTGAGCGACCGACCACCGCATTCGTGTGGATCTGGCTGCCCGGGCGCACCGAGCCGGTCGTCGCGGGGCGTCTGGACGCCATCGGCACCCGGCACCAGTTCACCTACGGACGTTCCTATCTGGAGCGCTCCGACGCGATCTCCCTCTACACCCCTGAGCTGCCCCTCCGTCGGGGGCCCCAGCAGCCCGAGCAGGGCCTGGACATGGCGGGCTGTCTCGCCGACGCAGCGCCGGACTCGTGGGGTCGACGTGTCATCCTGGCCCGTCACCTGGGGCGCCTGGACCGGTCCTCCGACACGACGGACCTGCCTGAACTCACCTACCTGCTCGAGTCCTCGTCGGACCGGATCGGGGCCTTGGACTTCCAGGGGTCGCCGACCGATTTCACCCCTCGGGAACCCTCGACCTCGTCCCTGGAGGAGATCCAGGAAGGCGCCGACAGCCTCCAGGCAGGGGAGGCGCTCCCGCCTGCCCTTGCGGACGCCCTGTTCCGCGGCACGTCGATCGGCGGTGCCAGACCCAAGGCGACCTTCGAGGCAGGGGGCCGGGCGGTGATCGCGAAGTTCTCCACGGCCACCGACACCTACCCTGTCGTCAAGGCGGAAGCTGTTGCGATGGAACTTGCCCGACGGGTCGGGATCACTGCCCCGAGGACGGAGGTCGCCACGGTCGCCGGGCGTGACGCGCTGCTCATCGACCGGTTCGACCGACAGCCTGGTGGTGGGCGCCGCCAGATGGTCTCAGCCCTCACGATGCTGAAGCTGGGCGAGATGACAGCCAGGTACGCCACCTACCCGGACCTCGCGGACCTGATCCGGCAGCACTTCACCGAGCCCGCCGCCACCTTGCGTGAGCTGTTCACACGCATCGTCTTCAACGTCGCCATCGGCAACACCGACGACCACGCCCGCAACCACGCAGCCTTCTGGGACGGTACCCACCTGACCCTCACCCCGGCCTACGACCTGTGCCCCCAGGTGCGCAACGTCGGTGAGACCGATCAAGCCATGGCGATCGGTCGAGGCGGCCAGAAGTCCTCACGTTTCGCGACCTGCATCGCAGCCGCAGACAACTACCTGATCAGCGAGGACGACGCGAGAGGCATCGTCGACCGGATCATCGCGACCGTCCACGACGAGTGGGCGGACGCCGCAGAAGCGGCCTGCCTCACCTCAGCCGATCGTGGCCAGCTGTGGCACCGACAGATCCTCAACCCCTCGACGTTCTACGAATGACAGTGGCCCGCGTCGGTGCACGACGTGCGCCCCACCCCCGC
>NZ_AXCZ01000117.1 GCF_000767165.1 Cellulomonas bogoriensis 69B4 = DSM 16987
CCCGCCGGTCGCGGGGCCGCGCCCCGCGCACGAGGCGCGGACCGCCCGCCGGGGCTCGTCCCACCCGGCCGCGCGTGCGGCACCAGAGCCTTGATGCGCGGCAGGAGCTCGGCAGCCACCCGGGCCAACGCCTCGGTGAGGCTGCCCACGTTCGAGGGCTTGGTCACGTAGTCCGTGGCACCGGCCGCCAACGCGTCCAGGGTCGCCGCCGCACCACGTTCGGTGAGCGTCGAGAACATGATCACCGGCATCCGGTGACCGGCGGCCCGCAACGCCCGCACCGCCTCGATGCCGTTCATCACCGGCATCTCGATGTCCATGGTCACCAGGTCCGGCGCCAGCTGGGCGATCTTCGCCTGCGCCAGCTGACCGTTCGCGGCGATACCCACGACCTCGATGGCGGGGTCGGCCCGCAACGAGTCGGTGAGGAGTCGGCGGATGACGACCGAGTCGTCGACCACGAGCACTCTGATCCGTGCCACTTCCCCTCCTCTCCGGCGGCTCTCGCGTCCGCCTATCCATCGACCCCCCGCGGGGCCTTGTGAGCACTCGGGCGGGTGGTTCCCGCCTCGGTCAGCAGACGTCGCCCGAGCGGCGATCCGGCCGGACGACGCGGCGCACGGGACACCCGCACGGCCCCCCGGCAGGCGCCCTCACGGCCCCCTCCAGGTCCCGCCCCTCAGTAACGGAACGCGCCCACCTGGGTGCGCAGGTCCGCCGACATGCGGGCCAGCTCGTCGATCGAGGACTGCATCTGTCCCAGCACCACGCTCGACGACGACGCCGCCGTGGCGACGCCGGTGATGTTCTCCGCGATCTCACCGGACCCGGTGGCCGCCTCGGTCACACCACGGGACATCTCGTTGGTGGTCGCGGTCTGCTCCTCCACCGAGCTCGCGATCGTCAGCTGGTACTCGTTGATCCGCGAGATGATCGACGCGATCTCCGAGATCGCCCCCACGGCGTCGTCGGTGTCGGTCTGGATGGCCTCGACCCGCGCGGCGATCTCCTTGGTCGCACGGGCGGTCTCCTGAGCCAGCTCCTTGACCTCACCCGCCACGACCGCGAACCCACGTCCCGCATCACCGGCACGGGCCGCCTCGATGGTGGCGTTCAGGGCCAGCAGGTTCGTCTGCTCCGCGATCGAGGTGATGACCTTCACCACGTTCCCGATCTCCTGAGAGCTCGTCCCCAGGCGCGCGACGCTCGCGTTGGTCACGTCAGCGACCTCCGTCGCCGAGGTCGCCACCCGGGCCGCCTCGTTGGCGTTCTCCGCGATGTCACGGATCGAGGCGCCCATCTGCTCCGCGCCCGCCGCGACCGCCTGCACGTTGCGGCTCACCTGCTCGGCCGCCGCAGCGACCACCCCCGCCTGGACGCTGGTCTCCTCCGCCCCGGACGACACCTGCGACCCGGCCGCCGACATCTGCTCAGAGGCCGCGGCGACCGTCCCTGCCGTCTCGGCGACCCGCGCCAGCGTATGGCGCAACGACCCCTGCGCGAGCGACAGCGCCGCCGCCATCCGACCCACCTCGTCGCGGCTGCGCACCTGCGCCGCCACCGTGAGGTCGCCCTCGGCCATCGCCTGCAGAGAACGCTCGACCTGGGCCAGGGACCGGCGCACCGACCGGGCCACCAGCGTCCCCAGCAGCACCGCGAGCACCAGGCCGACCGCGATCGCACCGGCCGAGACCGCCCGCGCCCGCGTCGCGTCCGCGGCCGCCTGCGCCGCGACGTCGTCCACGTACGTGGCGACCCAGGTGTTCACCACCTCCATGTCCGCCGCCATCTGGTCCACGATCGGCTGCACCTGGTCCAGACGGACCTGCTCGTACAGGGCCCGGTCGGCATCCATGGCGGCCGGCAGCATGGTCGTGTCACGCAGGCGCTTCCACTCCCGCCACCCGTCCATGAACGACTCCCACTCGGGGACGGCGCCGTCGAGGACCGCGGTCACCTCGTTCGCCGCGCCCTCCAGGGGCACGTCGGTCTCAGGGATCAGGCGTGCCCAGCTGCGCCGCTCGAGGTAGTCCTCGGACGCGACCACCTGCGCCAGCAGCATCTGGGCCTCGGCCTGCGACTGGTTCACCATCGCGACCGGCGCGGTGATCTCGTCCTGCATGCGGGCCAGCTCACGGGAGTCGTCCGCCAGTGCCCGCAGGTTCACGTCGGCCACCAGCCCCGCACCCGCGGCAGTGACCGCCATCATCGCGACCACACCCATGATCTTCGCGCCGATGCCGTGCAGGAGACCCGCCCGGCTCGCGCGGGCCACGAGCTCCTCGTCGCGGTGGTCCGGCTCGCCACGACGGGACGCGCGTGCCGCCTTCGCCTCGGCGACGCGACGACGGGCAGCACCCGCCCCGCCGGACACCGAACCGGCCGCCACCCTGAGCGCCGAACCCACCGACGTGCCCACGGTGGACCCGACCGCCGCCGCGCCCGCACCTGCGCTGCGCACCGCGGCCATCGCACGCCCCACCGGGGTGGGCTTCACCGTCGCCCGGTCGTCCGGGCCGTCGGGGGCACCGGTCGACGCACCCGACCGGGACCGGTCGTCGCCGGTGTTGTCGATCGTGTCGGTCGCCATGTCAGCAAGCTCCTCGGTGAGCTGGTCGGGGTAGGACTCATACCGCCCATCGGCATCCGGACGCAGGCTCTGAGCGTTCCGGCGTTCGACGGTGCCGTCGGGCACGTGTCAGTACGTGAAGGTCGAGACCTTGCCACGCAGGTCGGCGGACATCCGCGCCAGCTCGTCGATCGACGCGCCGAGCTGCGTCAGCACCTCGCTCGAGGTCGCTGTCGCCGCCGCCACACCCGTGATGTTCTGGGCGATCTCGCCCGAGCCCGTGGCAGCCTCGCCCACCCCGCGCGACATCTCGCCCGTGGTGGCCGTCTGCTCCTCCACGGCACTGGCGATGGTCAGCTGGTAGTCGTTGATCGTCGCGATGATCGAGGAGATCTCACCGATCGCCGCCACCGCGGTCTGCGTCTGGGTCTGGTTGGTCGCGATGCGACCGGCGATGTCCTCGGCGGCCCGGGCCGACTCCTGGGCCAGGTCCTTGACCTCACCCGCCACCACCGCGAACCCCTTGCCCGCCTCACCGGCACGCGCGGCCTCGATCGTGGCGTTCAACGCCAGCAGGTTCGTCTGCTCCGCGATCGAGGTGATCACCTTCACCACGTCACCGATCTCCCTGGCCGACGCGCCGAGCTCGCTGACCGACCCCTGCGTGTGCCGGGTGAACTCCACCGCCCGTGCCGCCACCTGAGCGGCGTCGTTGGCGTTCTGCGCGATCTCCCGGATCGAGGACCCCATCTGCTCCGCCCCGGTCGCCACCGCCTGCACGTTCCGGCTGACCTCCTCGGCGGCAGCCGCCACCGCGCCGGCCTGCGAGCTGGACTCCTCGGCGCTCGCGCTCACCTGGGTGCCGGCGGCCGACATCTGCTCCGCGGCCGCCGCCAACGCCGACGAGGTCTCGGCGACCTGCGACACGATGCCCCGCAGGGACGTCTGCGCCTCACGCAGGGCACCCGCCATCCGACCGATCTCGTCCGCACCCGTCACCGTGACGGGTGCGGTCAGGTCGCCCTCGGCCAAGGCCTGCAACGCCACACCCACCTCCCGCACCGGGCGACTGATCTGCGCGGTCACACGCAACGCCACCAGCACGGCGACCAGGACACCCAGCGCCAACGCCACCACGAACACCGCGACAGCCCGGTTCGCGTCCTGCTCCGCGTCGGTGGCCACGCCCTCCACGTAGGCGTTCATCTGCGCGGCCGCGTCGTCCAGGTGCTCCAGCGCACGGTCCATCAACGGCTGGGCCACGGTCAGGCGCACCTGCTCGTAGCGCACGGCGTCGTCAGCCATCGCCGGGGCCATCAGCTGGGACTCACGGACCTGCTGCCACTCGCGCCACATGTCGACGAACGACGTCCACTGCGGGAAGTCCGCACCGACCGCGACGTCGACCCGCCCGATCGCCTCCTCGAGCTGGGCGTCGATGTCCGCGATGTGCGACGCCCACATCTGACGCTGCTGGTCACTGGACGCGGCGACCACCTGTGCCATCGCCAGACGCGCCTCGTTGACCTCGGCCCGCACGAACGCCAGCTCGGAGGCGAGCCCCGACTGCGCGTCGGCCACCGACCGCACGGCCTCGGTCGTCGTCTGCATCGACGAGACCGCCAGTGCGCCCGAACCCACCGCCACGAACGTCAACGTCCCGATCGCGGCGAGGATCTTGGTGCGGACGGACCTGTCGGCGAACCGCGGACGGCGCCCGCGGCGCTCTCCGTCGTGGTCGGTGGCGGACGACGAGCGGGCCATGGTGCTCCTCATGAGGACGCGCAGGGGTGGGCGCGGGTGGGACGACGGTCAGGGCCCGGTCGGGGCCCTGACCACGGGAAGGTCACGCGGCGGTGGCCGCCTCGACATCCAGGGCCAGAAGCAGGCCCCCGTCGAGCTTGTACGCACCCACGAGGACGTCCCGCAGGGCCGCGTCGAGGGTGTCGGGCGGGGTCTCGAACTGGGAGTCGTCCACGTCGATGACGTCGCCGATCTCGTCGACGAGCAGGCTCACCGGCTCGCTGCCGACCTTCACCACGACCATCATCGGCTCGACACCCTGCGCCAGGGGCGGCAGCCCCAGCTTGACCCTGAGGTCCACGGCGAGGACCACCTGTCCACGCAGGTTCACCAGGCCGGCCACCCCGGGTGGCGCGACCGGGACGGGGGTCCTGGCCTGGAAGCGCAGAGCCTCCTGCACGTGCAGGACGTCCACCCCGTAGCGGGCGCCCTCCACCGAGAACGTCGCGAGCTGTCGGCCCATGTCACACACCCACCAGTTCCCCGGAGCGGTGCGCACCGTTCTGGGCAGGGACCTCACCCTGCGCCTCGGTCGCCTCGTCAGCCGGCTCGTCGTCGAAGAAGTACGGGTCACCGGCCGTCACGGCCGCGTGCACGTCGAGAAGCTCCGTCACGCGGTCCTTCAGGACGGTCGAGCCCAGCAGGCCCCGGTCGCCGAGGTCGGAGTGGTGCGCGGTGTCGTCGTCGACGATGTCGATGATCTCCTCGACCACGATCGCCACGCTGCGGTCCCGGCGCGTGTACACCACGACCGTCAGCTCCTCGCCCGTGCTCGCCGAGCCACCCAGGAGGTTCGAGAGTCGCACCACCGGGGTGATCGCACCCCGGTACTGCACGACCTCACGGTTGGCCACCCGCTCCACCGACGCCGCCGGCAGCTTCTCCAGGCGCGTCACCGCGGACAACGGGATCGCGATCCTGCGGTCCTCACCGATCGCGGTGATCAGCACCTGCTCGATGTCGCGCTCGACGTCGGACTGGGCGTCCTGGTCGTGGCGGTCCGCCTCGCCCAGCTCACCGTTCATGCACCGTCGGGCGATGGCCTGCACGTCCAGGATCAGCGACACCCGGCCGTCACCGAGCAGGGTCGCCCCGGCGTACAGCCCGATGGACTTCAGGCGTGCCGACAACGGCTTGACGACGATCTCCTCGGTGTTCAGGACCCTGTCGACCATCAGCCCGAAGCGCTGGGTGTCGGCCTGGAGCACCGCGATCACGGTGCGACCGTCCCCCTCGCGGGCCGGACCGGAGAACACCTCGCGCAGGTCGACCAGGGGGAGCAGCTCCCCGCGGAGCCGGTACACCGGCGCCCCGCGCACCCACTCCACCGAACCGTCGTTGGTCTGGGCGTCCAGGGCCACCAGCTCCAGCAGGCTCACCTGCGGGATCGCGTACAGCTGCTCGTCGCACTCGATCGTCAGGGCAGGCATGATCGCCAGTGTCAACGGGATCCGCAGGCGCCACGTCGTCCCGCGACCCATGATCGACTCGATGTCGACGGTGCCGCCGATGGCCTCGATCTTGGTGCGGACGACATCCATGCCCACGCCCCGGCCAGAGACGTTGGTGACGGCCTCCGCGGTCGAGAAACCCGGCAGGAACAGCAGCTGCAACAGCTCGGCCTGCCCCATCGAGGCGACCTGCTGGGCCGTCCGCAGGCCCTTCTCCACCGCCTTCGCCGCGACCCGGTCGGAGTCGATGCCCTTGCCGTCGTCGATGACCTCGACCACGACCTGGCCCCCGGCGTGGTAGGCCCGCAGGCTCACCAGGCCCTTGGCTGGCTTGCCCGCCGCGGTGCGGTCCTCCGGCGGCTCGATGCCGTGGTCGACCGCGTTGCGGATCAGGTGCGTCAACGGGTCCTTGATGGCCTCCAGCAGGCTGCGGTCCAGCTCGGTGTCACCACCGGTCATCTCCAGCCGGACCTGCCGTGAGCACGCCGCCGCGACGTCCCGCACCATGCGCGGCACCTTGGACCACACGTGCTCGATGGGCTGCATGCGCGTCTTCATGACGCCCTCCTGCAGCTCGGAGGCGATCAGGCTCAGCCGCTGGGACGCCCGCGCCAGGTCCACGTCGGCCACGTTGTCGGCCAGACGGGTGATGGCGTTGCGGGCCAGCACCAGCTCACCGACCTGCCGCATGAGCGCGTCCAGCAGGTCCACGTCCACGCGGATCGAGCCGTCGGCCGCGCCGCGGGTCGCCTCGGCCGGGGCCTCACCCGGGTCCACGGGGTGTGGAGCGGACTCGGAGGCCGCCGGCGGCGGCTCGGACGGCTGCTGCACGGCCGGTGGTGGGGTCTTCTTCACGGTCTTCCTCCGCGGTGGCGCCGGCTCGGGCCGCCGCTGCTGGGGCAGGTCGGCCTCAGCCGTTCCCGCGTCGTCGGGGGTGGGCGCCGGCTCGTCCGGCTCGACGGTGGTCCGGGCGACCGTTCCCTCGTCCACGGGCTCCGGCTCGGGCTCCACCGGCTCGGGGGTGGCCGGCTCGGGCTCCGCCGCTTCGGGCGCCGCAGGGGCGGTCGCGCCGTCCAGCACGGCCTGGATGCGCGCCACCGTGGGAGCCACGTCCACATCGCCCTCGGTCCCGTCCGACTCGATGTGTCGCAGCAGGGCGCGCACCCCGTCGACCATCTCCAGCAGGACGTCGGTGGTCGGCTGGTCCATCACCCGCTTGCCGTCCCGCAGCTGGACCAGCAGGTTCTCGCCCACGTGCGTGAGCCGCTCGAGCACGTTGAAGGCGAGGAACCCGCTCGTGCCCTTGATCGTGTGGATCGTGCGGAACACGCTGCCGAGCAGCTCGCGGGACTCCGGCGCGCCCTCCAGGGCGACCAGGTCCGAGTCGAGCTGGTCGAGATTCTCGTGGCTCTCCACGAGGAACTCGTGGACGATCTCGTCCAAGTCCTCCACGTCGGCCTCCACAGCTCAACCGGTGACGGGACCTCCGTCACGTGCTGAGGGTGTGATCGGCACGCCCCTGGGGCTTGTGAGGAGTCGTCGCAGTCCTCACCCGCACCGGGCCGACGGCCACGGGGCACCCCTGACCGGGGGCGTGCCGGGGTGGCTCAGTCGGTACCGGGTGCGCCTGGGCGCAGGGCGCGCAGCGCCTCGACAGCGGTGTCGTCCGCAGCCGCCGCCGCGACGTTCGCCTGCTGCACCGCCTCCAGGATCTCGGCCCGGTGCACGCGCACCTCGCGCGGGGCGTCGATGCCGAGACGCACGCCGTCGCTGCGCACGTCGATCACGGTGACGACCACGTCGTCACCGATGACCAGGCGCTCCCCCACGCGTCGACTCAGCACCAGCATGCACGCGAGCGTATCCCGTCACGCCCCCCCGTGGGCCACCGTAGGACCACCAGCGCCCGTGTCGGGCACCTCGAGGCGGCCGTCAGTCCCAGCGGGCGTCGTCCGCCAGACGTTCGGACAGGACCGCCGCCCACACCACCGGGGTAGCCGGCAGACCGTCCACCCACCCCACCGGGACGTCCAGCGACAGGACCGTCCCCGGGGCCTGGGCCTCGAACGCCCCGCACGCCGCGAGGGCGTCGAACGGCCGGTCGGCCCCCACCGCCCGCAGCCAACGCCGCACCTCGACCGGTTTGCGCGTCGCGTCGACCGCCGCCCACGCCTGATCCGGTTCCAGGGCCTGGAGCATCGCAGCGGTGTCCGCCCAGGTCTCACGGTCCTCAGAGACCCCCAGAGCCACGACGGTCGGTCGCGAGGGGTCCGTCCGGGCCCTGAACCGGCCCGCACCTGCCACCGACTGCAAGCGCCGGCCGTGCCCGGGGACCGGGTCGACGTGCCCAGCCAGGACGATCTCGTGGGTGTTCAGACCGGCACGGTGAGCCATCTGCGTGGCGGTCCGCAGCGCGGCGTCCCCCTGCCCTGCGACCACCAGCACGCCCTCGCCCAGGCGTGCCGTCGGTGGCCGGTCGAAGCGGCGCACCAGCACCGACAGCGGCGTGGGAGCGCTCGGGTCACCGAACCCGGCCATCAGCCTCGCCGGCACCCCGAGCTCCAGGAGCGCGGTCACGCTGGAACCACGACGAGGACCCGCAGGGACCTCCGGCGGAGACGCAGGCTCCGTCGGCGCGGGTTCAGGGTGCGTGGCAGGGGCGCCCGGCGCGGCGG
>NZ_AXCZ01000119.1 GCF_000767165.1 Cellulomonas bogoriensis 69B4 = DSM 16987
CCCCGGGACGACGGTCCGCAGGTGGCCGGGCGTGGCGCGCAGTCGCTCGGCCGCCCGCAGGCGGACCGGCTTGGCGCGGGGGTTGCGCGCCTCCTCAGCCTCGTCGGCACGCTCGGCACCACGGGTCAGCAGGCCGAGATAGGGCTTGTGGGTCTCCGGCTCGACCGGGAGGTCGGCGGGCGCGCTGGACGTGGCGCCACGGGCCAGGGCCCGCTTCACCAGGCGGTCCTCGAGGGACTGATAGGCCATCACGACGATCCGACCTCCTACGGTGAGGGACTCCAGGGCTGCAGGCAGCGCGCGCGCCAGGGCGTCGAGCTCGCCGTTGACCTCGACACGCAAGGCCTGGAAGGTGCGCTTGGCGGGGTTCCCGCCGGTGGTGCGCGCCGCCGCCGGGATGGACTCGCGCACCACCTGGACGAGCTCGGAGGTACGGGTGAGCGGCGCTCGTTCCCGTGCCCGCACCAGGTTGCGTGCGATGCGGGCAGCGAACCGCTCCTCCCCGAACTCGTGCAGGACCCGGCGCAGGTCGCCCTCCGGGTAGGTGGCCAGGACCTCGGCCGCCGTGCGTCCGGTGCTGGGGTCCATGCGCATGTCCAGGGGTGCGTCCTGGGAGTAGGCGAAGCCACGGTCGACCTCGTCCAGCTGGAGGGAGGAGACGCCCAGGTCCATCAGGACGGCCTCGACCGGACCGCCGACGTGGTCCTCGACCACGGCCAGGACCTCGTCGTAGACGGCGTGGACGGCGGTGAACCGGCCCTCGAAGCGCTCGAGCCGCGCCGAGGCCAGGGCCAGCGCCTGCCGGTCCCTGTCGATTCCCACCACGCGCACGCCGGGGAACCGCTCCAGGAGCGCCTCGCTGTGCCCGCCCATCCCGAGCGTCGCGTCGACCACCGTCGCTCCCGGCCGCTCCAGGGCGGGGGCGAGGAGCTCGACGCAGCGCGCGAGCAGGACCGGCACGTGCCGGTTCCGTCCGTCCTGCTCCGACCCGCTCGTCCCGCTCATCACACCTCCCCCACCGGCTCGTCGCCGTGGTCCTCGCGCTGCTCGTCCGTCCACCTACCACCGTCGGGCCACCCGGCCAGGTCTCCCTCCGCAGCTCTCTGGCACCGGGGAAGTGCGCCAGAGGGCGGGAGGAGACCTCGTCGTGCGGCCCGGGCCCGTGGGCCCGTCACTCAGAACGCACCCGGGAACACCTCCTCGGCCGTCTCGGAGTAGGAGGTGATCTGCTCCTCCAGGTACGCGTCCCAGGCGGCCGCGTCCCAGATCTCCACCCGCGTGCCGGCGCCGATCACGGCCACGTCCCGGTCCAGGCCCGCGTAGGCGCGCAGCGGCGCCGGGATGGACAGTCGCCCCTGCTTGTCCGGGACCTCGTCGTGGGCACCCGACAGGAACACGCGCAGGTAGTCACGAGCCTGCTTGCTCGTGACCGGCGCCTGCCGGATCTGGTCGTGCATACGTCGGAACTCCTCCATCGGGAAGACGAACAGGCACCGTTCCTGGCCGCGGGTGACGACCAGTCCCGACGCCAGCTGGCTACGGAACTTCGCGGGGAGGATCAGTCGACCCTTGTCGTCCAGGCGCGGCGTGTAGGTCCCCAGGAAGGGGCTGTAACCCACCGCGTCCGTGCTCACGCCGACCTCCCCTCGTGCGCTCGCCCGACCCCGGGAGACCACTGCACTCCCAGGACCTCCACGCTACTCCACTTCCCTCCACCAGCAACCGGTGCCACGCGCCGCCACGCCGAGATTTCTGGACGGATGCGCAGGTCAGAGCCGGTGGAGGGAAGTGGGGGTGAATTCGGTGAAGGTTTCGGAGACAAACGACTCGAATCGGACGCAACACCACGAACACCACGACGGAGGCCGCTGCAAGGGCGCTGCGAGGGGCCCGCGGCGGCACTGCGTCGAGCGTGCACGGGCTCCCGGTGGAGCGTTGTGGGGGTACGGCGCCCGTGCCTGACGGGCAGTCGACCACGCCGCGCCATCACCTAGGCTGGGAGCGCCCCACGGAGGTCACCCATGCACTCCCTGCCTGCACGCCCGGAGGTCGAAGCGGTCACCCACACCGCTCGAGCCCTCACCGAGTCCCTCGGGGACGTGGTCCGGGGCCGACCCGCCCTGGTACGCCTGACCGTCAGCGTCCTCCTGGCCGGCGGGCACCTGCTCCTGGAGGACGTCCCGGGGGTGGGCAAGACCACCACCGCCAAGGCGCTGGCCCAGGCGATCGGCGGGCAGGTGGGACGCATCCAGTTCACCCCCGACCTGCTTCCGGGTGACGTGACCGGGGTCAGCATCTACCACACCGAGACCCACGACCTGCAGTTCCGGCCGGGCCCGGTCTTCGCCCACGTGGTGATCGCGGACGAGATCAACCGTGCCTCGCCCAAGACCCAGTCCGCACTGCTGGAGTGCATGCAGGAGCGACAGGTGACCGTCGACGGCACCACCCACCCGCTACCGGACCCGTTCATGGTGGTCGCCACGCAGAACCCGGTGGGGATGGACGGCACCTACGCCCTGCCCGAGGCCCAACGTGACCGCTTCATGGCCCGGGCCATGGTCGGCTACCCCGACCCCGAGGACGAGCTCGACATGCTCGAGCGGCAGGAGGTCGCCGACCCCCTGGCCTCCGTCCACCCCGTCACGAGCGCAGCCGAGATCGCCCACCACAGCACGGTGGTGCGACGGATCTACAGCGCCCCCAGCATCAAGGAGTACGTCGTGGCGCTCGTGCGTGCGACCCGCGAGCACCCGATGCTCCGGCTGGGCGCCTCGCCCCGCGCGGGGATCCAGCTCCTGCGCGCCGCCAAGGCGGTCGCCGTGAGCGACGGCCGCGACCACGTGCTGCCCGACGACGTCCAGGAGCTCGTGCTCCCCGTCCTGGCGCACC
Source organism: Cellulomonas bogoriensis 69B4 = DSM 16987 (assembly GCF_000767165.1). Classification (GTDB taxonomy): domain Bacteria; phylum Actinomycetota; class Actinomycetes; order Actinomycetales; family Cellulomonadaceae; genus Actinotalea; species Actinotalea bogoriensis. The sequence continues at coordinate 2,893 of NZ_AXCZ01000119.1, forward strand.
GGCTCCTGCCCAGCGCGGACGCACGGCTCGCCGGGAGCACGGTCACCGAGACCCTCACCCAGGTCCTCGCCCACGTCCCGGTGCCGGTGGGGCGCACCAAGCGGGCGCTGCGGGTGCCGGTCTGAGGTGCCCGGACCCCGGACGACCTCGCGCGGCAGGCTGGTGGGCCTGACCGGAGCAGCCCTGCTCGTCGCAGGGGTCGCCACCGGGCAGCTCTTCGCCGTCCAGGCCGGCGCGCTCCTCGCCCTCGCCCTCGCCGCAGCAGGGCTCGTCATGGCCGCCACCGCTGCGACCAGCACCCGTCTGCCGCTCGAGGTCACCCGGGACCTCACGCCCGCCGCGCTGCACGTGGGGGACCAGGGCGAGGTGCGCGTGCACGTCCGAAGCCTGTCCGGCCTCACCCGCCCCGACCGCCTCACGTTCCGGGAGGACGGTGACCCCTCGCTCCACGACGGCGGAGCCCCCGACCCGGAGGTGTCGACCCACGGGCGCGAGGTGACCCTGACCTACCCCGTGCACGCCACCCGGCGTGGACGCCTGCACCTGGGGCCCTTGGACCTGCACCACGGCGACCCGTTCGGACTCCTGGTCGGCCACGTCCCGGTCGGCGACGTCGCGCCCGTCGCCGTCCGGCCCCGCGTGGTGCCCCTGGACGTCGTCGACGCGGTGGCCTCCCACGAGGCGGAGCGACCCGCGAGCGGGACCCCCCAGCCCGCCGTCGACGACACCGCGCTCCGGCCCTACCGGACGGGCGACGACCTGCGCCGCGTCCACTGGCCCGCCACGGCTCGCCGGGGATCGCTCCTGGTCCGCCAGCCCGAGCGGACCGGCCGACGCTCGGCCTCCGTCGTCCTGGACCTCGACCCCGACGAGGCCGCCACCGAGTGGACCATCAGCACCGGCACCTCGGTCGCCCTCGCCCTGCTGGCCGGCGGCCACCACACCAGGCTCCTGGCCGGGGGCACGCTCGACGACCACCCCGAGGCCCGCGCGGACCACCACCCGCCGGACACCGGGGAGGCCGCTCGCGAGGAGATCCTCGACCACGCCACCGACCTCGAGGCACCCCAGGACGCCGCCCAGGCGGACCGTTGGCTGCGCACCGCGCTGGGCACGCTCCTGGCAGACCCCGGCGGCACCGAGGTCGTCGTCGCGGTCCTGAGGGCCCCCTCGGGAGAGGCCCTCAGGACCCTCGCGCTGCTCGGGGACGGCGGCCGGGCGTGGGCGATGGTCCACCCGGGGCCGGGAGCGGTGAGCGCCGTCACCGCACTGCGCCGCGCCGGATGGTGCGCAGCGGAGGTCGAGCCGCACCAGGACCCGGCGGAGGCGTGGACGGCCCTGGTGGCCTCGGCAGGAGCTGCACCGTGAGCCCCGTCCGCGAGTGGGCGGGCCCCGTGCTGACCGGGACCGTCGTCATCGCCGGCGCCGTGGGCATGTCGTCCCTGGTCCGCCCCGACGGGTGGCTGGTCCGGGTCACCGTCCTGGTGGCCGCCCTCGCGATCACCACGGCCCTCGTCCGGCGTCGGGCCCGCTCCCAGGGCCTGCCGACCATGGTGGCGACAGCGGTGGGCGCGGTGGTGCTGTGGGCGTGGTTCGCGCCTGCAGGCCTGGCGACGCCGCCGGGACCGGATGCGATGGGGCACCTCCTGGACCTCTGGGGCGAGGGGGTCCGTCACGTGGTCGGGGGCCGCATCCCGGTCACGGCAGGACCAGGCCTGGCCCTGATCGTCACCTGCGCGACGGTGGGCCTGTTCCTGGTCTCCGACCTCGTCGCGTGGGGTGGTCGCCGACCCGGTCTCGCAGGGGTGGTGCTCGCGGTCCCGTGGGTCGTCGTCGCCGCCTTCGAGCGCTCCCCGTCCGGCCTCGCGCTGGCCGTGGCCGCTGCCGGCTACCTCCTCACCCTGGCCGCCGCTCCCCCGGTCGAAGCACCTGGGCCCCGGACCGCCAGCACGCCCGGTCCCGCACCGACCGCCGTGCTCGCCGGCGCGACCGCCGTCGCGGCGCTGCTCCTCGCGCCCGTCCTCGCGACGCTCCCCGGTGCCGGCACGTGGGCACTGCCGAGCATCTACAGCGGCCGGCACACCGACGCGCCGGTGCGTCTCTCGACCGACCTCGACATGCAGACCGACCTCGTGGAGCGCTCGGACCGACCGGTCCTGCGGTACCGCTCCAGCGACGGTGCCCCCTACGTCCTGCGGCTGGCGACGCTCGCCCACTACGAGTCGGGCCGGTGGCGGCGTGACCTTGGAGGAGGGCCCGACGCCGACGCGCGGGACGGGCTCCTGTGGCCCGAGCACCTCGAGGGGGGCACCGAGGACGCGCTCGTCATCGACGTGCTCGCGCTCGACGAGCGCCGGGTCCCGCTGCCCGTGGAACCCCGCCGCTTCGACTCCCCGTTCCAGGGACGCTACGTCCCGCAACGGGACGAGGTGCTGGGCCGGGTGCAGCCGGGAAGCCGGATCTCCCTGTCCGTGGCCCACCGGGACCTGGACCCGGAGCACCTGAGATCGGACTCCCCCGGCCGACCTGCCGACGGCCGCGAGATCCCACCGGACCTCGGCGGGCGTGGCGCGGAGATCGCCACGCTCACCCGCGAGATCACCGCGGGCGCCCGGACCGCGTACGACCAGGCCCTCGCGTTGCAGGAGCACTTCCGCACCGGCGGTGGGTACGAGTACTCCGAGCAGGTCCCTGAACCCGCCGGCGACGAACCCGTGTGGGAGTTCCTCAACGAGCGCGTCGGGTACTGCGTGCAGTACGCGACAGCGATGGCCGTCATGGCCCAGACCCTGGACATCCCAGCCAGACTGGGGGTCGGGTTCCTTCCCGGTGAGCCGAACGCCGACGGCACGTACGTCGTCAGGGCCCGCCACGCCCACGCCTGGCCCGAGCTCTACTTCGAGGACGCCGGGTGGGTGCGGTTCGAACCCACGCCCTCGGTGCAGGCGGGCTCCCCACCACCCCACGCGGCCCCCGCGGCGGACGCCGACGAGGTCGAGGCGGAGCCGCAGGTCACACCCGACGACGCGCCCGGCCCGGAACCCGACGGAGCTCCGGACGTCGACCGCGCGGAGGAGGACCCGTCTGCGGCCGACGAGGACGACCGGGACCAGGGGGGCGAGCCCCAGGCAGGCCCTGGTGCCGAGGACGAGCAGAGCACACCATGGCCCGCCGTGCTGCTGGTGACCACCCTGGCACTGGCGGGTGGCGCAGCGGCGTGGCTCCTGAGGACACGGTCGCGGCGTCACGGGCCGCGCGGCGTGGAGCACGCGTGGCAGCGTCTGCGCCGCGAGCTCGCGCGGCACGACCTCGCCTGGCCCGCCTCGACCTCACCCCGGGCGGCGCGCGCACTCCTCGAGCCCCACCTGGGGCCCACCGGTCACGAGGCGATGGGACGGCTGGTCCACACCCTGGAGCAGGTCAGGTACCGGCCCGGGAGCCAGGACGGCGAGGAGCCTCCCACCGCACGCCTGGACGCGTGGGTGGACGCAATTACCCGGGACCTGCGACCGGCCGCCACGACGCCCACCCCGTCCGACGGCGGGAGCCCCGAGCGGCAGTAGCCCCGGCCCCGAGAACCGTCAGCGCTGGTCGCCATCCCTGCGGTTGTCCCAGCGCTGCTCCATCCGGTCCATGAACCCCGGTTCTCGCTGACGCGACTTGCTCCGCGGGCGGATGGAGCCGTCGTCGCCGACGACGCCTGCCGGGCCCTTGCGCGGGGTCGAGAACGCGAGGACCACGGACACGAACATGCCGATGAAGCCGAGGACACCGAGCCACGGGAGGGCGAGGACCGCTCCGATGAGGAGCACCACGAGACCGGCAAGGGCGCCGGTGCCGCAGAGGATCCACCGGCGAAGGCTGGTCGTGCCCCGCCCCTGGAAGGTGTTGACGAGCTTGGGGTCGTCAGACGAGAGCTGCTGCTCCATCTGCTCCAGTACGCGCTGCTCGTACTCGGACAGAGGCATCGCTACCTCCGTGCTGCCGTTGGGACGGGACACCATCAGGATAGGTCCCGTTCGCCCTCTGCGGTAGTTGGGAACGCACGCGTCCGACCCACGACCGAGGCCGGCCCGAGGGAACCGGCCCCGAACTTCACCCTCACCTGGTCCATCACCTGCTCCGCCCGGCGCGCTGACGCATTCCCCTCGCCGGCGGACTCCTCGAGAGTCATCGGTCGCGCATCGGCCTGCTCGAGGTGCTCGGCGCGGACGCCGACCAGCCGTACGCGCTCACCTGCCAGGTCGACCGACCCCAGCAACGACCGCGCCACGGCACGGATCTCCGCCCCGAGATCCGTCGGTGCCCCCAGGCGCCTGGACCGGGTCGTGGTGCGGAATCCGGCGGTGCGCACCTTGACCGAGACCGTGCCCGCGACCACCCCCCGGGCACGCAGACGCGCCGCGCACCGGTCCGAGAGCCGGACCAGCAGGCGATCGAGCTCAGCAGGGTCCGCGCTGTCCCGTTCGAGGGTGACCTCGGCACCGACCGACTTCTCGACGCGGCCAGGGACCACGGGCCGCGGATCCACACCCCAGGCCAGTGCGTGCAGGTGGTCACCGGTCGCGTTACCCACGGCCCGACGCACGACCGCCACGTCCGTCCGTGCGAGCTCGGCGACGGTGCGGATCCCCCACCGTGCGAGCGCCGCCCTGGTGCGCTCACCCACACCCCACAGGTCCTCCACCGGCAAGTCGTGCAGGAACGGGACAGTAGCGGCCTCGGGCACGACCAGCAGCCCGTCGGGCTTGGCCATGCCCGAGGCCAGCTTCGCGACGAACTTCGTCGAGGCGACCCCCACCGAGCACGGCAGACCGAGCGCCTCGCGCACCTGCCTCCTGATCATCTGCGCGACGACGACAGGGGCCCCCAGCGACCGCCGCGCGGCGCCCACGTCCAGGAACGCCTCGTCGACGCTCACCTGCTCGACCTGCGGGGTGATCTCAGCGAGCAGGGCCATCACCGCCGTCGAGGCCTCCCGGTAGGCCTGCTGGTCCGGAGGCAGCACCACCGCCCGTGGGCACAGGCGCCGCGCACGCGCCATGGGCATCGCGGAGTGCACCCCGAAGGCCCGCGCCTCGTAGGTCGCCGCCAGCACGACAGAGCGCCCATCCCCACCCACGACCACCGGCCGACCACGCAGCTCCGGGCGGCGCACGAGCTCCACCGAGGCGAAGAACGCGTCCATGTCCACGTGCAGGATCGAGCAGCCCGAGTCGTCCCCGCCCCAGTCGCGCCTCGGGGTGGAGCCCGAGCGGCGGCTCACCGCACCCTCACCCGGCGCGCGGCACGTCAGGTGCCACCAGGAACCTGCGCACCGCGTCCTGGAAGTCCTCGGCGGCCACGACCACGGCGTCCGCGCGGTCCGTCGACACCACCGCGCGTGAGGCCTCCACGGCAGCACGCTCACGAGCCCCACCGGCGAAGTAGGCGGCCCAGTCGGCGAGAGCGGGCGCGCTCCTGGCCAGCAGGTCCCACACGCTGCGCGGCG
>NZ_AXCZ01000120.1 GCF_000767165.1 Cellulomonas bogoriensis 69B4 = DSM 16987
GGCCCTGCAGGAGGGGTGGGAGCTGCTCGTCCTGGACCCGGCCGGCGCGGCGGTCCTGGTGCCACGGCCAGCGGTGGTGGCGCTCGCCACCGGGCGTCCGTGGGTTCCCGCACTCGTCGCAGGTGAGGTGCGGGTCGAGGTGGTCCGGGTGCTGCGGGACGTCCTCGACGGACTTCCGTACCTGCTCGACGTGCGGGCGAGGGCCGGTGACCGGGCCGAGGTCGCCGTCGAGCTGGTCCTGCAGGACGGGCTGGGCCGGGCCGCGCTCGACGGTCTGCTGACCGCGGTCGGCTCCCGGTTGGCGTCCGCGGAGCCGGTCGTGATGGCGGTGGACTCCCTCGAGCTGAGGGTCGTGGGCCGCAGCCGGTGAGGGTGGGTGGCGCGGGTCAGGCGCAACCCGCGGCCGGGACGAACGCCTCGTCGTCGGCCAGGAGGGTGCGCAAGGTCGTGACCGGGACGATGAAGCTCTGTCCTGCTGCGCTCTTCGCGTAGACGACGCCGACCACCCTGCCCTCGCCGTCCAGGACGGCTGACCCCGAGCTCCCGGGTTCGACGGGGGCGTCGGTCACCAGGACCTCCCCGAGGTTCTCGTTGAGGGGGTCGGTGGTGGATCCGATCACCCGGCCCTCGGTGACGGTGAGGCGGCCACCGCGGGGGTACCCGACGACGGTGACGGACTCGCCCCGCTCGGGGTCGGTCTCGGCCAGCTCGGGGTAGGTGGTGAGCTCCTCGGCGGTGCGGACGACCGCGAGGTCGGCGAGGTCGGCGGTGCTCGCGGCGGTGACGTCGACGTCACGGCCGTCGTAGGTCGAGACCTGGAGCTCGTCGGAGTCGGTGACCACGTGCCGGTTGGTGATGAGGGTGGTGGCGTCGATCGCGAACCCCGAACCGGTCGACAGCGACGCGCAGCCGACGTTGCGGATCCGCACGGCCATCCTCTGGACGGTGTCGAACCCGTCCGGCGAGAGGTTTCCGCTGACCTGGCGTGTGCTGTCGGTGTCGGACGGGACGAAGTCGGTGCGCTCCGGCCCGGGCATCCCGGGAAGCGAGTCGACGTCCCCGCACCCACCGAGCAGGACGACGAGGGCGGCCACGAGGGCCACGGTGCCCCTGGGCCTGCGTCCGGGGTCGGCGCGGGCGGTCACCGGTCGAGCTCTCGCTGCAGGGCCATGTTCGCCTCGGTCGCGGCCTGGCAGAGGCTCTCGACCTCCTGGCCGAACGTGTCGAGGTCGGCAGGCTCGTACAGCTCGGCGCGCTCGAGGTACCCGATCATCTGCTCCTGGCCCTGGACGCACTGGTCGAGGGCGAGCGCGACCCGGCCGGCGGCCTCGTTCACGCGTTCCTGGTAGTCGACCACACGGCGCTGGGTCTCCCGGTCGTCGCCGAGCTGTGCCTTCTCGTCGGCGAGCTCGACGATGCGGTCCTGCGCGTTGCCGAGCTGGGTGAGGACGGCGTCCAGCTCGGCGCCCGTCCCGGCGAGCTCGGCCCGGGTCTCGGCGAGCTCGGTCCCGATGTCCTCGGCGACCGCCTCGTAGGTCACGGCGCGGTCGAACCATGCGCGGGCGAGCAGCCCGAGGTAGGCGGCCGTACCGACGGCGAGGACCAGCGTGACGCCGAGGGCGGCGACGAGCGCACGACTCGGGCCGTGGTGGGGTACCTGCCGGGGTTCGCGGCGTACCGCGGACCGGTCGCGGGTGAGCGGGTCCGCCTGCGCGGGCACTGCTGCGCTCGTCGGGGCGTCCGGTTCGCGGTGGTGTGCGGGCTGGTCCTCCACGGGCGCCACGGTGCTGCCGGGCGGCCGCAGGTGGTCGGTCATCGTCTCAGGATAGGCAGACGGGGCCGGCGGAGGTCGGGCGGGGTCAGCTGACGGCGCCGGTCCACGTCTCCCCGGGGCCCTCCCCGGGCGGATCGGGGTAGGGGGAGGCCTCACGGAACGCGAGCTGCAGCGACCTCAGTCCGTCGCGCAGGGACCGGGCGTGCTGGTTGCCGATCTCGGGGGCGCCGGCCGTGACGAGGCCGGCGAGGGCGGTGATGAGCTTGCGGGCCTCGTCCAGGTCCTTCAGCTCCTCGCCGCTGCCCTGGTCGGTGTCGGGCGCCAGGCCGCACTTGACCGCGGCCGCGCTCATGAGGTGGACGGCCGCGGCGGTGATCACCTCGACCGCGGGCACCTCGGCGATGTCGCGTGCGGCGTGGCCGGCGTCGGCGGCCGGGCCCGGCTCTGGAGTCGTCATGCCGAGATCCTCTCATCGAGGCGCGGCCCCGAGTCTGCTAGGGTGACCTTGACCGACCAGTGTGCTCCTTCCCAGGAGTGTGCTGGTGCACAAGTGGAGCTGATCCCACCCGCACCGACTGCCTCACGGCGACAGGTTCCGGGTCTCGGTCCGCGTAGGAGCCTGAGAAGGTGACTGCGTCGTGGCGCCCTCGCGCGCCCGGACCCAGGTTCAGGCCTCCACCGTGCTCACGGCGGAGGCCTCTTCGTCGTCGGCGGTCGACCCGACGAGCACGAGGAGCAGCACATCAGCGAGCCCCGCATCAACGATCGGATCCGCGTCGCCGAGGTCCGCCTGGTCGGCCCGAACGGCGAGCAGGTCGGCATCGTCCGCGTGGAGGACGCCCTGCGTCTTGCGCAGGAGGCCGACCTCGACCTGGTCGAGGTCGCCCCGAACGCCAGGCCGCCGGTCTGCAAGCTCATGGACTTCGGGAAGTTCAAGTACGAGGCCGACATGAAGGCCCGCGAGGCCCGGCGCAACCAGGCCAACACGGTGCTGAAGGAGATCCGCTTCCGGCTCAAGATCGACCCGCACGACTACGGGACGAAGAAGGGCCACGTCGAGCGGTTCCTGCGGGCCGGGGACAAGGTCAAGGTCATGATCATGTTCCGTGGTCGTGAGCAGTCGCGCCCTGAGATGGGTGTGCGGCTCCTGCAGCGCCTGGCCGACGACGTCGCCGAGCTCGGCTTCATCGAGAGCATGCCCAAGCAGGACGGTCGGAACATGATCATGGTGCTCGGTCCGACGAAGAAGAAGGCCGAGGCCAAGAGCGAGAAGCGGCGCGCCCAGGAAGAGGCGCGCAGCGCCGCCGAGGCGGACGCGGCGCAGAGCTCCACCCAGTCGTCCTGACCCCCGCGGGCCCACCGGCCCGTGCGACACCTCGCCCCTGCCCCGGGGCGACCTGATGGAAGTGAGCACACCAGTGCCGAAGAACAAGACGCACAGTGGTGCGAAGAAGCGGTTCCGGATCACCGGGAGCGGCAAGGTCATGCGCGAGCAGGCGAACGCACGCCACCTGTTCGAGCACAAGTCGAGCCGGCGCACCCGTCGCCTTGCGATGGACCAGGTCGTCTCGCCCGCCGACACCCCGAAGATCAAGAAGCTGCTCGGCAAGTGAGCTGCGGGCCGGCGACGGCCTCTCTCACCTGTGAGCCCCGAACCCCAAGGAGCATCACGTGGCACGCGTGAAGCGGGCGGTCAACGCCCAGAAGAAGCGCCGGACGACCCTCGAGCGGGCCAGCGGCTACCGCGGTCAGCGGTCGCGGCTGTACCGCAAGGCCAAGGAGCAGGTCACCCACTCCCTGGTCTACGCCTACCGTGACCGGAAGGCCCGCAAGGGCGACTTCCGTCGCCTGTGGATCCAGCGGATCAACGCGGCCTCGCGCGAGCAGGGTCTCACCTACAACCGCCTCATCCAGGGCCTGCGGCTCGCGGGCGTCGAGGTCGACCGCCGCGTGCTGGCCGAGCTCGCGGTGAACGACGCGCCGGCGTTCAACGCCCTGGTGCAGGTCGCCAAGGACGCCCTGCCCGAGGACGTCAACGCACCGTCGGCCGCCTGAGGTCACGATCGGTCTGAACACGTCGAGCGCCCGGTCCGGGCCCGAGCTGTCCAACCCCCGCGCCGAGCGGGTCAGGGCGGTACGGGCACTGGCCGGGCGCTCGGCGCGTCGGCGCTCGGGACGGTTCCTCGTGGAGGGCCCGCAGGGCGTGCGTGAGCTGGTCCACCACCGGGTCGCGCTGGCCCGCGAGGTGTACATGACCCTCGAGGCGCAGAGCCGGTACGTCGAGATCGACCGGGCGTCACGGGCCGCCGGCGTCGGCGTACGGACGGTCACCGACGAGGTGATGACCGCGATGTCGGGCGACGCCCAGGGCGTGCTCGCGGTGGCCGACCTCGCTGCCGTGGAGCTGACGGACCTGCGGCGGGCGGGGCTCGTGGCGGTCCTGGCCAACGTGCGCGACCCGGGCAACGCGGGTGCGGTGGTCCGGGCGGCCGACGCGGCGGGAGCGGACGCGGTGGTGGTGGCCGGTGACAGCGTCGACGTCCACAACCCCAAGGTGGTGCGGTCCACCGCCGGGTCCATGTTCCACGTCCCGGTGGTCACGGGTGCGACGGTGCCGCAGGTGCTGGACCACCTGGCGGCGGGCGGTCTGCAGCTGCTCGCCGCGGACGGTGGCGGGGAGCACGACCTGGACGACCTCCAGTCCGGTGCGGAGCGCGGGCAGGGGCCGTCGTTGGCGGCCCCGACGGCATGGGTCTTCGGCAACGAGGCGTGGGGGCTCACCCCGGAGGACCGGGACCGGTGCGACGCGGCGGTGCGCGTCCCGATCCACGGCCTGGCCGAGTCGCTCAACCTGGCGACCGCGGCCGTCCTGTGCCTGTACGCCAGCGCCCGGTGCCGACGCGCGGTGCGCCACCGCTGCGAGCGGCCCGCGGACCTGCGACCCTGAGGCGATGCGCCTGTTCGTCGCGGTCCGGCCACCTGAGAACGTCCTGGAGCACGCCGCAGATGCGCTCGCCGCCGTGGTCGGGGCTGCTGGTCACGACGGCCGCGGACCGATCCGCTGGACACCTCCGGAGAACCGGCACGTGACCCTCGGCTTCTACGGTGAGGTGCCCGACGGGCTCCTGGACGAGGTCGCCGGGCGGGTGTCGGACGTGGCGGGCCGCACCGCCCCGTTGATTCTGGAGCTGCGTGGCGCGGGGGTCTTCTCCGGCCGCACCCTGTGGTTGGGGGTGGCGGGCGAGGTGGACGCACTGGTGGCCCTGGGGCGTCAGGTGGTCAGGATCGGGGAGGATCTGACCGGCAGGCGGGACGAGCGCCCCCGGTCGCGGCCGCACATGACCGTCGGCAGGATCCGGGTGAGCTCGACGGGCCGGCACGGTCGCCACCGGGACGCGGCCGGGCCGCTCACCTCGATGGTCCGGGCGCTCGCCCTGTACCAGGGGCCGGCGTGGACGGTCGACCGGGTGCACCTCGTGCGCTCCGAGCCCGGCCGCGGTCGTTCGGGCGGGCCGCTGTACACCGACCTGGCGGGCCCGGACCTGGGCGCAGGCCCCGTCGGTGCGGACTAGACTCCGGTCGGCCGCACGGCCCCACCACCCCGGAAGGCGCGCATGAGCACCACACCTGTGTCCCCCCTGGACGCCACGGCCGTCGAGGCCGCCGTCGAGGCCGCCCTCGAGGCGTTCGCCGGCGCCCGTGACCTCGAGGACCTGAAGGCGGCTCGCACCGCCCACGTCGGCGACCGCAGCCCGCTGGCGCTGGCGAACCGTGCGATCGGAGGTCTGCCCGGACCGGACAAGGCGGTGGCCGGTCGGACGGTGGGCCAGGCGCGGTCGAGGGTGTCGCAGGCACTGCAGGACCGGCAGGCGGTGCTGGAGGCCGAGCGCGACGAGCGGGTGCTCGTCGAGGAGGCCGTGGACGTCACCCTTCCGGTGGCACGCCGCACCCGTGGCGCCCGCCACCCGTTGGAGGTGCTCGCCGAGGAGGTCGCGGACCACTTCGTGGCCATGGGCTGGGAGATCGCCGAGGGGCCCGAGGTCGAGGCCGAGTGGTTCAACTTCGACGCCCTGAACTTCGGGGTGGACCACCCGGCACGGCAGATGCAGGACACGTTCTTCGTCGAGGGCCCCGGGGCGAGGCAGGACTCCGGTCTGGTGCTGCGCACCCACACCTCGCCGGTCCAGGCGCGCACGCTGCTCGAGAGGGACCTCCCGGTCTACATCGCCTGCCCGGGCAAGACCTTCCGGACCGACGAGCTCGACGCGACCCACACCCCCGTCTTCCACCAGGTGGAGGGTCTGGCCGTCGACAAGGGCCTGACGATGGCGCACCTCAAGGGCACGTTGGACCATTTCGCGCGTGCGGTGTTCGGCCCGGAGTCCCGGACGCGGCTGCGGCCGGCGTACTTCCCGTTCACAGAGCCCAGCGCCGAGATGGACTTCTGGTTCCCGCAGAAGAAGGGCGGACCGGGCTGGGTGGAGTGGGGCGGCTGCGGCATGGTCAACCCCAACGTGCTCCGGGCGTGCGGCGTGGACCCGGAGGTCTACTCGGGCTTCGCGTTCGGGATGGGCATCGAGCGCACGCTGATGTTCCGTCACGGCATCGCCGACATGCACGACATCGTGGAGGGCGACGTGCGCTTCTCCCGCCGCCTCGAAGGGACCATCTGATGCCGCGCATCCCCTTGACCTGGTTGGGCGAGCTCGTGGAGCTGCCCCCTGGCACGACCGCCGAGCAGCTGGCCGCCGACCTGGTGCGCGTCGGCCTGGAGGAGGAGGCGGTGCACCCGGCCGCGGTGACGGGACCGCTCGTCGTCGGGCGTGTGCTGGAGCGCACCCCCGAGCCTCAGAAGAACGGCAAGACGATCAACTGGTGCCGCGTCGACGTCGGCCCCGAGCACAACGAGGAGGTGCCTGGCGGCCCCGCGTCGCGCGGCATCGTGTGCGGCGCGCACAACTTCGACGTGGGTGACCTGGTGGTCGTCGCGCTGCCGGGAACGGTCCTGCCCGGTCCGTTCCCCATCTCGGCGCGCAAGACGTACGGGCACGTGTCGGACGGCATGATCTGCTCGGCCCGCGAGCTGGGCCTGGGTGAGGACCACGAGGGAATCATCGTCCTGACCGGGCTCGGCTTCGACGAGGCCGTGCTCACCCCGGGGCAGGACGCCCGGTCGCTCCTGGGTCTGGACGAGGAGGTCCTGGAGGTCAACGTGACCCCGGACCGTGGGTACTGCTTCTCGATGCGGGGGGTGGCCCGCGAGTACGCGCACGCGACGGGGTCCGTGTTCCAGGACCCGGCGGAGCCGGTCGCCGACGACTCCGACGCACCGGCCGGTGCAGGTTTCGCGGTCGAGGTGCACGACGAGGACCCCGTCCACGGGGTGCCCGGGTGCGACAGGTTCGTGACCCAGGTGGTGCGCGGGGTCGCGGCCTCGGCCCCGTCACCGCCGTGGCTCCAGCGACGCCTGTCGCAGGCGGGCATGCGTCCGATCGGTCTCGCGGTCGACGTCACCAACTACGTGATGCTCGAGCTGGGGCAGCCGATGCACGCCTACGACCTGGCGCAGGTCGTCGCTCCGCTGGTGGTCCGTCGTGCACGTGCCGGTGAGACGTTGCGGACCCTGGACGACCAGGTGCGGCAGCTGCACCAGGAGGACCTGCTGATCACCGACAGCCCGGACGGCTCCGCCGGTGGGCGTGTGGTGGGTCTGGCGGGGGTGATGGGTGGTGCCTCCAGCGAGGTCGGCCCCGCGACCACCGACCTGCTGCTGGAGGCCGCGCACTTCGACCCGGTCACGGTCGCGAGGACCGCGCGTCGCCACCGCGTGCCCAGCGAGGCGTCCCGACGGTTCGAGCGTGGTGTGGATCCGGCCCTTCCCGTGGTCGCCGTCCGGCGTGCGGCGGCGTTGCTGGTGGAGCACGGCGGGGGGACGGTCGACACGGCCCGGACCGACCTCGACCAGGTCCCCGCCCGGCCGCCCGTCGTCCTGGACCTGGACCTGCCCGGCCGTCTGGTGGGTGTCCCGTACACGCATCACGAGGTGCGCAGCACGCTGGTGGAGATCGGGTGCACCGTCCAGGACGGTGAGCAGGCCGGGACCGCGGTGGTCCATGCCCCGTCGTGGCGGCCGGACCTGGTCGTCCCGGTCGACCTCGTCGAGGAGGTCGCCCGGTTGCGTGGCTACGACGCCATCCCGTCGACGGTGCCGGCCGCTCCTGCCGGTCGTGGCCTGACGCCGGACCAGCGGGCGCGGCGCACGGTGGCGCAGGCCCTGGTGGGTGCCGGTTTCGTGGAGACGCTCAGCTACCCGTTCGTCGGGCCCCAGCAGCTGGACGTGCTCGGGCTGGAGGCGGACGACCCTCGACGTCACGCCCTGACGCTGCTGAACCCGCTGTCCGAGACCCAGCCCCAGATGCGGACGACGCTGCTGGTGACGCTGCTCGAGACGGTCCGCCGGAACGTGGGCCGGGGCCTGGAGGACCTCGCGGTCAGCGAGACCGGGCTGGTGACCACCCCGGCGCCGGGGTGGTCGGCGGCGCCGGCGCTCCCCGGCGGGGTGCGGCCCACGTCCGAGCAGCTCCGTGCCGTGACGGCTGCGGTGCCC
>NZ_AXCZ01000121.1 GCF_000767165.1 Cellulomonas bogoriensis 69B4 = DSM 16987
CCCGGCGCACCGGTGCTGAGCGCGACCGGACTCGACGGTGCCGGTCTGGCGGCCGGGGCCGGTGCCCTGCTGCTCGCCGGCGTCGCCGCCGTCGTGCTGGCACGCCGTCGTGAGGCCCAGGCGAACGTCTGACCTCGCACGCACCACAGCCATGAAGGCCGGGTCCCTGCGGGGTCCCGGCCTTCATGGCGCGGCCCGGGCTCCCCGGGGCGGCAGAATTCTCCCCGTGTTCATTTTGCATTCTTCACGCCGAGGAAATGGGTCTGGATCGATGTTGCCGGTGCATTACGTCGCCCCTCCTGTGCGATCTGTCCTGGCGATCCGCGCCCCGGCCCGGCGGTCGTGGAGCCGGGTGCGGGCGGTGGGATCGGCTGCGCTGCTCGCCGCGGTGGTGGGGTGCGCGGGGGCGGGATCGTCGGGGCCCCAGGTCGCGGCGACCCACGTGGACATGCAGGCGTACGCCTCGCAGGTCGTGGAGCACACCAACCGGGCCCGGGGGGCCGAGGGGCTCGAGGACCTGGAGGTCTCGGGCTGTGCCGCCGACGTGGCCCGTCAGCGGGCGGCGGCCCTGGTCGGGCAGGAGGAGCTGACCCACGCCGCGATGGACGAGGTGTTCGCCGCGTGCGGGCCCGTCCAGCTCGCGGCCGAGAACCTGAGCCGCGCTGCCAGTGACCCGTCGGACGTGGTTGGGGCGTGGATGGCGTCGTACGGTCACCGGGCCAACATCGTGGACGTGGACCTGCAGCGGGTGGGCGTGGGGTGCGTGCCGGACGGCGAGCGTGTCCTGTGCGCGCAGGTCTTTCTGGGGGCCGAGACATGAGCGGACCCGGAGAATTCTGACATCGGCGTCGTTGTCGCGCGGTCTGTGAGTCATGCCGCCTTGACGGCGCGGTGCCGGTCATGGCGATAGTTGTCCTGCGACGTCGCGGCGGCACCACCGTGACCGTCGTGCGCAGGGCTAGGCCGCACCGGTCCGAGCAGGGGGAACAGATGGTGTCACTGGGATCGATCAAATCAATGATCGGCAAGCTTTTCGGGTGGGTCGACGGCAGGGTGTACTACCGCTGCCTCAGCACCGCGTTCGACCGCGAGATGGCTGCGGTCCAGGGTGGGATGGCGGTCTACCGGCAGCACCAGGCGTCGGGCACCAACAGGTACCAGCTGGTGCGCAACGTCCACATGATCGAGAAGGGCCTCACGATGAGGCCGCGCCGCGAGACCTTCGCCGCCGGCTACATCGAGCAGACGGTCCAGGCGTGGCGCAGCCACGGGCCGTCCCTGGGCGAGGAGGAGGCCGGCTGGGTGCGGGACGTGCTCGCCGCCTACTTCGCGGCGACGGCGTCCTCGCCGGACCCTGCGGTGGTGCGGGCGCGACAGGCGATGCTGGAGGCCGGGTCGGTCGTGCCTCCGCCTCACGAGCTCACCCCGTCCAGCGGCCCGGACCGCCCCGCGACCCGGGCGGGCGTGGTGGACGTCGAGGCGTTGCGTCAGCTGGCCGTCAACCGGCGGTCGGTGCGCTGGTTCCTTCCCGAGAGCGTGCCGCGTGAGGTGGTCGACACCGCCATGACCGTGGCGCGGGAGGCACCGACGGCCTGCAACCGTCAGCCGTACCGGTTCGTGGTGGTGGACGACGCGGACGTCCTGGACGTCGCCTCGATCCCCATGGGCACCCAGGGCTACGCCGAGCAGCTGCAGTCGGTGATCGTGGTGGTGGGGGACTGGAGCGCGTACTTCGACGAGCGTGACCGGCACCTGCCGTACATCGACGGGAGTCTGGCGGCGATGTCCCTGGTCCTGGGCCTGGAGGCGCAGGGGGTGTCCACGTGCTGCATCAACTGGCCGGACATCCGCAGCAGGGACGCCGCGATGGCGCGGGTCCTGGGCCTGCCTGCGCACGAGCGGGTCGTGATGCTCATCGCGTACGGGTACGCGGACCCTGAGGGTGAGGTCCCGTTCTCGGGGAAGAGGCAGCTGGACGCGGTCCGGCAGTTCCGCAGGTCCGAGGCCCGTGTGGGCGCAATCGACGGAGGTGTGCGATGAAGGTTCTGATCACGGGTGGGAATTTCGTCAACAAGGGTGCCTACCTGATGCTCGCGAGCGTCGTGAAGGAGCTGCGGGAGCGCTTCGACGCCTGCCCGGTGATGGACCTGCGCAACGGGGACGAGCGGCGCAAGCGCGCCCTGGGGGTCGACACGTTGTGGACCCCCAAGGTGGGTCGCAAGCTGGGTCGCCGTGGCCCGAACGTGATCCCTCCGTCGGTCCGGGGGTGGGTCCCGTACCTGATGGCCAGCGACGTCGATGCGGTCCTGGACATCTCGGGGTTCCGGTACGCCGACCAGTGGGAGCACCTGCCCTTGGCGCACTCGGCGCAGTACCAGTCGTACTGGCACCGGTCCGGGGCGCCGGTGGTGATGATGCCGCAGGCGTTCGGCCCGTTCGCGAAGACCGCCGAGCCGACCCTGCTGGCGCTGACGTCCTCGGACCTGGTCGTGCCGCGCGAGCCGGAGTCGGCGTCGCACGTCAGCGCGCTGCTGGAGTCCTCCGGGCTCCCGGCGTCCCGGTTGCCGCAGGTCATGACGTTCTCGGACTTCACGGTCGCGATGACCGGGCGGGTCCCGGCGGTCGCTGCCGAGCTAGCCGGTGGGGTCGCGATCGTCCCCAACTGGAACATCGCCGAGCGCAACGGGCCCGAGGGCAGGGCCCAGTACCTGCAGACCCTGGTCGA
This sequence comes from Cellulomonas bogoriensis 69B4 = DSM 16987, assembly GCF_000767165.1. Lineage (GTDB taxonomy): Bacteria > Actinomycetota > Actinomycetes > Actinomycetales > Cellulomonadaceae > Actinotalea > Actinotalea bogoriensis. The sequence continues at coordinate 2,726 of NZ_AXCZ01000121.1, forward strand.
CACCGTCGAGCGGGTGCGGGCCGCGGGTCTGCGGCCCTACGGGCTGTCGCACGAGGGCCGCAAGGACACCGCGATCCTGGAGGAGGTCGCCAGGATGGTCGGCGGCATGCGGGTGGTGTCGGGGTTGGACGGGTTGCAGCTCAAGGGCCTGCTGGGGACCGCCCGCCTGGTCGTCGGGGGGCGTTTCCACGCGCTGGTCAGCTCGTTGTCCCAGGGGGTGCCGTGCGTGGTGCACGGCTGGAGCCACAAGTACCGGTGGATGGCGCGGGACTTCGGCGTCGAGGAGCTGTGCTGCGACCCGACGGCCGGCAGCGCTGACACCCTCGCCGGGATCGACCGCATCCTGGAGGACGGTGACCTGGCGGTGACGATCCGCTCCCACGCCGAGGGGCAGAAGGCCAGGCTCGGGGAGCTGTGGGACGTGGTCGGGTCGGTCCTGTCCGGGGCCCCGAGGCCCCTGGCTGCGACGCCCGCCACAGTGTGAGGACCACGCCCGGGTGACGACCCGGCTCTCGTGGGGTGGGATTCACCCGCTGCAGGGGGTGACGGGGGGCGGTGGCACCGCTCCCTCCCCTCACGGCTGACACGACGGTGCCGATGTGCTCGGTGTGATCCGGGTGGGCCGTGCGTGGTTGTGGTTCCTGGGCGTCGGTGGTGCTGCTGCCGGCGCCCAGGTCGTGATGCCCTACGGCCTGGCCCGGGACGCGCTCTTCGCCCTGATCGCCCTGGCCGCTGCGGCCGCTCTGGTGGTGGGGGCGCGGCGTGTGGAGCCCTCGCGCCGCGCCCCGTGGCTGATGATGGCCGGGGGCGTGACCCTGTGGGCTGCGGGGGACGTGACGTGGGCGGTGCTGGACCACGTCCTGGGTGTGGACCCGTTCCCCTCGGTCGCTGACGTGTTCTACCTGGCGGCGTACCCGCTCCTGGCTCTGGCGCTGTACCGTCTGGCGGCCGGCACCGGGGACGACCGGAATGCGACGGCCCTGATCGATGCGTTGCTCGTGGCCGTGGTCGCCGGCCTGGGCATGTGGATGGTGTTCATCGAGCCGTCCTGGGTCGATGGCGGCGGGGAGCTGCTCGCGCGCTTGACGGGTGTGGCGTACCCGGTGGGCGGGGCGGTGCTCATCACCCAGCTGGTGCACCTGGGGGTCGTGGCGTTGCTGCGTTGCGCGGCGTTGCGGTTGCTGATGGCGTCGTTCGTGCTGGTTCTCGCGGCCGACCTGCTGTTCCAGACCACGGAGCGGTGGGCGTTCGTGGGTGAGAACGTCCTGTTCCTGGACCTGCTGTGGACCAGCGGCTACGTCCTGTGGGGTGCGGCGGCCCTGCACCCGTCGGTGGCTGACGACCTCCGGTTCCGTGACCGTGACAGCGCGGGGACGCCCGGGCGCATCGTGGTCATCGCCGGTGTCGCTCTTGCGCTCCCCGTGGCCGCGATCGTGGAGGGGGTGAGCGGCAGCGGCCGCCACACGACGGCGATCGGTGTGACGGGGCTCGCGGTGGTGATGCTGATCGCGGCGCGGTTGATGGACCTGCTGAGACGGCTTCGTGCCAAGTCTGAGCGGTTGGAGGGGCTCGCCGACACCGATTACGTGACGGGCCTGGAGAACGCGCGGCGTCTGACCGCACGCATGTCGGAGCTGCTGGACCGTCTGCGTCCTCGGTCCGCGGCTCTGCTCCTGGTGTCGATCGAGCGGTTCAGCGAGATCAACGAGACGTTGGGCGCGCGGACGGGTGATGAGATCCTGCGTCACGCGGCGCAGCGCCTGGCGGTGACGGTCGGCGACTCCGGCCACGTGGCCCGCATGGGCGGTGCGGCGTTCGCGGTCCTGCTCCCGGACGTGGGGTCGGGGGCCGCTGCGGCGGATCACGCGGTGCGCATCCAGGAGGCGTTCACCGAGCCGTGCGTGGTGTCGACGATGACGGTGACGGTCGACGTGGCCCTGGGGTTGGCGCTGGCGCCGTCTGACGCGTCCAGCGCGAAGACGCTTCTCGCGCGTGCCGACGTGGCCCTGGGCGCGGCGCGGGACCGGTCGGAGCGCACGGCGCGGTACGCGGCGCGCATGGAGACGGGCCTGGCGCCCACGTCGCAGCTGATGGGCGACCTTCGTGCCGCGTTGAAGGCCCGCAACATCGTGCTGCACTACCAGCCCCAGGTCGAGCTCGTCACGGGACGTGTCATCGGGGTCGAGGCGTTGGTCCGGTGGCAGCACCCGGTGCACGGGCTCGTCCCGCCGGGGGCGTTCGTCCCAGCGGCTGAACGGACGGGGATGATCCGCCCGTTGACGGCGTACGTGCTGGACACGGCTCTGCGCCAGTGCGCGGTGTGGCGGTCGCAGGGGCTGCAGCTGACGGTGGCGGTGAACCTGTCGGTCCGCAACCTGCTGGACCCGGCGTTCGTCGGTGACGTGGCGGCCGCCCTGGACCGGCACGCGGTGCCGGCCACCGCCCTGGAGCTCGAGGTCACCGAGACGATGGCCATGGTCGACCCGAAGCGGTCGATCGAGGTGCTGGGAGCTCTGGACCGCCTGGGGGTGACGCTGTCGGTCGACGACTACGGGACGGGGTACAGCTCGTTGGCGTACCTGCAGAGGTTGCCGCTGCGACGTCTGAAGATCGACCGTTCGTTCGTGGCGGGCGTGGTCCACGACCCGTCGAGCGCCGCGATCATCCGGTCGACGGTCGAGCTGGCCCGGCACCTGGGCCTGGCGGTGGTGGCCGAGGGCGTGGAGGAGGACTCGACGCTGCTGGCGCTGGCCGAGCTGAGCTGCTTCGCTGCGCAGGGATTCGGCCTGGGGCGCCCGGTGCCGGCGGCCCAGATCCCCGGGCTGATCGAGCAGATCCATGCACGGGTCCCCGGGGTGCTCCTGGAGGGGTGGGAGGGGTCGGCTGCCGTGCCTGCGCAGCGTCAGGGTGCCGAGGAGCCGTCGCGGCCGTAGTTTGCGGTGATGCGCCCGCAGGTCCGTGCCGTCACCGTCCGGGACCGGGACGTGGTGACGGCGGTCTGGGAGGGCGGGCCCGCGGCAGCGGTCCTCGTGCACGGCATCGGGGTGTCACGGCGCTACTTCACGCCTCTGGGGGTCAGCCTCGCCAGGGCTGGGGCGACGGTGGTGGCGCCGGACCTGCCGGGGTTCGGGGCCAGCCCGCGTCGGGCCGAGCCGTTGACGGTGCCTGAGCACGCGGACGTCCTGGCCGGCCTCCTCGAGCAGCTCCTCGGTGGCGAGCAGCGACCGGTGCTGGTGGGCCACTCGATGGGGGCGCAGGTGGTCACCGAGCTCGCGTCGCGTCACCCGGGCCTGGTCGCGGGGGCGGTGCTCGTGGGGCCGGTCGCCGAGCCTGGCGCCCGGTCGGCGGTGAGGCAGGGGTGGCGGCTGCTGCGGGACACGCGGTACGAGTCGTTCGGGGCGAACCTGCTGATGGTCAGGGACTGGTTGCGGTGCGGTCCGCGCTGGTACCTGCGGACGTTGCCCGAGCTCCTCGCCTACCCCCTGGAGGAGCACCTGCCGCACGTGCGGGTGCCGGTGGTGCTGGTGCGCGGCTCGCGGGACCCGGTCACCCCACGGCGGTACCTGGACGCACTGGTCGAGGTGCAGCCGTCGGCGACCACGGTGGAGGTGCCGGGGGAGGGGCACATCGCGATGTTCCGCCGGCCCGAGGTCGTGGCTGCGGTGTGCCGGGAGCTGTGGTGAGGGCGCGGGACGTCGCCGGCGCCGCCCGCCGGTGGGTGCTGATGGGCTGGTGGTGGGTGCTCGACTACCTGTTCGTGCTGGGGTGGCAGGTGCGTGCGCTGCGACGGGGCGCGGACCCGGCCCACTACCTGCGCGGTGAGGGGGCGCGGGCCCCGGACGTCGTGCTGCTGCCCGGTGTGTACGAGCCGTGGCGGTTCCTGCTGCCGGTCGCCGAGCGTCTGCGCGTGCGCGGGCACGCGGTGCACCTGCTGCCCGAGCTCGCGTGGAACTCTGCGCCCGTGCCCGCCGCCGCGGACGCGGTGCTGGGTCTGCTGCGCGACCGTGACCTGCGCGACGTGGTCCTGCTGGCGCACAGCAAGGGCGGGCTCATCGGCAAGCACCTGATGGGCCGGGACGAGGGCAGGGTCCGGGCGATGGTGGCGGTGAACACCCCGTTCGGGGGGTCGGTGTACGCCCGGTGGTTCCCGGTGGACGCGCTCCGGGCGTTCCGCCCGGACGACCCGACGGTGATGTCGTTGGCCCGGGACGTGGCCCCCAACGCCAGGGTGGTCTCGGCCTACAGCTGCTTCGACCCGCACGTCCCGCAGGGCAGCCACCTGCCCGGGGCCCGGAACGTGGTGCTGCGGACTCCGGGGCACTTCCGTGCCTTGGCAGACCCGGACCTGGTGGGGGTGGTGGTCAGCGTCCTGGACGACGGGCCCTGACCGTCCACACCGTTCAGGTGCCGACGAGCACGTCGGCGATCCGCTGCCCGGCCTTGCCGTCCCACAGGGGTGGGACGGGCCAGGTCTGGGCCCGGGGCACCGCCAGGACGTCCTGCGCGTGGTCGAGGACGTCGTCGAACGTCACGAGCCGGTTGGTGCCGTGGGTGATCGTGACGGGGCGTTCGGTGTTGGGGCGCAGCGTCAGGCAGGGCACGCCCAGGACGGTGGTCTCTTCCTGGATGCCACCGGAGTCGGTGACGACCAACCGCGCACCGCGCACCAGGCCGATGAACTCCAGGTAGGGGCGAGGTTCGATGACGTGCACGCGGGGGTGGTCGGTGACGCCGGCGGCGGTGAGGGTGGGACGTGCCCGGGGGTGCAGGGGCAGGACGACGTCCACCTGGTCGGCGATTCCGTGGAGGGTGGCGACCACGGCCTGGGCACGGTCGGGGGTGTCGACGTTCGCCGGCCGGTGCATGGTCGCCACGGCGTAGTCGCCGGTGAGCCCGTGGGTGGCGCGGGCCGCGTCGTTGTCGGCGCGGTCCAGGTTCGCCAGCAGCGTGTCGATCATGGGGTTGCCGACCAGGTGGGTGCGTTCTTCGGGTACACCCTCGTGGGTGAGGTGGTCGATCGCGTCGGCGCTGGTGGCGAGCAGCACGTCCGAGAGCTGGTCGGTGACCAGGCGGTTGATCTCCTCGGGCATGGTGCGGTCGAAGCTGCGCAGCCCGGCCTCGACGTGCGCCACGGGGATGTGCAGCTTCGCTGCGACCAGTGCGGCGGCCACGGTGGAGTTCACGTCCCCGTACACGACGACGGTGCGGGGGCGGGTCTCGGTGAACACCTCTTCCAGACGCACCATGGTCGCGGCGGTCTGGACGGCGTGGGTGCCCGACCCGACCGCGAGGTTGCGGTCGGGGTGGGGGATGCCGAGCTCGTCGAGGAACACCCGCGACATCGCGTCGTCGTAGTGCTGGCCGGTGTGGACCAGCAGCTGGTCCTGGCCCCGGTCACGGAGCGCGTGCAGCACGGGCGCCGCCTTGGGGAAGTTCGGGCGCGCGCCGACGACGTGCAGGAACGGTCCGGTCACAGTCGGTGTGCGGTGCCGGGTGTGGTGGTGCCGCGGGTGTCGAAGAGGCGGGTGGCGTGGGTGGTGAGGGTGGTGGTGTCGTAGCTGGTGTGGTTCTGGACCAGGATGGTCAGGTCGGCGGTGCTGAGGGCGTGGGTGAGGTCCTCTGCGCGGGGGATCAGGTGGCC
>NZ_AXCZ01000239.1 GCF_000767165.1 Cellulomonas bogoriensis 69B4 = DSM 16987
GAGCCACGCCAGGGTCGCCAGCGGGACCTTCGCCGCGGGCCGCACCCCCGTGCGGGCGAACAGCTCCTCCCGCCCCAGGGTGCGCGCGAGGCCCTCGGCCTGGGCGCCTGCACGGTGCCCGTCCCAGCGCAGCAAGGGGGTCAGCGGCCGGGCGTCGGCGTCGAGCGCGGCACCGGTCTCTGCCATGGACGCGACACCGACCACGTCCGGGACGGCACCACGGCCGAGCACCTCGGCCACCACGGCCACCACGGTGGCCAGCAGCTCGGTCACCTGGTCGGGTGTGGGCCGCGACGCGACGGCCAGCTCACCGACCTCGACCCCCTCCACGCAGGCCAGGACGGCCTTGGTGCTGGTCGAGCCGACATCGATCCCCAGGGCGGTCACCACCGGACCATCCTGCCGGACGCCCGCGCGGGCCCGCCCCCGCGACCGGGGCGGTCGTTGCACGCTCAGGACCTGCCGCGGAGCATCTCCTCGAACGACGCCGTCAGGGCCATCGGGTCGTGGGCGGCGCGGCGCGGACGGGACGCGACGACCTCGGCGAGCTCCTGGGTGGCCCGTCGTACGCGGTCGGCGAGGGGGGCGACGACGTCGTCCTCACGGACGCCGCTGCTGCTCCCGAAGTCGTCGGTCGCCGCGAACACCCCGGTGGGCAGCGCCAGGGCGTTGAGGTAGGCGAACAGCGGTCGCATCGCGTGGTCGATGGCCAGGGAGTGCCTGGCGGTCCCGGCGGTCGCAGCGAGCAGGACGGGCACGCCGGCCAGCACGTCCTCGTCCAGGACGTCGAAGAACGACTTGAACAGACCGTTGTAGGAGCCGCTGAAGATCGGCGAGACCGCGATCAGCGCGTCGGCGTCCACCACGTGGTCGATCGCCGTCTGCAGGTCCGGCGGGGCGAACCCGGTCAGGAGCATGTTGGTGAGGTCCTGGGCGTGGGTCCGCAGGCCGACCTGGGTGACGTGCACCTGCAGGTCCCGGTCGCCGAGGGCGTCCCGGGTGCCCTCGGCGAGCCGGTCGGCCAGCAGCTGGGTGCTCGAGGGCTGCCGCAGGCCGGCGGAGACGACCGCGACCCGTACGGCACCCTCCCGGTCCCCCTCACCCCCGGGGTGCCGCAGCGTGGTGCTCACCGGGCACCGACGGGCTGCTCGACCTGGCGGTGCAGGGTGCCGTCGGCGCGGCCCAGCAGGCTGCCGTCGACGTCGGCGTACACGGTCACGTCCTGCGGCCCGCCCGCCGCCTCGACCCGTGCGGCGTGCGTGGGCGCGTCGGGGACGTGGGCCGGACGACCGTCGGCGAGCTCCTTGCGCAGCACCGGCACGACCTCGCCGCCCAGGATCTCGATCTGCTCCAGGACCGTCGACAGCGGCAGGCCGGCGTGGTCGATGAGGAAGAGCTGTCGCTGGTAGTCGCCCACGTGGTCGCGCATCTCGGCGTACCGGTCGATGACCTGCTGGGGGCTGCCGACCGTCAGGGGCGTCTGGGCGGTGAAGTCCTCCAGCGAGGGCCCGTGGCCGTAGACGGGGGCGTTGTCGAAGTACGGGCGGAACTCACGGACGGCGTCCTGGCTGCGCGGCCGCATGAACACCTGCCCCCCGAGCCCGACGATCGCCTGGTCGGCACGGCCGTGGCCGTGGTGCTCGAACCGGTTGCGGTAGAGCTCGACCATCTGCTTGGTGTGGTGGACGGGCCAGAAGATGTTGTTGTGGAAGTACCCGTCGCCGTAGTACGCCGCCTGCTCGGCGATCTGCGGGGACCGGATCGAGCCGTGCCAGACGAAGGGCGGCACGCCGTCCAGCGGGCGCGGCGTCGAGGTGAAGGACTGCAGCGGGGTGCGGAAGCGCCCCTCCCAGTCCACGACGTCCTCCCGCCACAGGCGGTGCAGCAGGGCGTAGTTCTCGACGGCGAGCTGCATCCCGTTGCGGATGTCCTGGCCGAACCACGGGTAGACGGGCCCGGTGTTGCCGCGGCCCATGATCAGGTCCACCCGGCCCTGGGCAAGGTGCTGCAGCATCGCGTAGTCCTCGGCGATCTTCACCGGGTCGTTGGTGGTGATCAGCGTGGTCGCGGTGGACAGCACGATCCGCTCGGTGCGGGCGGCGACGTAGCCCAGGAGCGTGGTGGGCGAGGACGGCACGAACGGGGGGTTGTGGTGCTCACCGCTGGCGAAGACGTCGAGGCCGACCTCCTCGGCCTTGCGCGCGATCGCCACCATCGCCTCGATGCGCTCGTGCTCGGTGGGCATCGTGCCGGTGGTCGGGTCGCGGGTCACGTCGCCGACGCTGAAGACTCCGAACTGCATCATGATGGCTCTCCCGCCTCGAGGTTGGTACAACATTCAACCAGTCGAGGACGAGAACCGCGAGCCCCCCTCCGCTATTCCCGCGCTCGCGCACAGGCGCCGACGCGGGGTGGGGTCATGCGCAGGCCGTGCCGGGCACCCCCGTGTCGATCTCGCGGGCGACCCGCCGGCGACAGCGGGCCAGGACCCCTGGGACACCGGAGTCGACCCAGTCGTCGTGCTCGTCGACCGAGGGACCGGCGCCGACCACACCGGTGGCGCGCGCCTCGAGAAGGGAGACGTCAGAAGGAGCCATGGCGGTTCCACCTCCAGAACGGGTCTTGTGATCGTCCAAGACTCGCCCCCCAACCCGTCAAGGAGTAGGGACCAAAGTCACGGTAGGTAAAAGCACGGCAAAAGCCGTCGCCATGGGCTGGTAAGTTCAGGCGCCCGGTCTCACCCCGTCGCCGGGGCTCGGGCCGTCGTGCCGCGTTCGACCCACCGCGCCACCGGCGACCACTGGTCGGCGATCGGGCGACCGTCCAGCCGGTCGATCACCGCCTGACCCACGTCTCGCCCGAACCGGTGGACGTCCACACCCATCACCGTCAGCGGCGGGTTGGCCAACCGGCACGCCGCAGAGTCGTCCCACGCCACCAGGCTCACCCGGCCGGGGACGTCCACGCCCATGTCCTGCGCCGTACGCAGACCTGCGAGCGCCATCAGGTCGTTGTCGTAGAGGATCGCGGTCGGTGGCAGCGTCGACATGAGCAGCCTCCGCGTCAGATCGGCCCCCGACTCCTCGGTGTAGTCA
>NZ_AXCZ01000011.1 GCF_000767165.1 Cellulomonas bogoriensis 69B4 = DSM 16987
GCCGGGCGCGCGGGCTTGGCCGGCGCACCTGCGTCGGCACCGCCCCCGCCGGGGTAGGCGTCGCGCAGCTTGCGCACGACCGGCGGCTCGATGGTCGACGATGCCGACCGGACGAACTCGCCCAACTCGTTCAGCTTGGCCATGAGGGCCTTGCTCGAGACTCCGAGCTCCTTCGCGAGCTCGTAGACGCGGACCTTTGCCACAACTCTCCTGTCTCGGCCCGCCCGGGACAGGGTCGGACCGTCGTTAGTGCTCGGGACTCATCGCTGGGTACTCATCGGGTGCCCATCGGCTTCCAACCCGCTTTCCTTCTCGATGACGACGGACGTGGCCGCGGCCTGATGGCCACCACCACCCTCGAGGACCGCACGCACCGGCGAGGTGTCCAGACCGCCGACGCGCAGGGCGCGCGGCAGGGCTCGACGCCGTTCGGCGAGCTCGAGGCACTGCAGGTCGTGATGCAGCCAGGCACCACGACCGGGAAGGCGACGACCCGGGTCGACGACCGCACGGGGAACCCCGTCGTCGTCCACCCGGACGACCCGTGTCAGCACGGACCGCTGTCCACGACCCCGACACCCCACGCACGTGCGCACCGGGCCTGTCGACCCCGCCACCAGGGGCGAAGCCGCGACCGACGCACGTCGAGGGGGCCGATCCCGCGGGCCAGCCCCGGAGAGTCTAGCGCCCCCGGTCACGAAGTGGGACCCACCTCGGCCTCAGGAGCACCGTGGGCGGCCCCGTCACCGGTCGCACCGCCGGGCGTGGAACCGTCCGCGACGTCGGCGGTGTCAGGCCGGATGTCGATGCGCCACCCGGTCAGCTTGGCTGCCAGGCGGGCGTTCTGGCCCTCCTTGCCGATCGCCAACGACAGCTGGTAGTCCGGCACCACGACCCGGGCCGACCGGGCGTCCACGTCCACGACCGTCACCGACGAGACCCGTGCGGGCGAGAGGGCGTTCGCGACCATCTGCGCCGGGTCGTCGCTGTGGTCGACGATGTCGATCTTCTCGCCGCGGAGCTCGGTCATGACCGCCCGCACCCGCGCCCCCATGGGGCCGATGCACGCGCCCTTGGCGTTGAGACCCGCCACCGAGGTCCGGACGGCGATCTTGGTCCGGTGGCCCGCCTCCCGGGCCACCGCGGTGATCTCCACCGAGCCGTCAGCGATCTCCGGGACCTCCAGCGCGAACAGCTTGCGCACCAGACCCGGGTGCGTCCGGGACAGGGTGATCGACGGGCCCTTCATCCCCCTGGCCACGTCCAGCACGTACGCACGCAGCCGCTCGCCGTGGACGTACCTCTCGGTGGGGACCTGCTCGTGCGCCGGGAGCACCGCCTCCGTACCACGGACCGCCACCAGCACCGTGCGGGGGTCACGGCCCTGCTGGATCACCCCGGCGAGGACCTCGCCCTCCATGCCCCGGAACGCACCGAGGACCTGCTCGTCCTCGGCGTCACGCAGGCGCTGCACGATCACCTGGCGGGCCGTGGAGGTCGCGACCCGGCCGAAGCCCTCCGGGGTGTGCTCGAACTCCGGGCCCGGCTCCGTTCCGGGTTCGGCCGGCTCGCGCGCCCACACCGTGACGTGCCCGCTGCGTCGGTCCACCTCAACCCTGGCGTCCTGGTGGGCACCGGGCGTGCGGTGGTATGCCGACAGCAACGCCTGCTCGATCGCCGAGACCAGGACGTCCAGGCTGATGCCGCGCTCGTTCTCGACCAGTCTCAGGGCCGTCATGTCGATGTCCATCAGGCCTGCTCCTCCTCATCGCCGACACGCGTCAGCTCGACCTCGACGTGACCGCGACGCACCCCGACCATCGGGACCCTCGTCACGCGGCCGTCGGACAGCTCCAGCTCGACCGCCTCGGCACTGGCGTCCACGAGCCGGCCCAGGAGGTCCGAGCCGTCGACCATGACCAGCCGGACGAGGCGGGTACGGGCCCGGCGGAAGTGCCGCGGCTCGGTCAGCGGCCGGTCGGTGCCCGGGGTCGAGACCTCCAGCACGTAGGCCCCACGCACCGGGTCACGGGCGTCCAGGACGGCCGACACCTCCCGGGAGACCTCTCCCAGCGCGTCCAGGTCCAGGCTCCCGACGGCGTCCTCGGTCAGGTCCACCACGACCCGCACCACCGACCGGCGTCCTGCGGCCGAGACGGTGACGTCCTCCAGGTGCAGCCCGGCGGCGTCCACCACCGGGGCGACGACCTCCCGAACCCGTGGGGCTGCTCCCCCGGCCGCGGCCGTGACCATGTCTTCCTCCTGTGCGTCGTGGCGGGCCACCCGACGTGGAGACGACCCTCTGGACTTGTCCGTCCCCACCCTAACGACATCCCGGGGCCCGGTCGTGGCAGGATCACGGCCTGTGCCCCCCTCCACGTCCCCAGGCCGGCAGCGCACCGGTACCCCGCGCCGACGAGGTGTCCTGACCGTGGTCGCGCTCGCGACGGCCCTGGTGCTGGCCGGCTGCGGGGTACGGCTCGAGACTCCTCCACCGGCGCCCTTGGTGCCCGACGACGCCGAGGTCGTGCGCCAGCGGACCACGGCGGACGCGCTGGCCCTCGCCGTCCTGGCCGAGCACGTCGACACCGGTGACGACACCGCCCTGGCCGACGCCGCACGCGCGGCCGCGTCCGCCTCGCGCCTGCACCTGGAGGCGCTCGGAGGCATCTACGACCCAGGGACCGAACCCTACGACGTCGACGGGGCCGACGAGCCCGAGGACAGCACCACGACGCCACCCGCGGTACCGCGCCCGCCACAGGACCTCCAGACGCTCCTGGCCCGCGCGGCACAGACCGCACTGGACGACGCCGACGCCGTCCCCGACGGCCCACTGGCCCGTCTGGTCGCCTCGGTCGCCGTGAGCAGAGCCCTCCACCTGGAGTCGATGACCAGGGCCATGGGCCCCGACCAGGACACCTCACCGGCGCCTCCGCGCCCCGGACGGCAGGACGCCGGCACCGATGCCGGTGAGGATGACGGCTCCGACCGACCACCCCCGGGGGTCTCGGCCGCGGACCTGCGGTCCCTGGTGCTGTCGGAGGACGCGGCGGGGTACGCCTGGGAGGTCGTCGCCGCCCGGGCCGGCGGTGACCCACGCACCGCGGCGGCCGCCAGGGCCGCCGAGCACCGCACCCGGGCCGACCACTGGGCCCGTCTCGGCGGGGTCGCCAAGACCCAGGCCGACCCACGACGCAACCTCTACTCGCTGCCCGAGGAGATCGTCCGACCCGAGCAGGACGAGGACCTGACGACGGCACTCGCCGAGGTCGAGGCTGCGCTCACCCGCGCCTACGCGACGCTGGTCGCACGGGCCGATCCCGGGGAGCGGGCGCCGGTCCTCGAGGGCCTCCTGGAGACCTCACGGACGCTGACCGAGGTCCTCGCCCAGGTACCCGCGCTTCCCGGCATCACCACCACGGACACCTGAGCCCGCCGGGCGCACGTCAGGAGCCGAGGAGCTCGGCCACGGCCGAGGCGACCTGCTCGACGGCACCGGCGACCTCCACCTCGCGGCGCGGCTCCACACCCAGGCGCGCCGCGTCCCCGGGGCGCCGGAACCTGACCTCGACCACCCCCGACGCCAGTCCTCGACCCACGACCACCAGGACGGGGGCACCCAGCAGCTCGGCGTCGGCGAACTTCACCCCCGGCGACACCTTGGGCCGGTCGTCCAGCAGGACCTCCACACCACGGCCGTCCAGGCCCCCGGCGAGCTCCTCCGCCGCGGCGAACACCTCAGGGTCCTTGCCGGTCGCGACCACGTGCACGTGCACCGGGGCGACCGTCGCGGGCCACGCCAGGCCTGCCTCGTCATGGTTGGACTCGGCCAGGGCGGCGACCGCACGCGAGACACCGATGCCGTACGAACCCATCGTCACGGTCCGCGCCTTGCCGTTGACGTCCAGCACCGACAGACCCAGAGCCTCGGCGTACGTACGCCCCAGGGCGAAGATGTGGCCGATCTCGATGCCGCGGGCGAGCTCGAGCGGACCCGAGCCGTCCGGCGCGGGGTCGCCCGCACGGACCTCCGCGGCCTCGACCACCCCGTCGCCGACGAAGTCGCGGCCGGCCACCAGGTCGAACACGTGCTCGCCCTCGACGTTCGCCCCCGTGACCCACCGGGTCCCGGGCACGACGCGCGGGTCCAGCAGGTACCGCAACGCGTCCTGGCGGCCGGTGTTCGCCTGCCCCACGACCCCCGGGCCGATGTACCCCTTGACCAGCTCCGGGCGGGCGGCGAGGTCGGCCTCGGTCGCCGCCTGGACCTCGGCCGGGCTCATCGCGGCCGCCAACCGGGTCATGTCGACCTCACGGTCCCCCGGCACACCCACCACGACCAGCTCACGTCCACCGTCGGGCTGCACCAGGGCGACCACCACGTTCTTGAGCGTGTCGGACGCCTGCCAGGGCCGGTCCGGCCGGGGGACGTGGGCGTTGGCGTGGTCCACCAGAGTCTGGATCGTGGGCGTGCCCGGCGTGCGCTCCACGTGCGCCTCGGGCAACCCGTCGAAGGGCACGGCGTCCGGTGCGGGGGTCGTGACGGCCTCGACGTTCGCGGCGTACCCCCCGGCCGACCTCACGAACGTGTCCTCCCCGATCGGGGTGGGCATGAGGAACTCCTCGGAGTGCGACCCGCCCATGGCACCCGACGTCGCCGACACGATCACGAACTCCAGACCCAACCGCGAGAAGATCCGCTGGTAGGCCTCCCGCTGGCGGGCGTACGACGCCTGCAGGCCCTCGTCGTCCAGGTCGAAGGAGTAGGCGTCCTTCATCACGAACTCCCGGCCGCGCAGGAGCCCGGCCCGGGGTCGCGCCTCGTCCCGGTACTTCGTCTGGATCTGGTACAGCGTGACCGGCAGATCCTTGTAGGAGGAGTACAGGTCCTTGACCAGGAGGGTGAACATCTCCTCGTGCGTGGGTGCCAGCAGGTAGTCGGCCTCCCGACGGTCCTTGAGCCGGAACAGGTTCGGCCCGTAGTCGTCCCAGCGGCCCGTGGCCTCGTACGGCTCGCGCGGCAGCAGCGCCGGGAAGTGCACCTCCTGGGCGCCCGCGGCAGCCATCTCCTGGCGCACGACCTGCTCGACCTTGCCCAGCACCCGCAGCCCCAGGGGCAACCACGTGTACACCCCCGGCGCGGCGCGCCTGATGTACCCCGCACGCACCAGCAGGCGGTGGCTCGGGACCTCGGCGTCGGCGGGGTCCTCCCGCAGCGTCCGGACGAACAGGGACGACATCCGCAGCAGCATGGGCGTCAGCCTAGTGGCCCCGCTACCGCCGCCCGCGAAGGTCGGCGACCATGGGACGGTGCCCGAGCTCCCCGAGGTCCACGCCCTGAGCGAGTTCCTGGACGCCCACGTGCGCGGGCGCGTCGTACGGCAGGTCACCGTCCTGTCGGTGAACGCGATGCGCACCTGGGACCCGCCGACGACTGGCCGTGCACGTGACCCACGAGCCCCGGGACGTGGAGCAGGTCGCGACCCTGGGGCCGGACCCGCTGGACCCGGCGTTCACCGTCGACCGGCTCGCCGAGCTCCTGTCCGACCGCAACCAGCAGCTCAAGGGCCTGCTGAGGGACCAGCGCCGGGTCGCGGGCATCGGCAACGCCTACTCCGACGAGATCCTCCACGCGGCACGGATGAGCCCCTTCACCCGTGCCGGGAGCCTGGACCACCAGGGCGTCCAGCGGCTGCACACGGCCCTGCACGACGTGCTCCGGGCCGCCGTCGACGAGGCAGCGGGCCGCCCGGCCGCACAGCTCAAGGACGCCAAGCTCCGGGCCATGCGCGTCCACGGCCGGACCGGCGAGCCGTGCCCCGTCTGCGGGGACACCGTCCGGGAGGTGTCGTTCGCCGACTCGAGCCTGCAGTACTGCCACACCTGCCAGACCGGCGGCCGGGCGCTGGCGGACCGCCGCATGTCGCGACTGCTCAGATGAGCGGCCGGACCGGTCAGAAGAGCACCGTCGCGAAGGTGCCGACCTGGGTGAAGCCCACCCGCTCGTACACCGCCAGCGCGCGGTCGTTGAACCGGTTCACGTACAGCGAGACGCACGGGGCCACGGCCAGCGCGTGCCGGACCGTGGCGGCCATCGCCGGGGCCGCGAGCCCCTGACCGCGCCGGTCCGGGGCGACCCACACCCCCTGCACCTGCACGACGTCGCGGCTCACCGCGCCGAGCTCGGCCTTGTAGACGACCTGCGGGCCCCGCGCCCGATCGTCCACGCGCACGAACGACCTGCCGGCCTCCACCAACGCCCGCACCCTGCCCTCGTAGGCCCCCGGGGCGCCGACCAGCGGGGAGTACCCGACCTCCTCGACGAACATGTCGACGCACGCCGGCAGGAGCAGGGGCAGCTCCTCGGGCCGAGAACGGCGCACGCGAGGATCGGCGGGCACCGCCGACAGGTGCTCCATCACCAGCGACGGCTGGTCGGGCCGCACCTCCCGAGGCTCACCCCAGGACGGCCGCAACCGGGCCCACATCCCCAGGACCGCGTGGGCCGGACCCACGATCGACGAGCAGCGGCGACCCTGAGCCCTGGCGGCCGACGCGAACGCCACCAGGGACTCCTCGTCCCCGGGGGCTGCCAGAGGCACCAGGTTCGCCCCCGCCCAGCACGCCGCCTCGAGGCGACCGTCCCGACGCACGCCCCACAGGGACCCCCCACCCCGGTCCGCGCCGCCCGCGGCGAGGGCCTCGAGCCGGGCCGCGACGAGCACGGAACCGACCGGGTCGCGGCGGCACAGATCGCCCGCCTCGTCCAGACCGACGTCCGTCACGACCGGCACCTCAGGGCCGGTGCGCGTGCCCCAACGTCCCATGACCCGATTCTGCCCCACCAGGTGCACCTGCGCGGGTCGAGTCACCTCACCCGACCGACACCTGCGGCCCCTCACCCTCCGCGGGCTCCATCGTCTCGGCGATCCGCATCGCCTCCTCGATCAACGTCTCGACGATCTGGGACTCCGGGACGGTCTTCACGACCTCGCCCTTGACGAAGATCTGGCCCTTGCCGTTGCCCGACGCGACACCGAGATCGGCCTCGCGAGCCTCCCCCGGCCCGTTCACCACGCAGCCCATGACCGCGACGCGCAGGGGCACCTCCATGCCCTCCAGACCGGCCGTGACCCTCTCCGCGAGGCTGTACACGTCGACCTGCGCGCGACCGCACGACGGGCACGAGACGATCTCCAGCTTGCGGGGACGGAGGTTCAGCGACTGCAGGATCTGGATCCCGACCTTGACCTCCTCCACCGGAGGGGCCGAGAGCGAGACCCGGATCGTGTCCCCGATCCCCTTGCTGAGCAGCGCACCGAAGGCCGTCGCCGACTTGATCGTGCCCTGGAACGCCGGCCCCGCCTCGGTGACCCCCAGGTGCAGGGGCCAGTCCCCACGCTCGGACAGCTGCTCGTAGGCGCGGACCATCACGACCGGGTCGTTGTGCTTGACCGAGATCTTGAACTCGTGGAAGTCGTGCTCCTCGAACAGCGAGGCCTCCCACACCGCGGACTCCACCAGCGCCTCGGGCGTGGCCTTGCCGTACTTCTCCAGCAGGCGCTTGTCCAGGGAGCCCGCGTTCACGCCGATGCGGATGGACACCCCGGCGTCCTTCGCGGCCCGGGCGATCGCACCGACCTGGTCGTCGAACTTGCGGATGTTGCCCGGGTTCACCCGCACCGCCGCGCACCCGGCGTCGATCGCCGCGAACACGTACTTCGGCTGGAAGTGGATGTCGGCGATGACGGGGATCTGGGACTTGCGCGCGATCGCGGGCAGCGCCGCGGCGTCGTCCTCCGTGGGGCACGCCACCCGGACGATGTCGCAGCCCGAGGCGGTCAGCTCCGCGATCTGCTGCAACGTCGCGTTGACGTCGCTGGTCCGCGTGGTGGTCATCGACTGGACCGAGACCGGGGCGTCGCCGCCCACCTCGAGGGAGCCGACGGAGATCTTCCTGGTCCTGCGCCGAGGCGCCAGCACCGGGGCGGGGGCCTGGGGCATTCCGAGACTGATGGGGGTGCTCACCGCACCAGTATCGCCCAGGAGCGCCTCACAACGTGATGGGACGCACGATGTCGGCGTACAGGAGCAGCACCCCCAGGCCGATGAGCGCGATGAACACCCCGTAGGCCACGGGCATCATGCGGGCCACGTCCGTCGGCGCAGGGCGCGGACGTCCCCGCAGGCGGGCCACCTGCCGCCGCGCCCCCTCCCACAGGGCGCCGGCCACGTGCCCGCCGTCCAGGGGCAGCAGGGGGATCATGTTGAAGACGAACAGCGCCACGTTCAGCACCGCCAGCAGGGTGAGCATGGTCGCGACACGGTCGCTCACGGTGACGCCCGGGGCATCGGTCGTGGCGATCTCGCCGGCGACCCGGCCGATCCCCACCGGCCCCAGGATGCCGTCCGTACGCTCGGCGCCGCCGAACGCGGCCCTCCCGACCTCGACGACGTGCACCGGCAGGGTCGCCACGACCCGGGCGGTCTGCCACGTCACGTCACCCAGCTGGGCCGCCACCGTCCCCACCGACTGACGCTCGCGCTCGTACCCGGGCGTGACCCCGACGAACGGGACCGTCTCGGTCGCAGGCTCACCGTCGGCGCCCGGCACCGGGGCCCCGTCAGCTCCGAGCACCACCCGCCCCCGCAGCGCGGGCTCCACCTGCAGCGTCAGCTCCTCACCCGCACGCTCCACGGTCAGCGGCACCACCGCCGTCCCCGCCCCGGCGACCGCCTGCTGGAAGTCCTCCCAGGTGGGCGTGGGGACGCCGTCGTACGCCACCAACCGGTCCCCCGTCCGGACACCCGCTACCTCCGCGGGGGTCGCGGGGTCGGCGTCGGTGCACGGGCGACCCTGCGCCGCAGGCACGCACGCCGGCATCGAGGCGACGGTCGTCCCCGGGACCGGCACCCCGATCCCCACCCCGACCACGGCGAGGAGCACGCCCGCGATCAGCAGGTTCATCAGCGGCCCGCCGGTCATCACCACGACCTTGCGCGGGGTGCTCAGACGGTAGAACGCCCGGTGGTCCTCCCCCGGACGGATCTCCTCGGCGCTCGCCGCGCGCGCGTCCGCGACCAGCTCGGCCATGCGTCCGGCCCGCGGGGGCGCGGCGCCCACGACGTCGGCCGGCGGCAGCATCCCCACGAGCCGGACGTAGCCCCCCAGAGGTATGGCCTTGAGCCCGTACTCGGTCTCACCGCGGGTCCGGGACCACAGCGTGGGCCCGAACCCGACCATGTACTGACTGACCCGGACCCCGAACCGCTTGGCCGGGACCATGTGCCCCACCTCGTGCAGGGCGATCGAGACCAGTAGCCCCACGACCACCACCACCACCGCGAGCGTGAACGCCATGACACCTCCGTCGACCCCGCGCCGGACGGCGCGCAGCACCATCATCCCCCGCCGGGCGCACTCCTTGCCGCACCGCAGCACGACGGGGAAGATCAGGAGGTGCCCGCCAACGACCGCCGCGAGACGCCCGCCATCGACGCCGTGTCCCGGGCCATCATCGACCAGCTGCGACTGGACGGCCGCAAGCCCTACGCCGCGATCGCCAAGGCCGTGGGGCTGTCGGAGGCGGCCGTGCGGCAGCGCGTCCAACGCCTCGTCGAATCGGGGATCGTCCGGATCGTCGCCGTCACCGACGCCCGACGGCTGGGCCTGCAGCGGCACGCGAGCATCGGCATCAAGGCCGAGGGCGACCTCCAGGAGCTCGGACGGTCCCTGGCAGCGATCCCCGAGGTCGACCACGTGGTGATCACCGCCGGTGCGTTCGACGTGCTCGTGGAGGTGCTCTGCCACGACGACGAGCACCTGCTGACCGTCCTGAACGGCGGAATCAGGTCCCTGCCCGGCGTGCTGACGACCGAGACGTTCGTGCACCTGGAGGCGCACGACCACCTGGGCGGCTGGACCGGCTGAGGCCGGTCAGGCCAAGGACATGACCTCGTGGGCACGGCGCCGCGCCCAGCCCTCGACCGCGAGCAGGCTCTCCAGGTCGAGGTCACCGGCGGGGTGCTCGTGCTCGGCCAGGACCTTCTCCACGGTGGGCACCAGGTCCAGGAAGCCGATGCGGCCGTCGAGGAACGCGGCCACGCCCTCCTCGTTGACCGCGTTGTAGACCGCGGGGTGGGAGGGCGAGGCCTCCACGCACGACCGGGCCAGACCCACCGCCGGGAACGCGTCGTCGTCCAACGGCTCGAACGTCCAGGAGGACGCCAAGGACCAGTCGCACGGGGCGACCGCCCCGGGGAGCCTGTCGGGCCAGGCCAGGCCCAGCGCGATCGGCAGGCGCATGTCCGGCGGCGAGGCCTGGACGACGGTCGACCCGTCCACGAACTCGACCATCGAGTGCACCACCGACTGCGGGTGCACCACCACGGCCACGTCGCGCACCGGGACGTCGAACAGGTGGTGCGCCTCGATCAGCTCCAGACCCTTGTTCATCAGCGTCGCCGAGCTCACGGTCACCACCGGGCCCATCGACCAGGTCGGGTGGGCGAGCGCCTGGGCCGGCGTCACGTCCACCAGCTCGTGCCGGGCCCGCCCCCGGAACGGACCACCGGAGGCGGTGAGCACCAGACGGCGCACCTCCTGCCTGCGCCCGGAGCGCAGGCACTGGGCGATGGCCGAGTGCTCGGAGTCCACCGGGACGATCTGCTCGGGCCGCACCTGCGCGTCCCGCACCAGCGTGCCGCCGACGACCATCGACTCCTTGTTCGCCAGCGCGAGGGTGCTCCCGGCCCGCAGGGCTGCCAACGTCGGCCCCAGACCGATGGACCCCGTGACCGCGTTGAGCACGACGTCCGCGCCACGGCCGGCGAGCTGGGCGGCCGCGTCGGGGCCCGTGACCAGCTCGACCCCGGCGCTCGGCAGCCTCTGCTCGGCCGCCACCCGGGTCACCTGCTCCAGCACCGCGATGGCCGCGGACGGGTCGCCGACCGCGACGGTCTGGGCACCGGTCGCCACCACCTGCTCCGCCAGGGCCCGCGGGTCACGACCACCGGCGGCCAGCCCCACGACCCGGAACAGGTCCGGGTGGCGGGCGATCACCTCCAGGGCCTGGGTCCCCACGGAACCGGTCGAGCCGAGGACGATGACGGTGCGTTGAGTCACGCGCCCATTGTGCTGGACGTCAGGACCCGCGCGTCCGGCTTCGCCACCACCGGAGCCGCAGCGAGGTCACTCGACGCCGAGGAGGACCTCCACCGCACGGTCGCAGAACGCGTCGACCGCCGGCTCGCCGTAGGCCGACTTACCGGTACGACGACCGAACGTCGCGTGCCGCACCTCGTCGGAGGTGAGGGACTCGCCGTGGTCGAAGTAGTCGATCAGGCGGTGGCACAGCTCGTCGACGTCCTCGGCGTCGTAGCCGGGCTCGCCGCGACGGGGTGGGGCGAACCGCTCGCCGTCGGGCCGGGTGAGGCGGCCGTAGAGCGTGCGCGCCTGGTCCGCCAGGTGGTCCATCCACGCCTGCTGGCCGTGCTCGGCGACGAACTGGGTCCGGTGTCGCGCCACGAACGCCCGCTCGAGGCGGTCCATCGCCCCGTCGACCGCCGACGTCGCGTACCCACCACGGACCAGGTCGAATGCCGCGTTGCGGACGTCCGAGCCGGTCAGGTGCTCACCGTCCTCGCCCTCGTACACGCGGCGGGCGCGGTCGAAGAACTCGTCGACCTGAACCGGGTCGTAGCCCGACCCGAGACGACCGACCTTCCGGAACATGGTGCTCATGGGACCTCCTCAGCGGCGAGCTGGCCGCACGCGCCGTCGATGTCGCTGCCCCGGGTGTCACGGACCGTCGTCGGGATGCCGTGAGCCCGCAGACGCGCCACGAACTCCGCCTCGACGTCCCGCTCGCTCGCGGTCCAGATCGACCCGGGGGTGGGGTTCAGGGGGATGGGATTCACGTGCACCCAACCGCGGCCGCGCTCGGTGAGCTTGGTGCCGAGCAGGTCCGCACGCCAGGCGTGGTCGTTCATGTCCTTGATGAGCGCGTACTCGATGCTCACCCGGCGCCCCGTCGCCTCGAAGTAGCGTCGGGCCGCGTCCAGCACCTCGTCCACCGACCACCGCGTGTTGACGGGGACCAGCTCGCTGCGCAGCTCGTCATCAGGCGCGTGCAGCGACAGGGCCAACGTCACCGGGATGCCCTCCCCCGCGAGCTTGTCCATGGCCGGCACCAGACCCACGGTGGACACCGTGACGTTCCGCGCCGAGATGCCCAGCCCCTCCGGGACGGGCGCCACGAACGCCCGCACCGCAGCCATGACGGTCCGGTAGTTGGCGAGCGGCTCACCCATCCCCATGAAGACCAGGTTCGTCAGGCGACCCGGGCCACCGGCCACCTCGCCCCGCTCCAGTGCGCGAGCGGCCGCACGGACCTGCTCCACGACCTCACCGGTCGACAGGTTGCGGGTCAGGCCCAGCTGCCCGGTCGCGCAGAAGGGGCAGGCCATGCCGCACCCGGCCTGGCTGGACACGCACAACGTCGCCCGGCCCGGATAGCGCATCAGGACCGACTCGACCTTCACGCCGTCGTGCAGGTGCCACAACGTCTTCACGGTCGCACCCGCGTCGGCCTCCATCGTCCGCACCGGGCGCAGCAGCTCGGGGAACAGCGCCTCCGCCAGCCTGGTCCGCGACGTGGCCGGCAGGTCGGTCATCTCGGACGGGTCCACCGTGTGGTGGTCGAAGTAGTGGGTCGCGAGCTGCTTGGCGCGGAACGGCTTCTCGCCCAGCTCCACGACCGCGGCGGCACGCTCCTCGGCCGAGAGGTCGGCGAAGTGCCGCGGGGGCTTGCCCCGCCGCGGGGCGGTCATCGTCAGGGGGAGCGCGACCCGACCGGGCTCGTCCCCAGGTCTCACCTCAACCATGGCACCGCACAGCCTCTCACGCTCAGTCCCCCACGACCGGGAGCGCCACGAGCAGGACCATGTAGACCAGCGGTGCGGTGAGCACCATCGAGTCGAGGCGGTCCAGGACTCCCCCGTGACCCGGGAGCAGGGAGCCCATGTCCTTGAGCTCCAGATCCCGCTTCAGCAACGACTCGGCCAGGTCGCCCAGCGTCGAGGTGAGGACGGCGCCGATGCCCAGCGCCACACCGACGACCGCCGAGGCGTCGAACGCCCAGACGAAGCCCACGCCGCCGACCGCACCCGCGAGCACGAACGACCCGAACAGCCCCTCCCAGGACTTCTTCGGGCTGACCGACGGGGCGAGCGGGTGCCGTCCGGCCAGCACACCGGCCACGTACCCCCCGGTGTCGCTCGCGACGGCGAGCAGCACGAACAGCGCGACGCGACGTACCCCGTCGGCCTCGGCGAGCATGAGCATGACGAAGCCGGCCATGAACGGGACGTACGCGGCCGCGAACGTCGCAGCGGTCGCGTCCCGGAGGGCGGAGGGCCCGCTCCCGTCCAGCACCCGCCACACCACGACACCGCCCGCGGTGAGCATGAACGCGACCATCAGGGCCTCGGGGCCCGAGGCGTACGCCGAGACCAGGATGCCCGTGGACCCCACCAGCAGGGGCAGCAGCGGGATCTGGATGCGCCGGCGCGCGAACGCCTGCGACAGCTCCCAGAGCGCTGCACCGCACGCCACCGCCGCGAACACGACGAACAGCTCCTTGCGCCAGTACAGCGACCCTGCCACGGCGCCGAGGAGTCCCACCCCCACGGCGATCGCCAGGGGCAGGTTGCGTCCGGCCCTGGGCGTGCGCCCGGAGCCGGACACCGTCGTCGGCATCCCTGCGAGCTCAGTCATCAGACCTCGAGGAGCTCGTTCTCCTTGGCGGCCAGCACCTGGTCGATCAGGTCGACGTGACGCCGCGTCACCGCCTCGAGCTCCTTCTCGGCGCGGGTCCCCTCGTCCTCGCCGGCCTCGCCGTCCTTGACGAGCCGGTCGAGCTGCTCCTTGGCGCGGCGACGGACGTTCCGGATCGCGACCCGAGCCTCCTCGGCCTTGTGCCGGGCGAGACGGACGTAGTCCTTGCGGCGCTCCTCCGTCAGCTGGGGAAGCACGACCCGGATGACCTTGCCGTCGTTGCTCGGGTTGACGCCCAGGTCGGAGTCGCGCAGGGCGCGCTCGACGTCACCCAGGGAGCTCACGTCGAACGGGGAGATGAGGATGGTCCGGGCCTCGGGCGTCGCGAACGAGGCCAGCTGCTGCAACGGAGTCGGAGCACCGTAGTAGTCGACGGTGATCTTGCTGAACATCGCCGGGTTCGCACGGCCGGTCCGGATCGTCGCGAAGTCCTCCTTGGCGACCTCGACAGCCTTGTCCATCTTCTCCTCGGCCTCGAGGAGGGTCTCGTCGATCACCGGTGCTCCTTCATGTCGTCAGGCGGGCTGGCGGTGCGTCACCGTCAGGTCGAGCGGTGCGTCAGGCGGTGAGCAGTGTCCCGATCTTCTCACCCAGCAGGGCACGGGTGACGTTCCCCTCAGATCCCATCCCGAACACGCGCATCACCACACCGTTGTCGCGGCACAGGCTCAGGGCCGTGGCATCCATGACCTCCAGGCCGTCCATGAGGGCACGGGTGTACGTCACGCTGTCCAGCCGCTCGGCCCCGGGGTCGGTCCTGGGGTCGGCGGTGTAGACACCGTCCACCCCGTTCTTGCCCATGAGCACCTCGTCGCAGTGCGTCTCCAGCGCGCGCTGGACCGAGACCGTGTCGGTGGAGAAGTACGGCATGCCCGCACCGGCTCCGAAGATCACCACCCGACCCTTCTCGAGGTGCCGGATGGCACGCAGGGGGATGTAGGGCTCTGCGACCTGGCCCATCGTGATGGCGGTCTGCACCCGCGTGCTCACGCCGTTCTGCTCGAGGAAGTCCTGCAGCGCGAGGCAGTTCATGACCGTGCCGAGCATGCCCATGTAGTCGGCACGAGCACGGTCCAGGCCCCGCTGGGACAGCTCCGCACCGCGGAAGAAGTTCCCGCCACCGACGACCACGGCCACCTGAACGCCGCGGCGGACCGCCTCGGCGATCTCGGCAGCGACCCGCTGCACGACGTCGGGGGCCAGCCCGACCCCACCACCGCCGAACGTCTCACCCGAGAGCTTCAGGAGCACGCGACGCGACGCCTCCCCGTCCAACGCGGCACTTTCGCCGACGACGCCCATCTGCCCCACGTCTCCTCCTGTGCTCCACGAGTCGAGCCGCCTGGTACGGCCTGGTGTGCGACGGCGGCCCCGACCCTGGGGTCGGGGCCGCCGTCAGGCGATCCGGCTCAGGCTCCCACGCGGAAGCGCGCGAAGCCCGTCACCGCGCCGCCCGCGTCGGCCAGGACCTGGCCCACGGACTTCTTCGGCTCCTTGGCGTACGCCTGGTCGACCAGGACGCTCTCCTTGAAGAACCCGTTGAGGCGACCCTCGACGATCTTCGGGAGCGCAGCCTCGGGCTTGCCCTCGTTGCGCGAGGTCTCCTCAGCGATGCGACGCTCGTTCTCGACCGTCTCGGCCGGGACGTCCTCACGCGTGAGGTAGGTGGGCGAGAACGCGGCGACGTGCATGGCCACGTCCTTGCCGACCGCGCCACCGGCCGCGTCGGTGCCGACGAGGACGCCGACCTGGGGCGGGAGGTCCTTGTTGACCTTGTGCAGGTACACGCTGACCTTCTCGGCGGTCACGCGCGCGACCCGGCGCAGGACGATCTTCTCGCCCAGGGTCGCGGCGGTCTCGTCGATCATCGTGCGGACCTCACGCCCGTCGACCTGCGAGCCCAGGACGGCCTCGACGTCGTCGGTGCCCAGGGCCACCGCTGCCGCGAGCACCTGCTCGGCCAGCGTGACGAACGTGGCGTTCTTCGCCACGAAGTCCGTCTCGGAGTTCAGCTCGATCAGCACACCGGTCTGACCGGAGGCGTCGTCGGCCACGTGGGCGGCGACCAGGCCGTCCGAGGCAGAACGGCCCTCCCTCTTGCTCACACCCTTGAGACCCTTGACGCGGATGATCTCCAGCGCCTTCTCGGCGTCACCCTCGGCCTCGTCCAGGGCCTTCTTGACGTCGAGCATGCCCGCACCGGTCCGCTCCCGGAGCGCCTTGATGTCTGCAGCCGTGTAGTTGGCCATGAGCTTCCTTGTCTGTTGGTCGTTCAGGTCCGCGTGAGCAGGCGCCGCCGGCGCCCCGCCTCACTGCTTGTCGTCGGCCGCAGGCTCGGAGGCACCCGTGGCGGCAGCAGCCGGAGCCGCGTCCTGACCGGTCGGCACCGCACCGGCCGCACCGTCACCCACCGCGGCGGCAGGGCTCTCGACCTGCGCCTCGGCGGCGGCGTTGTCAGCAGGCAGGTCGTCGGTGGCGACCTGCGAGGAGCCCGGGGGCACCGTGACGTCCTCAGGACCCTGCGGGGCGGAGGGCTCGGTCTGCACCGCACCGCCCTCGGAGCCGGAGCCACCACCGGCGAGGAGCTCCTGCTCCCACTCGGCCAGTGGCTCGGACGCCACGGCAGCACCCTCGGCGGGGGCGGACCGACCAGAGGCACGGGCGATCAGGCCCTCGGCGGCGGCGTCGGCGATCACGCGGGTCAGGAGCGTCACGGCACGGATCGCGTCGTCGTTGCCGGGGATCTGGTAGTCGACCAGGTCCGGGTCGCAGTTGGTGTCCAGGATCGCCACGACCGGGATCCCCAGCTTGCGGGCCTCGTCGACGGCCAGGTGCTCCTTGTTGGTGTCGACGACCCAGATGGCCGACGGGACCTTGGACATGTCGCGGATGCCACCGAGGGTCTTGGTGAGCTTGTCCTTCTCACGGCGCATGATGAGCAGCTCCTTCTTGGTGAAGGCACTGCCCGCGACGTCGTCGAAGTCGATCTCCTCGAGCTCCTTGAGCCGCTGGAGCCGCTTGTTGACGGTCTGGAAGTTGGTGAGCATGCCACCGAGCCAACGCTGGTTGACGTAGGGCATCCCGACGCGCGAGGCCTGCTCGGCGACGGGCTCCTGGGCCTGCTTCTTGGTCCCGACGAACAGGATCGTCCCGCCGTGGGCGACGGTCTGCTTGACGAACTCGTAGGCGTTGTCGATGTAGGACAGCGACTGCTGCAGGTCGACGATGTAGATGCCGTTGCGCTC
Organism: Cellulomonas bogoriensis 69B4 = DSM 16987; assembly: GCF_000767165.1. Classification (GTDB taxonomy): domain Bacteria; phylum Actinomycetota; class Actinomycetes; order Actinomycetales; family Cellulomonadaceae; genus Actinotalea; species Actinotalea bogoriensis. Next base: position 17,086 of record NZ_AXCZ01000011.1, read on the forward strand.
GGTGAAGATGAAGCGCTTCATCTTGGGGTTCCAGCGGCGGGTCTGGTGCCCGAAGTGGACACCGCTCTCGAGCAGCTGGCGCATGGTCACGACGGCCATGGCACGTCCTTCCGCGCGGCCCACGGGGCCGCGCACTGTGCAGGTGGGCGCCCGAAGGGTCCCACGGATCCGGTTGTCGACTCCGGTCGGGGTGACCGTCGTCCCTGGTGCCATGCCGCGCCGGGACCGGGCCTGGACCCGGACCGACCGGCGCGCGGACCACCGGAAAGCTGCTCCCGGTGGTGTGGTGATGGCACGCGATGTCACCCGGCGGACCGGGTGCAGCGAGCATCTTACCCGACCTGCGTCCCCACCGGGTGACCCCTCCGTGCGCCGGGTCGCGGTCCCGCACGAGGATGGGCCGGGTGGACACCGTCGCACGCCCGAGCCGCCCCCCATCCGTGGAACGTCCAGGCACCCGTACCCGTGCCAGGAACCTGGGGACAGGTCTGGTCCTGGTGCTGCTGGTCGCACTCGGCCACTCCCCCACCCAGGCCGCGCAGGGCGGCGGCCCTCCGCTCCCCGAGCCGACCGGCGTCTACACGCTTCCGGTCACGCCGACGACGGTCCTGGAGCTGTTCGACCCGCCCCCCGCACCCTGGGCGCCGGGACACCGGGGCGTGGACCTGTCCACCACCCTGGGAGCGGAGGTCCGCGCCCCTGGCAGCGGCACGGTGACCTTCGCGGGGACCGTCGTGAACAGAGGAGTACTGACGATCACCCATGACGACGGACTGCGCTCCAGCCTGGAACCCGTGACCGCCGCCGTCTCGGTCGGCGACCGGGTGGCGCTCGGGCAGGTCGTCGCCCACGTCACCCCCGGCCACTCCCACTGCGAACCCACCTGCCTGCACTGGGGCGTGCGCGAGGGCGACCTCTACCTGGACCCCCTCAGCCTGCTGGGGCCGGTACCCCCCGTGGTCCTGCTGCCGTGAGTCAGCCTCGCTCGCTCTCCTGCAGGCTCGAACGCAGACGCAGCATCGCGGCGGTGTGCATCTGGGAGATGCGTGACTCGGTGACGCCCAGGACCCGCCCGATCTCGGCGAGGGTCATGCCCTCGTAGTAGTACAGGACCAGGACGATCTTCTCGCGCTCACCCAGCCGCTCGATGGCCCGGGCGAGCAGCACCTTGGTCTCCTCGGCCTCCACCGAGCCCGCAGGGTCCACCGCCCCCGGGTCCTCCAAGGTGTCCAGGAGGGTCAACGAGTCGCCCCGCTCGGACCCGGCACCGATCAGCTCGTCGAGCGCAGCGACGTTGACCGTCGACAGCTGGGTGAACACCGCCCGCAGCTCGGTCACCCCGATCTCGAGCCGCGCCGCGACCTCCTCCTCGGAGGGCGCCCGACGCAGCTGCGCCTCGAGCTCGGCGTACGCGCGGTCCACCGCCCGCGCCTTGGTCCGCACGGACCTGGGGATCCAGTCGATCGCCCGGAGCTCGTCGATGATGGCCCCGCGGACACGGGAGCTGGCGTAGGTCTCGAACTTGACCGGCCGGTCGACGTCGTACTTCTCGATCGCGTCGATGAGGCCGAACATGCCGTAGGACACCAGGTCGGCCTGCTCCACGCTGCTGGGGAGCCCGGCACCGACCTTCGCCGCGACCATCGTCACCAACGGCGCGTAGTGCAGGATCAGCCGTTCCCGCGCCCCGCGGTCCCCGCTCTCCTTGAACACCGCCCACAGGGACTCGACGGTGGCGGCGTCCTCGGCGGACCCCGCCAGGTACGGACGGGGCACCCGCTTGCCCGACGTGCTCGTCGGCTGGGTGCGTGGGCTCGGGGCCTGGGCAGACATCGTGATCCTCAGGCTCGTGGGTGGGCTTGGGCGTAGGACGACCGCAACCTGTCAGCGGTCACGTGGGTGTAGCGCTGGGTGGTGGCCAACGACGAGTGGCCCAGTATCTCCTGGACGCTACGCAGGTCGGAACCGCCCTGCAGCAGATGGGTGGCTGCCGAGTGCCGCAAGGAGTGCGGCGCAAGACCCGATGCACCTCGGTGAACCACGTCGCGCACCTGGCGCTGGTCCAGGCGGCGACCGCGGACCCCCAGGAACAGCGCCGGCCCGGAGCACTCCCGAGCCAGGTGGGGACGCCCCTCACCCAGCCAGCGTGACAGCGCCGTCGCAGCTGGAAGACCGAACGGCACCATCCTCTCCTTGCCGCCCTTGCCCCGGACCTTCACCAGCCGCTGGTCGAGGTCCACGTCGTCCACGTCGGCACCTACGAGCTCACCCACCCGCAGGCCCGCCGCGTAGAGGAGCTCGAGCACCGCATGGTCCCTGAGCGGCACGGGGTCACCCGAGTCGGCTCGATCCGCGCCCGCCTCGAGGAACTCCCGTGCCTGGTCGACCTCGGCGGTGACCGGCAGGGCCGACCGCGGGGCGGCGGTGACCAGCCGGACCGCAGGGTCGTCCTGGACCAGCCCCTCGACGGCGGCCCACCGGTAGAACCTCCGCACCGCGGCACCACGGCGGGCGATGGTCGCCCGCGAGAGTCGCGCGACCACCATCGCCGAGAGCCACGCGCGGAGGTCGGCGAGCCCGACCTCGCGCCACGCCGTGCCATGCTCCCGGGCGTGGGCGAACAGGTGTCGCACGTCACCGACGTAGGCGCGGACGGTGTGCTCGGACGCACCGCACGCGGCACGGAGGTGCACCGCGAACGACGTCACGACCTCGTCCTCGGTCATGACGTCGGTCGGAGCCGCCGCCGTGGTCATGAGATCTACCGTGGCCTGTCGGGCCCCACTCGACAAGGTGGGACACGCACACTTCACCCGGTTGTGACCTGCCAGAATGGACGTAATGTCCGGTATGCCCTCTATGTCACCCCCCTTTTGCCCCTTGCGGTCCGCTAGGACCGGATCTTCTGCCACCCCGAACCGGCCCTCCGCACCCGGCCACGGAGCTCGAGCGCGCCCAGGGCGGCCCAGGTCTCCCTCTCCGTGAGGCAGGCGGCCCGCGCGACGGTCTCCACCGAGGACCCGCGGTTCACGGGCGTGACGTCCAGCACCTGCTCCTGTAGCCGGGTCAACCCGTCCTGCTCCTCCCGCCCGCACCCGTCGACCTGGCCAGCGGCACCGACGAGCTCGACCACCTCGCGGACGTCGGTGACGCACACCGCGGCGCCGTCACGCAGGAGCCGGTGGCAGCCCGCCGACGCCGCCGACGTGACCGGCCCGGGCACCGCCCCCACCGGGCGCAGCAGCTCGGTCGCATGTGTCGCCGTGCTCAACGCACCGGATCGCCACGCCGCCTCGACGACCACCGTGCCCCTGGTGAGCGCGGCGATCATGCGGTTGCGCTTGAGGAACCTGCTCCGCGTCGGCACGGCGCCGGGCGGCACCTCGCTGACGACGGCGCCCGTGGCGGCCGTCGCCTGCAGGAGCCTGGTGTTGCCGGCCGGGTAGAGCCTGTCGACACCACCGGCCAGGACCGCGACCGTCGGCCCGTCGCCCGCGAGCGCCCCCCGATGGGCGACCGCGTCGATGCCGTAGGCCCCTCCCGACACCACCGTCCACCCGCGGTCGGCCAGGCCGGAGGCGAGCTCGGCGGTGACGTGCTCCCCGTAGCCGGTGGAGGCACGGGCCCCCACCACGGCTACCGATCGCGTCAGAGCCCCGGCCAGCTCGCCCGTCCGCCCCTGGACGAGCTCTCCCCGGGCCCAGAGCCCGAACGGTGCTGCGACGCCGAGGTCGCTGAGGCCCGCCGGCCATCCCGGGCCGGCCGGGCTGAGGAACCGGCCACCCAGGCGGGCGAGCCTGTCCAGGTCCCGTTCGGGCTCGAGGCCTGCCAGACGGCCCGCCCACCGGGCGACGGCGCGCGCCAGGCGGGCGTGGTCGTCCGGACCCACAGGCAGGGACGGAAGGACACCGCCGAGGACGGCGCTGCGCACCCAGTCCAGCGCCTGCACCGCGCCGAGCGCGTGCACCAGGGCGCCCGCGACGCGGTCGCCAGGCTCGCACAGCGAGGACCAGGCAGCCAGGGCCACCTCCGTGTCGGTCCAGCTCGACCCGGCGCGGACCGGCCGGCGGTCCGGTGCGTCCGCGGTCACGTCGGGCCCGCCGTCCGGGAACGCAGCGCCAGTGCCTGTGCGACGTGGTCCTGCTCCGGTCGCCCGGCTCCGGCCAGGTCGGCCAGCGTCCACGCGACCCGCAGGACCCGGTCTGCGCCGCGCATCGTCAGCAGACCCCGGTCCAGAGCACGTTCCAGGTCTCGCACCGCCGATCCTGCTGGGGGGTGTGCCCGTAACCAGGCACCGGGGGCCTCGGAGTTCGTCGACCAGCCGGTGCCCTGGAACCGTGCGCGAGCCCGGTCGCGCGCGAGAGCGACCCGGTGCGCGACGACGGCGCTCGACTCGCGCGCGCCCGCACGTCGCTCGGCCCGGGTGGCCGGCAGCACGTCGAGCTGGAGGTCCACACGGTCCAGCAGGGGGCCGGACAGCCGGGACAGGTACCGGCGGCGTGCGAGCGCCGTGCACGTGCAGTCCAGCGCCTTGCCGACCGCGTTGCCGCACGGGCAGGGGTTGGCGGCGAGGACCAGCTGTACCCGTGCCGGGTAGCGCGCGGTGCCGGCTGCCCGGTGCAGGCGCAGCTCACCGCTCTCCAGAGGTTGGCGCAGCGTCTGGAGCACCGCGGGCGCGAACTCGGGTGCCTCGTCCAGGAAGAGGACGCCACGGTGGGCCCGGGAGATCGCCCCGGGGCGAGGGATGCCCGCCCCACCACCGACCACCGACGCGGCACTGGCGGTGTGGTGCGGTGCCTCGAACGGGGGTCGACGCATCAGCCCGGTGCCGGGGTCGAGCGTGCCCGCGATGGAGTGCACGGCCGTGACCTCGACCGCCGCGGCGTCGTCGAGGTCGGGCAGGAGCCCGGGCAGCCGGGAGGCCAGCATCGTCTTGCCCGACCCCGGTGGGCCGATGAGCGCGAGGTGGTGACCACCCGCCGCCGTGACCTCCAACGCCCACCGGCCGGTCGCCTGGCCGACCACGTCGGTCAGGTCGCAGCCGCCGGGCGTGTCCTCGGGGCTGCGGGGCGGGTCGACCGGGTCGACCGCAGGGACCTCGACCTGGGCCCCGTGCGCTGCGGCGACCTGCGCCAGGCTCACGGCGCCCGCGACCTGGGCCCCGGGGACCAGACGCGCCTCGTCCACGTTCCCGGCCGGGACCACGACCCGGTGCCGCCCCGCCTGGACCGCTGCGACGACAGCGGGAAGGACCCCCCGCACCGGTCTGAGGCGTCCGTCCAGCCCGAGCTCGCCGAGGTGGACCTGGGCGGCGACGGACTCCGGGTCGCACACCCCGGCACCGGCCAGGGTCGCGACCGCGATCGCCAGGTCGAAGCCGGGGCCCGCCTTGGGAAGGCCGGCCGGGGACAGGTTCACCGTGATGCGCCGCTGGGGCCACCCGAGGCCGGACGAGGTCATGGCGGCCCGGACCCGGTCGCGGGCCTCGGCCAGCGAGGCGTCCGGGAGCCCGACCAGGGTGAAGCCCGGGACCGAGGCCGCGAGGTGCGCCTCGACCTCGACGACGTGGGCGTCCATCCCGACCAGGGCCACGGCCCGGGTCCGGCCCAGGCCCGTCACGAGACGCCCTGGAGGTGCTCGACCTGGGCGGCACCGGCGCGTGGCAGGACGACCGCCAGGACGTCGATGCGCACGCTGCGACCCGCGCCGGGGTGCTCGGACAGCCACTGGCCCGCCAGGCGCCGCAGCCGGCCCAGCTTCGCCGCGGTGATCGCCTCGGCCGGGTGACCGAAGCCGAGGCCTCGCCTGGTCTTGACCTCGACGACCGCGACCTCGTCGGCGCGCCGGACCACCAGGTCGAGCTCGCCCCCGGTCCCGCGCCAGTTGCGGTCCAGGACCGTGTACCCGTCCTCGACCAGGTACCTGGCGGCGATCTTCTCCCCGTACCGCCCGACGGCGTCCTTGGCTCGCACCGAACCACCTCCTGCACCCACGCTCGTGGGAGCGGGGCAGGTGCGGCCCAGCAGGGACCGCGCCCTGTGGAAGGCGGGGGCCAGGGCCCGTCAGCGCCTGAAGGCCTCACCCTGCGGAAGGTCGAGGTCGGCCTTGGCGAGCTCCTCGACGTTGACGTCCTTGAAGGTGACGACCCGGACCGACTTCACGAACCGCGCCGACCGGTACACGTCCCACACCCAGGCGTCGGCCAGGCTCAGCTCGAAGTACACCTCGCCGGCCGCCGACCGGACCTGCAGGTCCACGGAGTTGGCGAGGTAGAACCTGCGCTCGGTCTCGACCACGTAGGCGAACAGCCCGACGACGTCGCGGTACTCGCGGTAGAGCGCGAGCTCCATCTCGGTCTCGTAGTCCTCCAGGTCCTCAGCGCTCACGTGTCCATCATGGACCATGCCGGCGGTGCGACCTGCTCCGAGCCGGGCAGCCGCCAGGACCTGCGGTGCTGGGCGCAGGGCCCCAGCACCCCGAGGGCACGCACGTGCTCAGGGGCCGCGTACCCCTTGTTCCCCTCCCACCCGTAGCCAGGGTGCTCGGCTGCGAGCCGGACCATGAGCGCGTCCCGCTCGCACTTGGCCAGCACGCTGGCAGCAGCCACCGAGGCGCAGGTCCGGTCGGCACGCACCTGTGTGCGCACGGCGGGCGCGGGCGCGTCGTCGTCACCTCCCGCGACCGCCTCGAGCAGATCGGGCTGGGCCGGCCGGGACAACCAGTCGTGCGAACCGTCGAGCAGCACGACGTCGACCGCGACCCCTAGTCCGTCCAGGGCGCGTCGACCCGCCAGGCGCAGTGCCGCGACGATCCCGATCGCGTCGATCTCCTCCGGCGCGGCGTGCCCCACCGCGCGGGCCACGCCCCATCGCCCCAATGAGGGCAGCAGTCGCTCACGGGCCGCCGGCGTGAGGAGCTTGGAGTCCCGGACCCCCGGTGGGCAGGCCCGGGTGCGCAGGTCCACCGCGACGGCACCGACGCTCACCGGCCCGGCCAGCGCGCCCCGCCCCACCTCGTCCATGCCGACGACGACGTCGGCGCCGCCCCGCAGGAGGGACCGCTCCAGACGGAGGTCCACCCGGCGCACACCGCGGGCGGAGGAGGACGGCGCCGTCACGGGACGTCGGCGAAGGTCTCTGACGGGTTGCGGAGCAGCGTCCACCGGTTGACCGGCCACACCGTGACGAACGCCTTGCCGACGACGTGGTCCAACGGGATGCTCCCCCCGCCCGGGTCGCCCTGCTTGTAGCGGGAGTCCTGGGAGTTCTGACGGTTGTCGCCCATCATCCACAGGCTGCCCTCGGGGACCTGCGTCGAGAACTCCAGCGCGCTGGGGGACACGTCCGGCGGGAGGTACGGCTCGTCGATCGCGACGCCGTTGACGGTGACGCGACCGTCGTCGTCGCAGCACTCGACCGTGTCTCCCCCGACGCCCACCACCCGCTTGATGAGGTGCTCACCGGCGTCCTGCGGCAGGAGCCCGATGAACATGAGCGCGTCGGACGCCGCCTCGCGCCACGCCGGGCGTGGTGGCTGGTACTGCTCGCCGAGCCAGCCACCCGGGTCCTTGAACACGACCACGTCACCGCGGTCGACCTCGAACGGGCCAGGGGTCAGCTTGGAGACCAGGACCCGGTCACCCACCAGGAGCGTGTTCTCCATCGAGCCCGTGGGGATGAAGAACGCCTGGATCAGGAACGTCTTGATCAGCAGTGACAGCACCAGGGCGCTCACCACGATGATGACGGTCTCCCGGAACCAGGCCAGCGCGCCGCCCTCCTCACGCTCACCACGGCCGTGCCGAGGCACGTCCCCCTCCTCTGGGTGGGACGGAGGGGCAGATTCGCTGCGCGACGTCACGCGCCAACTCTGCCACGTGACCAGACGTGCACGAGCACCGGGACGCTCGTGGTCCGGGTACGACCGGGGGGCGGTCACCTCGAACGGTGACCGCCCCCCGGTGGAGGTGCGTGTGCCTCAGCCCTTGGCCGGGGTCTCGCGCTTCTCCTTGATCTTGGCCTTCTTGCCGCGGAGTGCGCGCAGGTAGTACAGCTTGGCGCGGCGGACGTCACCGCGGGTCACGACCTCGATCGACTCCAGGGTCGGGGAGTGCACCGGGAAGGTCCGCTCCACACCCACACCGAAGCTGATCTTGCGGATGGTGAAGGTCTCGCGGACGCCCCCACCCTGGCGGGCGATGACGACGCCCTGGAACGCCTGGACGCGGGAGCGGCTGCCCTCGACGACCTTCACGTTGACCTTGAGGGTGTCACCCGGGCGGAAGTCCGGGACGTCCGACCGCAACGACGCGGCATCGACTCCGTCGAGAATGTTCATGATCGCCACTTCCCCGCCCTGCCACAGGTCAGGCGCGTGCTCACGGGCAGCTCCGCTGCCTCGTCCGGTTCGGGTTCGGGTGCGTCCTGCGAGGAACGGCCGTAATCGTCTCCCCTGTGGCAGAGACGCAGCCGGCGCACACCGGGGGTCAAGTCTGCCATATGCGGGCCCGTGCCCACGACGCGGAGGACGGCAGACGTCGCGAGCGGGCCGACTCAGCCCGGCGGCACCGCGCCGTCCCGCTCGTCGAACGTCCACCCGAGGTCCTCCAGGACGTGGCGGTCGTCGCGGTCCAGCTCGTGGAGCGGCACCTGCTGGAGCAGGTCGGGACGGCGCAGGGCCGTGCGACGCAGTGACTGGTCCCTGCGCCAGCGCTCGACCTTGGCGTGGTGCCCGGACAGCAGCACCGGCGGGGCGGGCAGGTCCCGCCACACCGGTGGGCGGGTGAACACCGGGTACTCCAGGAGGCCCGCGGCGCCGTGGGACTCCTCGACCAGGGACTGCGGGTTGCCGACGACCCCCGGCAGGAGCCGTGCGACCGCCTCGACCAGGACAAGGGCTGCGACCTCTCCCCCGTTGAGGACGTAGTCGCCCAACGACACCTCCGTGACCCGCACGCCCCGCTCACGGTAGTGATCGGCCACCCTCGCGTCGATGCCCTCGTACCGACCGCACGCGACCACCACGTGACCGGTGGCGGCCATCCGCTCGGCGGTGCGCTGGGTGAACCTCTCACCCGATGGTGTCGGCAGGACCAGCTCGGTGCCCTGCTCCACGAGGCCGTCCAGGGCCTCACCCCAGACGTCCGGCCGCATCACCATCCCGGCACCACCGCCCAAGGGCGCGTCGTCGACCGTGCGATGGCGGTCCGTCGTCCAGTCCCGCAGGTCGTGGACGCGCACGTCCAGCAGGCCGGCCCTGCGAGCCTTGCCCACCAGCGACAGGTCCAGGGGTGCGAGGTACTCGGGGAAGATCGACACCACGTCGATCCGCACCTCAACCGCCCTCCGGCCCGGCGACGACCGGGGGCCCGTCGTCGCTGAACAGCCCGCGGGGCGGGTCGACGACCACGCGTCCGCCCTCGACGTCGACCTCGGGGACCAGGGCCCGGACGAACGGCACCCGGACCAGGTCGGCACCCGGCTCACGCACCAGGAGCAGGTCGTGCACGGGCAGGGGCTCCAGGCCCTCGACCGCGCCGAGCAGGGAACCGTCGGGGCGCTCGACCCGCAGCCCGACGAGCTCGTGCGGGTACCAGGCGTCCTCCTCGTCGGACGCGCCCGCCTCGACGACCAGGGTCACACCCCGCAAGCCCTCTGCCGCGGTGCGGTCCTCCACCCCGGCGAACCGCACCCACCACCGGCTACCGGCCCGCCGGACCGCGACCACCTTCAACGGGCCCGCACCGGGGGGGTCGGTACGCAGCACCGCTCCGACCACCAGTCGGCGGTCGGGCGCGTCGGTGCGGACGTCCAGCGCGACCTCTCCCCGCAACCCCTGTGCGCGACCCACCGTCGCGACGGTCAGCTCCATCTGTGCCCTCCTGAGGACGGCCCAGGCCCGGCCCCCGTACGGGGACCGGGCCTGGGCGACGACGTCGACCTGGTCTCAGCGGCGGTCGACGTCCACGACGTCGACCCGCACCGAGCCGGTCGGTGACAGCGCGTTCACGACCGTGCGCAGCGCCCGGGCGGTCCGCCCGTTGCGGCCGATGACACGGCCCAGGTCCTCGGGGTGCACCCTGACCTCGAGCAGCTCACCGCGGCGCAGCGACCGTGAGCGCACCCGCACGTCGTCCGGGTGGTCGACGACCCCCCGGACGAGGTGCTCGAGCGCGTCGGCGAGCATCAGGCCTGCTCGTCGGAGGACTCCGCGGACTCCTCGGACGACTCCTGCGACTTCTTCTCCGATGCGGCGGCCTTGGCCTTCTCGGCGGCGTCGGCGGCGGCGGCCACGGCGGCGGCCGGGTCCTGGCTGCCCGCCTTGACCTTCAGGGTGCCCTCCTGCCCGGGAAGGCCCTTGAACTTCTGCCAGTCCCCGGTGATCTTCAGGATCGCGAGCACCTGCTCGGTGGGCTGGGCGCCCACACCGAGCCAGTACTGCGCACGCTCGGAGGTGACCTCGATGAACGAGGGCTCCTCGGTGGGGTGGTACTTGCCGATCTCCTCGAGGACGCGACCGTCGCGCTTGGTGCGCGAGTCGGCGACGACGATGCGGTAGTACGGCGCCCGGATCTTGCCGAGGCGCTTCAGACGGATCTTGACGGCCACAGTGGTGGTCTCTCCTGGTTCGACTGAGGAGGTGCCTCTCGCCGGCCCGTGGGGTAGGCGGCTCGACGCACCGAGGACACGGTTCCGCGCGGTTAGAGGGTCCGCACGGGCCGGGTACAGCGGGCCATTCTGCCAGATGGACGGCCCTGCGTCGTCACCGACCCAGGAACTTCTCCATCCCCGGGGGCAGCTCCAGCTTCGCGGGGTCGACCTCGGCCTGCTCGTTGCCGCCCAGACCGAACGCCGAACCACCCGGAGCACGGCCCTCGGCACGCAGCTGGGCCTCACGCTCCTGCTGCGCCCGCTTGGCCGGGTTGCCCGAGCGACCCTTCTTGCCCTTGCGAGGCTGCGGCGCGGCGCGCCCCCGGGACTTCTTGCCACCCATACCCGGCAGGTTGCCCAGCCCGGGCATGCCCGGCACCCCACCACCCCGGCTCATCTGCTTCATCATCTTCTGAGCGGCGGTGAACCGCTCGAGCAGCTGGTTGATGTCCGTGGCCGTCGTGCCGGACCCGCGCGCGATGCGCGACCGGCGGGAACCGTTGATGATCTTCGGGTTGCGGCGTTCCGCAGGGGTCATCGACCGGATGATCGCCTCGATGCGATCGACCTCACGCTCGTCGAAGTTCTCGATCGCCTCACGCATCTGCCCCATTCCGGGCATCATCGTGAGCATCTTCTTCATGGAGCCCATCTGCCGCAGACCCTGCATCTGCACCAGGAAGTCCTCGAGGGTGAAACCCTCACCGCTGGCCAGCTTGTCGGCCATCTCCTCGGCCTGGCGGGCGTCGAACGCCTTCTCGGCCTGCTCGATGAGGGACAGGACGTCACCCATGTCCAGGATGCGTGAGGCCATGCGGTCCGGGTGGAAGACCTCGAAGTCGGTGAGCTTCTCACCGGTCGAGGCGAACAGGATCGGCCTGCCGGTGACCGACGCGACCGACAGCGCCGCACCACCGCGGGCGTCACCGTCCAGCTTGGACAGCACCACACCGGTGAAGCCCACGCCGTCGGCGAACGCCTGGGCCGTGGCCACCGCGTCCTGCCCGATCATCGCGTCGATGACGAACAGCACCTCGTCGGGCCGGACCGCGTCCCGGATGTCCGCGGCCTGCTGCATCATCTCGGCGTCCACACCCAGGCGGCCCGCGGTGTCCACGATCAGCACGTCGTGCTGCCTGGCCTGCGCCGTGGCCAGGCCCTCGCGCGCGACCGCCACCGGGTCCGCGGCAGGGGCGACCACCACCCCGCCCTCGCTGCTCTCCTGGGCACCGGGGTGCGGGGCGAAGACCGGGACCCCGGCGCGCTCACCCACGACCTGGAGCTGGGTGACGGCGTTGGGCCGCTGCAGGTCGGCCGCGACCAGCAACGGCGTGTGGCCCTGCTCGCGCAGGTGCCGTGCGAGCTTGCCGGCCAGCGTCGTCTTGCCCGCGCCCTGGAGCCCCGCGAGCAGGATCACCGTCGGCGGCGTCTTCGCGAAGAGCAGCGGACGCTGCTCACCACCGAGCACCGCCACCAGCTCGTCGTTCACGATCTTCACGACCTGCTGCGCCGGGTTCAGCGCGCCGGAGACCTCCTCAGACAGGGCGCGCTCACGCACCTTGCCGGTGAACGCGCGCACGACGGAGACCGCGACGTCGGCGTCCAGCAGGGCCCGGCGGATCTCGCGGACGGTCGCGTCGATGTCCGCCTCGGACAACCGCCCCTTGCTGCGCAGGTTCTTGAAGGTCGCGGTCAGGCGATCGGACAGCGTGGCGAACACGGGATGGACCTCACGGGAGTCGACCTGCAGGGACCACTCAGCCTACCCGTCGCCCCCCGGGCCCTCGGGCCAGGTGCTGCAGGGCACGGCCGGTCAGGTCGTCCACGAGCCTCGCCCGCCACGGCGTCCACGCCTGCGGCCCGGCGGCCGAGGCATCGGCCTCGGTGAGGTCGCGAAGCAGCTGGAGCAGGTCGGCGCGGTGATCGACGACCTCGCACAGCTCCGCGACCGTCTCCGGGTCGTCGGGGTCCCGCTGGGTCGCCAGAGCCGCGAGGGTCAGGTGGTGCCGCACCAGGACCGTCACGTCAGCGGTCTCCTGCGGGCCGAACCCCATGCGCCCCATGATGCCGGGGACGAGCTCGGCGCCGGCGACGCTGTGATCGCTCGCGCCCGGCCGCTTGCCGATGTCGTGCAGGAGCGCTGCCAGCAGCAGGGTCGGCCCACCGGTGGCGCGCGGGCCCCGGCGTGAGGACCGCGCCACCGTCTCGACCAGGTGCCGGTCCACGGTGTGCCGGTGGATCGGGGACCGCTGCGGCCGGTTGCGCACCGCGGCCCACTCCGGGATCCACCGAGTCACCACGCCGGCCAGGTCCAGGGTCTCCCACACCTGGACCTGCGCGGTTCCCGAGCCGAGCAGCTGCAGCAGGTGCACCCGGGCGGCAGCCGGCCACGGCTCACCCAGCTCCGGCACACGGCTCAGGCTCGTGACGGTCACGGGTGACAGCGGCAACCCCGTCCGAGCGGACGTCGCCGCCGCGCGGAGCGCCAGGAGCGGGTCGTCCTCGGGGACCACACCCGCGGCGAGGACCAGCTCGCCGTCGTGCTCGACCAGGCCCTCCCCCACCGACCGAAGCCGGGGGGCCGCGCGCCTGCCGCGCACCAGCACCGGACGTCGCAGCGACGGGCGGGTCAGCGCCTGACGGGCGTGCCGCACCGTGGTGTCCAGCGACGCCGACACCACCCGTCCGGCCTCCGCCAGTCCTGCCAGGAGGTCATCGGCGTCACCGACGCCCAGGAGGGCGGCGACCTCGTCCTGGTAGACGCGCAGCAGCCGGTTCGTCGGACGGCGGGTCACCACGTGCAGCGCGTCCCGGACGTCCAGGAGGTGGGTGTACGCGGTGTCCAGCGCCCCGTGGGGACGGTCGGTCAACCAGGTGGCCGCGAGCGCGAAGACCACCACCGCGTCCCGGATCCCGCCCCGGGCCTCCTTGAGGTCCGGCTCGACGAGGTACGCGAGCTCACCGGTGCGGTCCGCCCGCACCTTGGTGGACGCGAGGAGCTCGGGCAGGCGTCGGCGGGCGGCCGCGCGCCAGTCCGTCAGCAGGGCGCTCCGGGCCCGGGCGACCACCGCCCGGTCCCCCGCCAGGTGTCGCAGGTCGAGCAGACCGACCGCGGCCGGGAGGTCGGCCGAGGCCACCTGCCGGCACTGGGCCAGGGACCGGACCGAGTGGTCCAGGTCCAACCCCGCGTCCCAGATGGGGTACCACAGGCGCTCTGCCAGCCGGGAGACCACCTGGGCCTCATGGGTCCGCCCGTCGTGGACGAGCAGCAGGTCCAGGTCACTCGCGGGCGAGGCATCAGCCCGTCCCAGGCTGCCCACGGCCCCCAGGGCCACACCCTCGACCGTCGGGAGGTCGGCGGTGGCCGCCTGCCAGAGGTCGGCGACCGCGTCGCCGACGAGCCGGGCGACAGCGGCCCGGCGAACGGCTCCGTCGGCCTCCGGGCCGGTCATCCGCACCGCGAGGTCGATCCGGTCGGACCGCAGACCCTGGACACCGACGTGGGTGTCCAGGGCCTGCGGGTCCTTCGCGACCGCAGACTCGAGCGGTCCGTCCTGCATGTCTGCCCCCTCGAGCCTGGTCGTCCACGCCCGCACGTGCGGGCGTCGTGCGGTCCTAGAGCGCGGCGGTGCCGTGCTCGCCGGTGCGGACCCGGGCGACGTCGTCGACCGGCACCACCCACACCTTGCCGTCGCCGATCTTCCCGGTCTGGGCGGCACCGACGATCACCTCGGTGACCGCCGTGGCGTCCTCGTCGTCGACCAGGACCTCGATCCGGACCTTGGGGATCAGGTCCACGGTGTACTCCGCCCCGCGGTAGACCTCGGTGTGACCGCGCTGACGGCCGTAGCCGCTGGCCTCGCTCACCGTCATCCCGCGGATCCCCGCCGCCTCCAGCGCCGACTTCACGTCGTCCAGCCGGTGCGGCTGGATCACTCCCGTGACCAGCTTCATGCCTTCACCTCCGTCGTCACACGGGCCCCACCGAGGGACTCGTAACCAGCCTCGCCGTGCACCGCCAGGTCGATGCCTCCGACCTCGACCTCGTCGCTGACACGCCACCCCATGGTGGCCTTCAGCGCGAGGGCGATCACCAGGGTCACCACCGCGGACAGGACCATGGCGACGACCGCGATGATGATCTGGACGAGCGTGAGCTCGAACCCACCGCCGTAGAACAGGCCGCCGTCGGTCGCGAGGAACCCGATGAGGACCGTGCCGACCAGTCCACCGACCAGGTGGACGCCCACGACGTCGAGGGAGTCGTCGTAGCCGAACTTGTACTTCAGGCCCACGGCCAGGGCGCACAGCGCACCGGCGACGAGGCCCAGGATGATCGAGCCGACCGGCGTCAGCGAGCCTGCCGCAGGAGTGATCGCGACCAGACCGGCCACGATGCCCGATGCGGCACCCAGGGAGGTCGCGTGCCCGTCGCGGATCTTCTCGGTCACGAGCCAGCCGAGGATGGCAGCCGCGGCACAGGTCGCGGTGTTCACCCAGGCCAGGCCCGCCAGGCCGTCGGCGCCGTAGGCGGAACCGGCGTTGAAGCCGAACCAGCCGAACCACAGCAGTGCCGCACCCAGCATCACCAGAGGCAGGTTGTGGGGCCGCATGGGCTCCCGGCCGAAGTTGCGTCGCTTGCCGACCACCAGGGCGAGCACGAGCGCCGCGATCCCGGCGTTGATGTGGACGACGGTCCCGCCAGCGAAGTCGACGGGCTCGGCGATCCCGGCGAAGGGGCCGTCCTCGCTCAGCAGCCCGCCGCCCCACACCATGTGGGCCATCGGGAAGAACGCCAGCGTGACCCACAGGCCCGAGAACACCATCCAGGTGCCGAACTTGACCCGCTCGGCCAGCGCACCGGAGATGAGAGCGACGGTGATGATCGCGAAGGTCGCCTGGAAGCCGACGTCCACGATCAGCGGGAGCCCGTCCTCGATGATCGCCTCGCCCTCAGGGGTGAAGACGCCACCGCCGCCGAGCCCGAACTGCTCGAACGGGTTCGCGAAGAGCCCACCGAAGCTCTGCTCGCCGTAGGACATCGACCAGCCCCACAGCACGTAGATGACGCCGACGAGGCCCATCGCCCCGAACGACATCATCATCATGTTGAGCACGGCCTTGCCGCGCACCATCCCCCCGTAGAACAACGCCAGACCTGGCGTCATGAGCAGCACGAGGGACGCTGAGACCAGCATCCATGCCGTGAGGCCCGAGTCCAGTTCACCCATCGAGATCGTCTCTCCCCTCGCCAGCCGGGCGGCTGGTCGGGGACAACCATCCCGAGACGCTGTTACCCCTCGGGACCTCGCCCGTTACGGCTCGGTGACAAGGTCGCCGCTCGTGTGAACGGGACGTTTCCGATGCGGCGCCGGTGCTCAGCCCTCGAGCAGACCGTCCACGAAAGCCTCCGGCTCGAACGGCGCCAGGTCGTCCGGGCCCTCGCCGAGTCCCACGAGCTTGACCGGGACCCCGAGCTCGCGCTGCACGGCGACGACGATCCCGCCCTTGGCCGTCCCGTCGAGCTTGGTGAGCACGATCCCCGTCACCCCGGCGACCTCGGCGAAGACCCGGGCCTGGTTCATGCCGTTCTGACCCGTCGTGGCGTCCAGGACCAGCAGCACCTCGCTCAGGGGCGTCTTGCGGGACAGCACACGGGTGATCTTGCCGAGCTCGTCCATCAGGCCGGCCTTGTTCTGCAGGCGCCCGGCGGTGTCGACGAGGACCACGTCCGCACCGTCCTCCAGACCCTGGTGGACGGCGTCGAACGCGACGGCCGCCGGATCGGCGCCGTCCCTGTCCGACCGCACCGTGGGCACGCCCACGCGGGCGCCCCAGGTCTGCAGCTGGTCGGCGGCCGCGGCCCGGAACGTGTCCGCCGCGCCCAGCACGACCGACCGACCGTCGGCGACCAGGACACGCGCGAACTTGCCGACGGTCGTGGTCTTCCCGGTGCCGTTGACACCTACCACCAGCACCACGGCGGGGTGCGACGTGCCGTCCTCCAGGGTCACCGGGGCGGTGGCCAGCGACCGGTCCACCGACGGGTCGACCAGCTCCAGGAGCTGCTCGCGCAGCAGCCCACGCACCGAGTCGACGTCGCGCACACCCAGCACACGCACCTGCTCCCGCAGGCGGTCGACCAGGTCGGCGCTCGGACCCGCGCCGACGTCCGCCAGGAGCAGCGTCTCCTCGATCTCGTCCCAGTCGTCCTCGCTCAGGTGGTCCCGGGACAGGACCGACAGCAGGCGGACACCGATCGGCGAACCCGAGCGTGCGAGCCGGCCCCGCAGGCGCACCATGCGCCCGGCCGCCGGCTCGGGCCGCTCCAGGGTCGGTGGTGCGGGTTCTGCAGGGGGTTGGTCGGTGGCCGGGGCCTCGGGAGCCGGTTCTGCGGTCGTCGACGGTGCGGTCGTCGACGGTGTGACCACGTCCTGGGGCGGGACCTCAGGCTCCGCCCTCGGGGCCGTCCGGTCCGGCGTCGTGCCCCGTCCGCGGCGTGCGCGGACGCCCAGGTAGCCCAGGCCCGCCAGGGCCAACGCCGGAAGACCGAACAGGAGGATGTCGCTGAGCTCGTTCACCCGTGCAGTCTCTCAGGACCGGTGGCACGCCCGCACGACCGCGCGCGGCGGGGGCTCGTTCGAGCGGGAGGGCCGACCTCTCAGTGCCGGGTCAGGTGCGACATGTTCCGCACCACGCGACCCACCGGCTCCGACAGCTCGCCCGACGTGAGGTAGGCGTGGTCCTCAGCGCGTCCGATGACGAAGAGGTCGTCGATGGAGGTCTCGGCCTCCAGGTCCTCCTCGTCCTCGAGCAGGACCTCGTCCCGCACCCCCGACAGGCGGTACGCGAGGGCCGAGCGGAGATCGATGAGCAGCTGCCGCAGGCCGCCGTCCGGTGAGCTGCTGCTAGCAGCCCCCACGACGACGAGCACCACCACAGCAGAGAAGAAAGCGACGAGGGTGCCGACGACGACTGGAGCCATGTGAGAAGTATCTGAGGTGGCGGCGACCTCGCTCGCCCGAACATGGCTATCCACAAAGATCACCACAACATCTCCACACCGCCGTGATCAGGCCGATGCATCCTCGCTCAGCCGCTGGCTGATGACCGTGGTCACCCCGTCCCCCCGCATCGTCACCCCGTACAGCGCGTCGGCGACCTCCATGGTGCGTTTCTGGTGGGTGATCACGATGAGCTGGGAGTCGGTCTTCAGCTCTCGGAAGATCTCCAGCAGGCGCCCCAGGTTCACGTCGTCCAGCGCGGCCTCGACCTCGTCCATGACGTAGAACGGGCTCGGGCGGGCCTTGAAGATCGCGACCAGCAGCGCCACGGCCGTCAACGACCGCTCCCCACCGGAGAGCAACGACAGACGCTTGACCTTCTTGCCCGCCGGCCTGGCCTCCACCTCGATCCCGGTCGTCAGCATGTCGCCCGGGTCGGTCAGCACCAAC
The DNA here is from genome assembly GCF_000767165.1 of Cellulomonas bogoriensis 69B4 = DSM 16987. GTDB lineage: Bacteria > Actinomycetota > Actinomycetes > Actinomycetales > Cellulomonadaceae > Actinotalea > Actinotalea bogoriensis. The sequence goes on from NZ_AXCZ01000011.1 coordinate 35,189, forward strand.
CGCCCCTCACCACCGGGGAACAGCCGTGAGAAGACCCGCTCGAACTGGACCGCGGTGTCCCGGTAGGCCTCGGCGAAGACCTGCTCGACGCGGTCGTCGATCTCCTTCACGATCTGCAGGAGGTCGGCCCGGGACCTCTTCAGGTCCGTCAGCTGCGTCGACAGGAACGTGTGGCGCTCCTCCAGCGCCGCGAACTCCTCCAGCGCCAGCGGGTTCACCCGACCCAGCTGGGACAGCGCCCGCTCCGCCCTGCGCAGCCGCTTCTCCTGCTCGGCACGCACGAACGGCACGTGCCGGGGCCCGTCCTCCTCGCCCTCGGCCCCCGGAACCGGGACCGGCCTGTCCGGCCCGAACTCCTCGACCAGCACCTGCGGGTCCAGGCCGAGCTCGTCCACGGAGCGGGCCTGCAGCTGCTCGACCCGCAGCTGCTGCTGGGCCCGGGCCATCTCGTCCCGGTGGGCGGCGTCGGTCAGCTCGGCCAGCTCGGCCCGCCAACGCTCGACCTCGGTGCGCACCTGACCCAGCTGGGCGTCACGCTCCAGGCGGGCACGCTCGGCCTCCTCGCGAGCCGCGCCCGCACGACGCAGCGACTCCTCCAGCAGCTCCAACGCGATCTCGGTGCCGTGCTGGACCGCGCGGGCCCGACCAGCCTGCACCTGCCGTGCCCGCGCGCGTGCGGCAG
>NZ_AXCZ01000181.1 GCF_000767165.1 Cellulomonas bogoriensis 69B4 = DSM 16987
GCCGGCCTCGGCCGCTACCGCCAGGAGCGCCCTGGTACGACCGCGGGTGTGGGTCAGCCCGGCGGGCCCCGTCACACGCGCCAACCGCCGGTGCCCCCGCGCCACCAGACGCATCGCCACGTCGCGCATCGGCCCCTCGTCGTCGGTGCGCACCACCGCATGGTCCTGGTCATCCATGTCACCCACCAGCACCGCCGTCAGGCCGAGCTCGCGCAGCAGCGCGGGACGCGGGTCGTCGTCCACCAGGTTCACCACCACGACGGCATCGGTGAGCCCCGACGCCGCCCACCGACGGTACGCCTCCATCTCGGCGTCGAGGCCCGGCACCACGTGCAGCAGGACCGACAGGCCGCGCTCCACGAACCGCTCCTCCATACCCCCGATGAGCTCCATGAAGAACGGCTCCACGCCGAGCAGACGCGTGGGCCGTGCCAGCACCAGTCCGATCGCACCCGAGGCCACACCGTGAGCGTATCGGCGAGGGGACGCCACGGCACCGCGGGTCGGTGGCTACGGTAGGGGGCGAAGGGTCGGGGCGGCCCCTGGACGGAGGAACGCACATGGGGGCGGGGCGCGTGACCACCCACCAGGGAGCGACAGCAGCGGTGCTCGACGTCATCCGCGCCTGCGGCACCACGTCCCGGGCGGACCTCGTCCATGTCACCGGGCTCACCGGTGCCACCATCTCGACCGCCGTCCGACGCCTCATCGACGACGGTCTGGTCATCGAGACCGGCCGCGCCGAGTCCACGGGCGGCAAGCCCCGGGTGCTGCTCCAGCTCAACCACGCCGCGCGATTCGCGATCGGCGTCCACCTGGACCACTCGGGCATCGTCTACGTCCTGACGACCCTCGGCGGAACCGTGATCGGGCGCATGTCCCGCGCCGGGGCCGGTGTGGGCAACCCACCCACCGTCATCGCACGCATGGCTCAGGAGGTCGACGCACTCATCGACGGATCCGGGGTGGACCGGGACCGGGTGCTGGGGCTCGGCCTCGTGTCACCCGGCCCCCTCACCCCGGCGGCAGGCATGCGCCTGACACCCCCCGCCATGCGTCAGTGGGAGGACTTCCCGCTGGACCGTGCGGTCCACGAGGCCGTCGGGGTGCCGGTGCTGCTGGACAACGACGCGACCGCCGCCGCCCTCGGCGAGCACTGGACCGGCAGGGCCGGACCCCGGTCCACGTTCGCGGCCGTCTACATGGGCACCGGGGTCGGCGCCGGGCTGATCATCAACGGCGCCGCCTACGGCGGGGTCAGCGGCAACGCCGGCGAGATCGGCCACATGTGCCTGGACCCCGACGGACCCGAGTGCTGGTGCGGTGCCCGCGGCTGCACCGAGGCGCTGGGCGGGCCCGCGCGAGTGGTGGCCGCCGCGTGCGACGACCACGACCTGAGGCGCCGCGCAGGCCTGGACGGACAGCCCGCGGAGAACGGCCGCGCCGAGGTCGCCGGCAGATTCGCTGCGGTCGCTCGCCTGGCACTACGGGGCGACACCCGCGCGCGGGAGCTCCTCGAGGACTCCGCCCGCTACGTGGGCCTGGCCACCCGGGCGCTGGCGAACGTCATGGACGTCGACCTGGTGATCCTGACCGGTCCGAGCATGGCCGTCGCGGGCTCGGTCTACGTGCCCGTGGTGCAGGCCGAGCTCGACCGGTCGTTCTTCTCCAGGTCCACCCACGGGGTGCGGGTCATGGTCTCGGCCAGTGCGCGCACCTCAGCGGCGATCGGGGCCGCGGCCATGGTGCTCCAGTCCCACCTGGTCCCCCACAGCCACGGACCCGCACTGCCCCTGACGACGGCGCGCGCCCAGCTCTGAGCCGAGGGCGGCCCGCTCGGACGCCGGCCCCGATCAGACGTAGGCGATCAGACGTAGGCGGAGTACGCCGGCAGGTCCAGGACGCCGTTGCCCGACAGCCCGATGACCACGACCTCGCCCTCGGCAGCGGTGCGGGCGTGGGCGATCGCTGCCGCGACGGCGTGGGTCGACTCCGGCGCCGGGATGATCCCCTCGGCACGGGCGAACTCCACTCCCCCGACGAACGCCTCGTCCTGGTCGACCGCGACCGCGTCCATCAGACCGAGCTCGACCACGTGCGACACCATCGGCGCCATGCCGTGGTAGCGCAGCCCCCCGGCGTGGATCGACGGGGGGACGAAGTCGTTGCCCAGGGTGTGCATCTTGAGCAGCGGGGTGAGTCCCGCCACGTCCCCGTGGTCGTACCGGTACTCGCCCTGGGTGAGCGACGGGCACGCCGCCGGCTCGCACGCCACGGCCCGGGTCGTGGTGCCCTCGCGCAGGTTCTGCCCGATCAGGGGGAACGTCAGGCCCGCGAGGTTGGAGCCACCGCCCGCGCACCCGAACACCACGTCGGCCTGCTTCTCGCCCGCCTCGGCCAGCTGCACCAGGACCTCCTGGCCGATGACCGACTGGTGCAGCATCACGTGGTTGAGCACGCTGCCCAGCGAGTAGTGCGCGGCAGGGTCCTTCGCGGCGGCCTCGACCGCCTCGCTGATCGCCATGCCCAGCGACCCGGTCGTGTCCGGGGTGCGCTCCAGGATCGCCCGGCCCGCCTCGGTGAGGTCGGACGGGGACGGGTGGCACACGCTGCCGTAGGTCTCCATCTGGTAGCGGCGGTACGGCTTGGCGTCGTACGAGGCGCGCACCTGCCACACCTCGCACGTCAGCCCGAGCAGGGCGCACGCCATCGACAACGACGCGCCCCACTGGCCCGCCCCCGTCTCGGTGGTGAGTCGGGTGATGCCCTCGACGGCGTTGTAGTAGGCCTGGGCGACCGCCGTGTTGGGCTTGTGCGACCCGACCGGGCTCACACCCTCGTACTTGTAGTAGACCCGGGCACGGGTGCCGATCGCCCGCTCCAGGCGGTGGGCGCGCACCAGGGGCGACGGACGCCACGAGGAGTAGATCTCGCGCACCGTCGCGGGGATCTCCACGTACCGCTCGGTGGTGACCTCCTGCTCGATGAGACCCATCGGGAACAGCGGCGCCAGGTCGGCCGGGGTCAACGGCTCCCGGGTCCCCGGGTGCAGGTGCGGGGGCACCGGCTCGGGCAGGTCGGCCGCCAGGTTGTACCAGTGCGTGGGCACCGTCGAAGGGACCTCGTGGCCCAGTGGCTCGATCCCGCGGTGGGCCGGCGCGGCACCCGGCGTCACGGTCTCGGTCGGGTCGCTCGCGCGGTCGGTCACGGGGCCGTCCTTCGTCGTCGTCGGCGGGGTCGTGGTGAGCATAGTGGCCGCGTGAGGGGGATCGTCCGGGACCTCACGCCCGCCGTCGGCGGTCCGCCCACAGCTTCAGGCACGCCGGTTCCACCAGCACGGCCGCGAGCAGCGAGTACACGATCGTCAGGGCCGTGATGATGCCGAACTGCTGCATCGGCACCAACGAGGCGAAGGCCAGGACCCCGAACCCGGCGGCGGTCGTGCCCGCCGACCCCAGCAGCGCCGAACCGGTGTGGGTCACGGTCCGCCGGATCGCGGTGTCCACGTCGGCCCCGGGGATCGCGAGCTCCTCCACGAACCGGTTCGTCACGTGGATCCCGTAGGGCACACCGATGCCGATCGCCAGGGAGGCGACCATCGCCGTCATCACGTTGAAGCTGATGCCCAGGACCCACATCGACCCCAGGACCCACGTCACCACCAGCACCGACGGCGCGATCGTCACCAGCCCGAGGACGGGGTGCCGGTGACGGACCGCGAAGAACGTCACCAGGACCAGGCCGGCCACACCCAGGGTCAGGGCGATCCCGCGGACCTGGGAGTCGGTGAGCGCCTCGAGCGTCTCGTCGTACAGGAGCATCTCGCTGACCACGGTGACCTCGACCCCGGCGTCGCGCACCGGGTCCAGGTCGGTGAGCAGCGCCTCGCGCAGTTCGACGGCGCCGTCCTGACCGGCGAACGTCTCGATCACCAGCACCCCGGCGTCCGCCCCGGTGCTCACGACCCGGTCCACCAGCTCGGGTGCGACGTCACGGGCCAGGTCCAGCATGGCGGGGACGTCGGCGTCCGCGGCGAACCCGTCCTCGGCCAGGCCCAGCGCACCCAGCGCCTGCCCGAGCCCGGGCTCGGCGGCCAGGGCCAGCAGGACCGAGGCCGGGGAGGTGACCTGGGCGAACCCGTCGGTCCCGCGCACGCCGTCGGTGGTGGCCATCCGGTCCTGCGCCTCGAGCAGGGCGTTCATCGCGTCGGGCTCGTCCAGGGGGCCTTCGAGCAGGACCTGCGTGGTCTCCTCCACGTCACCGCCGAACTGGTCGGTGAACGTGGTGAGCAGCTCCCCGATCTCGGAGTCCTCCGGGATGAAGTCCTCCTGGCTGAAGGACGTGGAGACCTGGGTGGCCGCACCGGTCGCCGCGACCGTCACGACCGCCGCGACCGCCAGGGTCGCCTTGGCGTGCCGCTCGGCGAGCACCGCCGCACGGCTCATCGCCCGGCCCAGCCCCGTGCCGGTGCCCGAGGCCGGCTGCTTGAAGCGCCCCCGCGCGACGCGACGCCGGTCCACGAGGGTGCGCACCGACGGCACCAGCAGGACCATCACCACGAACGCCGACAGCACACCCACCGCGACGAACAGCCCGAAGTCCCGCAGCGGCGGCAACGGGGAGATCAGGTTCGTCAGGAACCCGATCATGGTGGTCATGGTCGCCAGGACCAGCGCCCCACCCACGCTCAGCACCGCGGCGCGGGCCGCGGCCGGCGGGGGCGCGCCCTCGGTCATCTCCTCGCGGTACCGGGACGTCAGGTGGATGGCGTAGTCCACCGCCAGACCGATCAGGAGCACCGGGATGACCGAGGAGACCTGGGTGAGCTCCCCGGTGACGCCCAGGTAGCCCGGGCCCAGGAGCACCCCCAGCCCGTAGGTCCACACGATCACCACGACCAGGCCCGACAGGCTCAGGACGACGTCTCCCACCCGGCGGTAGGTCAGCATGAGGATCGCGATGATCAGGGCGAACGCCAGACCGAGGAGCAGCGGGAGCTGGGTGTCCAGGTCCTCCATGAGGCTGTCGGTCAGGATGTACTCGCTCAACGGCGAGAGGGTGACGCCCTCGACGTCGAGGTCGGCGACCGCGTCCCGCAGCGCGAGCTCGACGTCCATGCGCACGTCCTCGGGCAGGTCCGCCACCAGCCGCACCACGACCAGGCCGGCGCGGGCCTGACCGGCGGCGGCGTCCAGGTCCTGCGACAGCAGCGCCCCCACCTGCGCGCCGGCAGCCGGGTCCT
>NZ_AXCZ01000122.1 GCF_000767165.1 Cellulomonas bogoriensis 69B4 = DSM 16987
GAGCCGGGCCGCCGACGCCCTGGGCGACCACGTGCGCGCCGGCCACCGGGCCCCGGCGGTCCTGGCGGGCGTGGTGAACGGGCGCAACGTGTGGCGCACCGACCTGGACGCCGCACTGGCGACCCTCGGTGAGCTCAGCTCGGTGACGGGCGCCTCGGTCAGCGTGGGCACCTCCACGACCCTGGCCCACGTCCCGCACGACGTCGACGTCGAGACCGCCCTGGACGCGCGGGTGCGGTCCTGGTTGGCGTTCGCCGACCAGAAGGTCACCGAGGTGCACACCCTGGCCACCGCCCTCGCGAACGGCCCGGAGTCGGTCAAGGACCGGCTCGAGGCCGCCCGTGCCGCCCGGCGGGACCGCGAGGAGGCGCCCGGGGTGCGTGACCCCCGGGTGCGGGAGCGGTGCGCCGCCCTGGGTGAGGCCGACCTGGCCCGGCCGCCCTACGCCGAGCGCCGCCCGCTGCAGGACCAGGCCCTGCCCCTGCCGCCCCTGCCCACCACCACGATCGGGTCCTTTCCCCAGACCCCGGAGGTCCGTCGCGCCCGCGCGGCCCTGCGCCGCGGCGCACTGGACCAGGCCGGCTACGAGGCCGCGATGCGCGAGCACGTCGCCGAGGTCGTCGCCGTCCAGGAACGCCTGGACGTCGACGTCCTGGTGCACGGCGAGCCCGAGCGCAACGACATGGTGCAGTACTTCGCCGAGCTCCTCGACGGGTTCGCGGTGACCGACCACGGGTGGGTCCAGTCCTACGGGTCCCGGTGCACCCGGCCCTCCATCCTGTGGGGTGACGTGTCCCGTCCCGCGCCCATGACGGTGCCCTGGGCGACCTACGCCTCGTCCCTGACCGACCGTCCCGTCAAGGGCATGCTCACCGGTCCGGTCACGATCCTGGCCTGGTCGTTCGTCCGCGACGACCAGCCCCTGGCCGACACCGCACGTCAGGTCGCCCTCGCCCTGCGCGAGGAGACCGTGGACCTGGAGGCCGCAGGGGTGGTCGTCATCCAGGTCGACGAGCCGGCGCTGCGCGAGCTGCTGCCCCTGCGCGCCGGTGCCCGCCCCGACTACCTGCGCTGGTCGGTCGACGCGTTCCGGCTCGCGACCGCGGGAGTGCAGCCCAGCACCCAGATCCACACCCACCTGTGCTACTCGGAGTTCGGTGAGGTCCTCGGTGCCATCGACGCCCTGGACGCGGACGTGACGAGCATCGAGGCGGCACGCTCCCGCATGGAGATCCTCCCGGAGGTCGAGGACGCGGGCTTCGACCGGGGCCTGGGCCCGGGCGTGTACGACATCCACTCCCCGCGGGTGCCCGGCACCGACGAGGTCGTGGACCTGCTGCGCCTGGCGCTCAAGCACGTGCCGGCCGACCGGCTCTGGGTCAACCCGGACTGCGGGCTCAAGACCCGCCGGCCGGAGGAGGTCGGCCCCGCCCTGGCGAACATGGTGACGGCTGCGCGCGCGCTCCGGTCCTGACCGGGCAGCGGGCCGGGGTGGGAGGATGATCGGGTGTCCGGACATCACCCCACCCCGGCCCAGCTGCGCCGGTGGCGCCGCCACCTGGCCGACGAACGTGCCGAGGCCACCGTCTACCGGGACCTCGCCGGACGCCGTGAGGGCGAGGAACGGGAGATCCTCCTGGCCCTCGCCGACGCCGAGGACCGTCACGCCGCCCACTGGGAGGAGCTCCTCGGCGACGAGGTGGGCGCCCCCCGCCGCGGGGACGTCCGGTTCCGGGTACTGGCCTGGCTGGCCCGCCACTTCGGGTGGGTGTTCGTCCTGGCCCTGGCCCAACGGGCCGAGGCCCGCGCCACCTACGACGCCGACGCCGACGCGACCCCGGCGATGGCCGCGGACGAGCGGATCCACGCCGAGGTCGTCCGCGCCCTGGCCACCCGGGGTCGCAACCGGCTCGCCGGGTCGTTCCGGGCGGCGGTGTTCGGTGCCAACGACGGTCTGGTCTCCAACCTCGCACTGGTGATCGGCGTCGCGGCCGCCGGGGCGACGTCCTCGACCGTGCTGCTGACCGGGTTGGCGGGCCTGCTCGCCGGTGCGTTGTCCATGGGTGCGGGGGAGTACATCTCGGTGCGGTCCCAGCGTGAGCTGCTCGCCGCGTCCAACCCCGCACCCGAGGCCGCCACGGCGCTGACCCACCTGGACGTCGACGCCAACGAGCTGGCCCTGGTCTACCGGGCCCGGGGCATGGCCCCCGACGAGGCGCAGGAGCGGGCCGACGCCGTCCTGGCCGACCTCACCGGCCCGAGCCGGGAGTTCACCGAGCGCCACGACGACCAGCACGAGGCCGTGGGTACGGACGTCGGGGCCTCGCTCGCGAGCTTCTGCTTCTTCGCCTCGGGCGCCGCGATCCCCGTGCTGCCGTTCCTCTTCGGCATGACCAACGGGGCGGCGCTGCTCGTGGCGCTGCTCGCGGTCGGGGCCGCGCTCCTGCTGACCGGTGCGGTCGTGGGTGTCATCTCCGGTGGGCCACCGGTGCGCCGCGCCCTGCGCCAGCTGGCCATCGGTGCGGGCGCCGCGGGCATCACCCACCTGCTGGGCACGCTGTTCGGGGCGACCCTGGGCTGAGGTCGGGCGGGGCGCCCGTCCGGTCAGGTGTGGGCCTCGGGCCCGGGCCCGACCTCGGCGACCCCGGGGTCGTCCCCGACGGCCCGCCGCAGCATCGGCAGCGCCGCGAGCGTCACCACCACGCAGATCCCGGCCGAGCCCATCACCACCACGAACCCCCCGGTCGACCCCTGCCCGTCGACCCACGACCCGGCGATCGACGCCCCGAACGAGACCCCGACCCCCAGGGCGGTCCCCACCCACGCCAGACCCTCGGTCAGCTGCGCGTGCGGGACCAGGTGGCGCACCAGGGCGTTGCCGGTGATCAGGGTCGGGGCGATCGCCAGACCCGTGACGAACATGACGGCGGCCAGCACCGGCAGGGACGTGACGAGCAGGAACAGGCTGGCGCCGCCGGCCAGGGCGAGCATCCCGACCGTGAAGCGGACCCACAGGGGGCTGCGCCAGTGCCGGGCGCCGTAGCCCAGGCCCGCGAGCAGCGACCCCAGCGCGAACACGGCCAGCACGGGGCCGGCCGCGGCGGGCGAGCCCTGCTCTCGCGCGAACGCCACCGTCGCGACGTCCGTGGCCCCGAGCACCGCGCCCATGCCCACGAACGTCACGGCGAGCACGCCCATGCCACGGTGACGGATCGCGGACCTGCTGCGCGACCCCGGCGCCGGTGGCGAGGGCGGCGGTTCGGTGGACCGCTGACCCAGGAACAGCATCCCGCCCGCACCCAGGGCCAGGAGCGGCAGGACGAGCGCCGCGGTCGGGGTGACCCCGGTGGCCAGGACGGTGGCCAGCACTGGGCCGAGGACGAACAGCAGCTCGTCCAGGGCCGACTCCAACGAGTAGGCGGTGTGCAGCTGGCGGGGGTCGTGGAGCAGGTGCGACCAGCGTGCCCGCACCATGGCGCCCACCGAGCCCATGGTCGACCCGGCCACCACCGCCGAGGCGTACAGGGCCGGGGTGGGGCCCTCCAGCGCCGTGGTCACCAGCAGGCCGGTGAGCCCGATCGCGGTGACCGCGAAAGCCGGGCGCATGACGCGGGCCTGCCCGTGCCGGTCGACCAGGCGCGAGAGCTGGGGAGCGCAGAAGGCGTGCGTCAGGACGTACACCGCCGAGACCCGCCCGGCCAAGCCGTAGGAGCCGTACACCTCGGAGACCATCAGCACCAGGGCGATCCCGGTCATGGCCATGGGCAGGCGCGCCAGGGCGCCGGCGGCCGAGAACGCCGCGGCGCCCGGGCGGGTGAGGATCACACGGTACGGCTGGAGCACGGCACATCGTCACATGCCGCGGCCGAGGCGGGTCGCCTCAGCCGAGCGTCTGGGTGACCAGGTCCTTGGCGGCCGCCTGGACCTCGGTGAGGTGCTCGGCCGAGACGAAGGACTCGGCGTAGATCTTGTACACGTCCTCGGTGCCGGACGGCCGGGCGGCGAACCAGGCGTTGTCGGTGGTGACCTTCAGCCCGCCGATCGCCGCGCCGTTGCCCGGTGCGCTGGTGAGCCGCCCGGTGATCGGCTCCCCCGCCAGGGTCGAGGCCGTGACCTGCCCGGCGTCCAGCGCGCCCAGGGCGGCCTTCTGCTCGCGGGTGGCGGGGGCGTCCACGCGGGCGTACCAGGACCGGCCGTGCCGTTCGACCAGCCCGGCGTGCAGCTGGGACGGCGACCTGCCGGTGCGGGCGGTGATCTCGGCGGCGAGCAGCGCCAGGATGATGCCGTCCTTGTCGGTGGTCCACACCGTGCCGTCGGTGCGCAGGAACGACGCCCCGGCGGACTCCTCGCCGCCGAACCCGACGGTGCCGTCCAGGAGCCCGGGGACGAAGTGCTTGAACCCGACGGGGACCTCCAGCAGGTCCCGGCCCAGGTGGGCGGCCACCCGGTCGATCAGCGCCGAGGACACCAGCGTCTTGCCGATCGCGGCGCCGGCGGGCCACCCGGGGCGTGCGCCGCCGTACAGGTAGTCGATGGCCACGGCCAGGTAGTGGTTGGGGTTCATCAGGCCCGCGTCGGGCGTGACGATGCCGTGCCGGTCGGCGTCTGCGTCGTTGCCGGTCGCGACGTCGAACGGGGCGTCCCCGCTCATGGCGTGCACCAGCGACGCCATCGCCGAGGGGGAGGAGCAGTCCATGCGGATCTTGCCGTCCCAGTCCAGGGTCATGAACGACCACCGGGGGTCCACCTGCGGGTTCACGACGGTGAGGTCCAGCCCGTGCCGCTCGGCGATCTCGCCCCAGTAGTCCACCGCCGCCCCGCCCAGGGGGTCGGCACCGATGCGCACGCCGGTGGCGCGGACCAGGTCCAGGTCCAGCACGTGCGGCAGGTCGGCGACGTAGGCGCTGAGGTAGTCGTGCCGGTGCGTGGCGGGCGCGGCCATGGCCGCGTCGGGCTGCAGCCGCCGCACCCCGCCCACGCCCTGGCGCAGGATCTCGTTGGCGCGGGCCGCGATCCAGGACGTGGCCTCGGAGCCGGCCGGCCCCCCGTGGGGAGGGTTGTACTTGAAGCCCCCGTCCCGGGGCGGGTTGTGGGACGGGGTCACGACGATCCCGTCGGCGAGGCCCGAACCACCGGCACCGGTGCGCACCCCCTCCTGGGTGGCGGAGCCGTTGTGCAGCAGGATCGCGTGGGACACCGCCGGGGTGGGGGTGTACCCGTCCCGGGCGTCCACGTGCACGTCGACCTCGGCCGCGGCCAGGACCTCGAGCGCGGTGCGGAACGCCGGCTCGGACAGGGCGTGGGTGTCCCGCCCGATGAACAGGGGCCCGTCGGTGCCCTGGCCGCGCCGGTACTCCACGATCGCGGCCGTGGTGGCGATGATGTGCGCCTCGTTGAACGCACCGTCCAGGCTGGACCCGCGGTGCCCGGAGGTGCCGAAGGCGACCCGCTGGCCGGGGTCGTCGAGGTCCGGGGTGCGGTCGTAGTAGGCGCCGACGAGCGCGTCGACGTCGATGAGGTCCTCGGGCTGGGCTGGGGTACCGGCGCGCGGGTGCATGGTCCGATCCTGGCACCAGGTGGGGTCGCTGCGCAGCGGGTACCCTCGCACACCATGGGTAAGAGAGCGGCCGTCGAGTTCGTCCTGCGCCCCTTCGAGGGCCTGCCCGGTGAGCCCGACTGGGTGGCGATGCGTGAGGTGGTGCCCGCGGCGACCGGTACCGCCCGCACCACCGCCGAGCACGGCGCGCGCGACGTGGTCGTCGCGACCGTCCTGCCGATGGGGTGGCCGGCGCTGCACCGCAACGACGGGACACTGATGGTGGCGCTGCAGCAGCACGCGGGCTCCGGTGACGCGTCCCGTGACCTGGCGGCCCTGCTGCTGCAGGCCATGGAGCTCCCCGCGGGTACCCCGATCACCTCGGCACCGCTGCCCGAGCCGGGCCCGCGCCTGCAGGACGTGCTGGACCTCGACGTGGCGTTCGAGGTGACCGTCCACGACGGGTTCGAGTACTGGTTGTCGCCCGAGGACGAGCCGGACCAGGACGTGCGCGCCTCGCTGGACCAGATGAACGAGACGATCGTGCCGACCCGGCGGCTGACGTCGGTCGACGCGGCGTACGTCGCGCAGATGGGCGACCGCACCTACCTGCGGTGGGCGGTGACCCGGGACGAGCAGGAGTTCATCGACGCCCTGGCGCGGCTGCACGCCCGCCGGGAGTCCGGGCTCGGCGAGGCCGGCGCGGTGGGTCGGTTCCTGGGCGCGTTCCGGTCGTGCGGGCTGCTGGTCCCGGTGTGGGACCTGGCCGCCGACGTCGACGTCGAGGTCCTGGAGCAGGAGCTCGGTGCGTTGTCGGGGCGTCTGGAGAAGGCCCTGGCCGTCGAGGCGCCGCTGGATGCGACCGAGCGCCGGGCGCGCGCCGGGCTGGTGTCTCGTCAGCTGACGCTGCGGTGAGCACCGGGCCTCGACGGGTCGGGGCCGGCGCGAGGTGTGCAGGACCGTCGGGGTGCGACGGTCACGTGGGTCGATGACCGTGGATTGACCATCCCGTGGTCTCGCGATGAAGAACCCCGCCACTCTCGTTAGGGTGTGCGCGTGGCCACCTCACGACGCGGCTCCTCCACCGCCCCCACCCGGCAGCGGGTGGCCGTGGTCATCCCTGCCAAGGACGAGTCGCGACGTATCGCGGCGACGGTGCGCGCCGCCCGGGCGATCCCGCACGTGGACCTGGTGCTGGTCGTGGACGACGGCAGCGAGGACGCGACCCAGCACGTGGCGCGGGACGCGGGCGCCGTCGTGGTGAGGCACTCCCACAACCGCGGCAAGGCCTCGGCGATGGAGACGGGCGCCGCGGTGGTGGCGATGCGGGACGTGGACGGGCGCCCCCCGCGGATGCTGCTGTTCCTGGACGGGGACCTGGGGGAGTCGGCCGTGAACGCCGCGCCTCTGGTCCAGCCGGTGCTGGAGGGTGCGGCCGACCTGTCGATCGCGCTGCTCCCCCCGCAGCCCGGGGCGGGTGGCCGGGGCATCGTGGTGGGCCTGGCCCGCCGGTCGATCCAGTCGATGACGGGGTGGACCCCGACCCAGCCGCTGTCGGGGATGCGCTGCCTCACGCGGGAGGCCTTCGAGGCCGCGACCCCGTTGGCGCACGGCTGGGGGGTGGAGACGGGCATGACGATCGACCTGCTGAGCAAGGGGTTCGTGGCCGTCGAGGTGCCCTGCGACCTGCGCCACCGGGCCTCCGGCACGGACCTGCGGGGTCAGATGCACCGCGCCGCCCAGTACCGGGACGTGCTCCTGGCGGTCAACGCCCGCAAGATGGCCGGGGTGGCGCGCGGGGTGGGTCGGGCCTTCAGGTTGCGTCGGCGCGGGGGCTGACGATCCCGTCGCGGACCTGCAGCAACCAGGCCGCGCACACCGTCACCAGCAACGGCACGGCCAGGGACACCCCGATCGCGGGGATGACGATGCCGGAGTCGTTGACGGCGAACCCGATGCCGAGGGTGACGCCCAGGGCCACGATCCCCGGCCGCAGCATGGGCGCGTCGTTGCCGAGGGACGTGAGCGGCGCCCCGGAGGACAACCACCCGAACGGGCCGCCGTCGGGGGCGTGGGCCGCCCACCGCAGGGGCCGGGACAGGACGAACGCGACCAGGGCGATGCCTGCCAGGGCCAGGAGCGTCAACCACGTCCCGCCGAGGTTGGCGAGGTTCTGGGCGAGCTTGCGGCCGATGACGTCCCACACCCCGCCGTCCAGGACGGTCTCCACGAACCGACCCAGGTGGGTGCGGTCCTCCACGGGCCGCAGCCAGTCGATGACCGCGAACGAGCTCACGACCACCGCTGCGCCCCCCAGCACCCCGGCCAGGCGCATCCAGGTGAGGCGGATGCCCGCGGCCATGAGGGCCAGGACCGCGAACCCGGGCACCAGGGCCGGCGGGCCGCCGAAGTCGCTGCCCAGGCCGGGCATCCCGTTCAGGAAGGTGGCGACGGCACCGGTGACGGCGATCAGCACGGCTGCCAGGCGGCGTCGGCCGGCCCGGACCAGTGGGTCGGTCACCGCGACCACGCTGAGGATGGTCGCGGCCGCGAACAGCGCGAACGCGGTGTTGTTGAACCCGTAGAACCGTCCCGCCACCACCGGCTGGACGCCCATCGGTGCCGAGACCTGGAGGGTGGCCCCCGTGATGACGTCCACCGCGAGCACCAGGGTGGTCGCACCGGCCACGACCGCGGCCGGGCCCAGGAGCCGGTGGCGCCGCCCGATCAGGAGCGCGACGGTGGTCAGCACCAGCGCCCAGGCCGCCACCAGCCCGGTCAGGGCCCACGCGGGCGAGGCGG
>NZ_AXCZ01000123.1 GCF_000767165.1 Cellulomonas bogoriensis 69B4 = DSM 16987
GGTCGGCGGGTTCCAGTCCGGGCACCGGGTCGTCGGCGGCGGCGAGCAGCTCGAGGGTGGTGAGTCCTGCGGCGCGCAGCCGAGCGGTGCGGGGGTCGTGCGGTCCGTGCACCAGGAGCACCTCGCCCCTGAGCTCGACCTCGGGTCGGCAGACCGCGCACGTCCCGCACGCCCGGTACCGTGCGTCACCCCACGCGGCGGGTCCCTGCGCGTCGGTGCGGGAGCGGACCAGGTCCGCGAGGCGTCGGCGTCGGGCGCGGTAGAGGGGGAGGAGGTCGGCGACCCGGTGGTGGGTGGTCGACAGGTCGCCGAGCACCAGGTGCACGTCCTCGGCGTGGTGGAACCCTGCGGTGAGCAGCTGGTCGGCGTGCGCGGCCAGCTGGAGCAGGGCCACGACCTTGGCGTGCCTGGACATGCGGGTGTCGTGCGGGGCGTATCGCGCCGGGCCCTGCACGGTGCTGCGGCGCCGGACCAGGAAGTCCGCCCGGCCGAGGAACGCCCCGTCGAAGAAGGTCGCGCCGTGCACGACGTCCGCCCCGGCGTGCAGCACGGCGACGGTCTCGGTGTGCTTGGCCTCCAGGACGTTGCGTGAGGTCATGTCCTCGGGCGCCGGGGTGAGGATCTGCGCGACCCCGTGCCCGGTGCGGGAGCGCCAGCGCCCGTACCGGTCGAGGTGGTCGGCGAGGGCGAGGGCCTCCAGGTCGCCGCCGAGGTCGGTCCCTGGCTCCTCGGTGGCGTCGGCCGGCAGCTCGAGGGGGTCGGTCCACCCGAGGAGCACGTCGAGGACGCGTGCGAGCGCGTACTCGCAGCGTGCCGCGGCCGTCAGGTCGGCCGCGCCGTGGACGACGGTGCCGTCGTCGAGCAGGAACATGGCTTGAGGCTAACGATCAACTCCGCCGGTTGCCGTGGTCTGTCCTCAGCCTTTGAGCGCTGTCCCCAACTTCATCCGCCCACCTGTGTGCAGGACCGCCCTGCGGTAGACCCGACCGGCCAGCCACACGAGCACCGGGATCGTCAGGAGGGTGACCGCCGCGCCGGCAGCGACCTCCCATACCGGCACCGTGCCGATCGCCTCCCGGACGGGCACGACGAACGGTGCGGTGAAGGGGATGTACGTCAGGACGCGCGCGACGGTCCCGTCGGGGGCGCCCGTCACGACGAACAGCGTCACGTAGTAGGGCACGAACAGCACGAACATCAGGGGGGTGGTGACCGCCCCGATCTCCTCCTGTCGGGACACCAGTGCCGCGAACCCGCCGAACAGCAGCGCGTAGAGGGCGTAGCCGAGCAGGAACCACAGGATCAGCGCAGCGAGAGCTCCGCCCACGTCGACCTGGAACCGGTCGGCCAGCCCGGTCGCGAGGGCCGCGGCGGCAGCGGCCCCACCCAGCACCAGGACCTGGAGCAGGCCGAAGACGCCGATGCCCAGGATCTTGCCTGCGAGGAGCTGGGACGGCTTGATCGTCGACAGCAGCAGCTCCACGACACGGGAGGTCTTCTCCTCCACCACGCCCATCGCGATCACGGACCCGGCACTGATCAGGGAGAACAGCAGGACGGAGATCATGAGGACGGCGATCGTGTACGCGACCGGGTCGAACTCGTCATCGGCATCCGTGACGCTGCTGACCTGCGGCTCGGCCGTGGCCAGGGCGGTGGCGAGGGCGTCGGGGTCTCCGCCGAGGTCGGCCACCTCCTGGGTGAGCACGTGCTGGACGACCGCCGCGCGCACGATCTCCAGGAGGACCTCGTCGGCGGTCTCGGCCACGAGCACCTCGGGTGCCCGCGGGTCTCCGGAGATGTACGCGGCGACCGTGTCGGTGCCGTCCTGGGGGTCGGCGGTGAGCGCATCGGTGCCCTGATCGGGGGTCAGGGCCGTGGTGGTGACGGTGCGCCCGTACGTCTCGCCGGCCGCCTGCAGGTGCTCGGTGAGGACGGCGACCGAGGTGTCGAGCCCCAGGGGCAGGTCGGGTGCGTCGTCCTGGTCCCGGTCCTGGAAGACCGACAGCAGCACCGCACCGGCCACGATCACCACCACCATGATCCCCAGGGAGATCAGGGTGGACCTGGTGGCGACCCGGGTGCGCACCTCGCGCGCGGCGACCAGCAGGACGGGATGGCGGGTCATCGGCTGACCTCCTGCTCGGTGGCCGTGGGTTCCTGCGCGCTGACGACGTCCCGGAACAGGTCGGTGAGGCTGGGGCGCACGGGCGTCAGGCCACGGACCTGACCGAGCTCGAGGGCGGCACGCAGCACGGCACCGGTCACGTCGGTCGCGCCCGGGTGCGCCTGGACCATCACGGTGCGACCGTCGCCGGGGCTGACGGTGGCCGCGGGCACCTGGGACAACCGGGCCAGGACGGTCCGCTGGTCGGCGTCGACGTCCAGCACCCACCGCTCCTGGTCGGTGCTGCGGAGCTCGTCGATCGTGCCCAGCGCCTGCATGCGGCCGGCGCGGACGATGCCGACCCGGTCGCACAGGCGTTCCACCAGGTCCAGCTGGTGGGAGGAGAAGATCACCGGGACGCCGGCGTCGGCCCGCTCTCGCAGCACGGCGCTCATCACGTCGACGGCGACGGGGTCCAGCCCGCTGAACGGCTCGTCCAGCACGAGCACGTCGGGCTCGTGGACGAGCGCCGCGGCCAGCTGGACCCGCTGCTGGTTGCCCAGGGACAGCTTCTCGACGTCGTCACCGCGACGGGCGCCCACCCCGAGGCGGTCGGTCCAGGTGCGCACGGCGTCGCGGGCGTCGTCGCGGCTCATGCCGTGCAGGCCGGCGAGGAGCTCCAGCTGCGCTCCGACCTTCATCTTGGGGTACAGCCCGCGCTCCTCGGGCATGTAGCCGACGCGGCGGCGGGCCTGCAGGTCCAGGACCTGCCCGTCCCACCGGACCTCGCCGGAGTCCGCGGCGAGCACCCCCAGCATGATCCTCATGGTGGTGGTCTTGCCGGCACCGTTGGAGCCGACGAACCCGAAGATCTCGCCGGCGCGGACGTCGAACGTCATGTCCGTCAGCGCCCGCAGGCTCCCGTACGCCTTGTTCAGGTGGTCGATCTCCAGGACGCTCATGCGTCCGCCCCGCCGCGGCCCTCGGGTGCTCGCCTGGTTCTCATGGGCCACCAACGTAGCAACCCCGCGGGTACGGCCGGTCGTGCTCAGGTCGGGTCTGTCTGACCCAGGAGCCACCCCACGGGACCGGCCAGGTCGCACGCCTCGCTCGGGCCCCAGGACCCCGGGGCATAGGGGTGCACGGCGGGTCGGTCGTCTCCCAGCAGGGGTTCGAACGCGGCCCACGCCGCCTCCAGCCCGCGAGGTGTGGTGAACAGGCTCCGGTCACCCTGGAGGACGTCGACCAGCAGCGAGGCGTAGGGCGGCAGGGCGTCCCCGTCCACGTCTTGCAGGTCCAGGCGTGCGGTGCCGGTGCTCAGGCGCAGGTCCGGGCCGGGACGCTTGACGGTGGTCGTGATCTCGATCGCGCCGTCCCCGGCCAGGGAGAGCGACACGACCCCGTGCTGGACCTCGTCGCCGAACAGGTGCTCGGGGTCCCGGCGCAGCACGAGGCTGACCCGCTGGGCGTCATCGGCCATGCGCTTGCCGGTGCGGAGCAGGAACGGCACGCCCTCCCACCGGGGGTTGTCGACCCACAGGCGCACCGCGACGAACGTGTCGGTCCCGGAGTCGTCGTCCACCCCGTCCAGGTCCCGGTACCCCACGAACTGGCCGAGCACGACGTCCGTGCCGGGGTCCAGGGGCCGGAAGCACGCGATCGCGTCCTCCCGTGCGTGGACCAGGTCCTCGGCCGCCAGGTCGTGCGGCGGTTCCATGGCCACCTGCGCCGCCACCTGGAACAGGTGGTTGACGACCATGTCGAGCGCGGCGCCGGTCGCGTCGTAGAACTCCGCGCGTCCCGCCACGTCGAGGGTCTCGGGGACGTCGACCTGCACCTGCTCCACGTGCGTGCGGTCCCAGACGGACCCGAACAGCTCGTTCGCGAAGCGCAGCACGTGCAGGTTCTGCGTGGCCTCCTTCCCCAGGAAGTGGTCGATGCGGAACACCTGCTCCTCGTCGAACACCTCGTGCACCACGTCGTCGAGCTCGCGGAACGACTCCGGGGAGGTCCCGTACGGCTTCTCGAAGACGATCCGCACGCCCCGGTTCAGGTCGTGGGCGTGCAGCGCGCGGGTGACGGGCACGAACGCCGCCGGTGGGACGGCCAGGTAGTGCACGACGTCGACGTCCTCGCCGGAACCGTCGGCAAGGGTGCGGCACAGGTCCGCCAACGTGTCGGGGAACTGCCCGGGGTCGTCCTCGGTGAGCTCACGCGTGTAACGGGCGTGCTCGGTGAGGACGCGCGCGTCGTCCTCGGCCAGGTCGTCACCGGCCCCGAACTCCTCGATCCCGTCCCGGATCACCTGCGCGAAGTCCTCGTCGCTGAGCTCCCCGCGACCGGTGCCCAGGACCGCCCACCGCTCGGGCAGCAGGCCGCGCCGCTGCAGCGTCGCCAGCGCCGGGTAGACCATGCGCCGCGAGAGGTCCCCCCGGGCTCCGTGCAGCACGAGGACCAGCGGTCGGGTCGTCGTCGCGTCGTCGTTCGTCGTGGGGCTCACCGCACACCTCCGGTCGGGGGTCGGACCCGCTCGACGCTAGGCGCACACCGGTGTCGGCGCGCGGCGAGCGGGTGATGCTGCTGCGCCGATCGGGTGGCGCGGGTCAGGTGCGGGCCCCGGGTGCCGATCCTCCTCCATGAGGCGTGTCGCCTCCGTACGCCAAGGAGGGCCGTCGAATGGGCAGGACGCTCACCCCCGGGACCCGTGTGGTCGGTCCCCCGCTCGTGCTCCACGGGCACCACCCCCTGCGGGGCAACGCCACCACGTGGCACGTGACGCCCGTCGAGCAGGCCCAGTGCCTGGCGGCCCAGGCGGAGTTCGTCGTCGAGCGCGCCGAGGGGCACATCTCCGACCCGGCGGCGTGGTCGCAGGTGGAGAAGGAGGTCCTGGTGATGACCGCCACCGAGACCCGCGACCTGGTCCAGCGCATCGCCTCCCGCTGACCGTCAGGCCGCTCCTCGGCGGGTCGCCCGCGCCCGGCGACCTTCCCTCAGCGTTCCCCGCCGTGGGCGGGCGTCCACTCCTCCCGACCCACCCCCGTCACCGTCCACCGGTCCTCCTGCTGCTCGAGCGCGACGGTGTAGGCCATCCGGTGCGGCTCGGTGGCGCTGACGTGCGGCACGCCGTCCTCGTCGGTGACCTCCACCACCGAGGACTCCAGCGCGATCAGGACTCGCGCGGCTTCGGTGCCCGCGGTCTGCGTCTCGATCCGCAGCGGCGCCACCGACATGATCAGGTAGCGGCCGTCCTCGGGTGCGAGCGGGTCGGCGACCGCGCTCGCGGCGGCGTGGTCGCACCACACGCAGTCGGGGTCGACCAGTGACCGCATGAGGGTGTCGTCGCCGGTGACGTAGGTGTGACGCCAGGCGGCGAGCGCGAGGACGGCGGTGGCGGCGGCCCCGTCGTCCCCCTCACGTTCCCGGGTGGTGTCCACGGCCCGCGGGTCCAGGGCCACGTGGTCCAGCCGCAGTGGCATACCGGTGCGGGTGAACATGGTGGCGAGGGGCTCGGCCGTGATCGGGTTCGTGGCGACCTCGTCGGTGGCCTCGGCCGGGAGGTCGTCGGCGTCGGGCCGGACGAGTCCGTCGAGGGGGCCGAGCGGGTCCCCGTCATTGGGCCCCATCTCGTCGCCCGCCAGGTCCGAGGGATCCCCGGGCTCGACGACCAGGGGCGGGGCCTCGGTGGTGGTGAAGTACCAGACCCCGACGGTCGTCGAGGCGAGCCCGAGGACGACGGCGACGGCGCCGAGGACGATGCCGCTGCGGGCGGTGCCGAGCCCGCCGTAACCCTTGTCGCGTGCGCGCCGCAGCGCCCGGGTGCCGACGACCGCTCCCACGGCGCCACCGACGACACCCAGGAGCCCGACGAACGGCAACCAGCTGAGCAGGACCGCCACGATGCCGAGGACGAGGGCGGTGTCGGCGAGGCTGTTGGGGTTGCGGCGGGTGCGCACGGGCGCGGGGCGTGAGGTGCCGTCGGTGGGCTGGGTCATGGGATCTCCGGTGAGCGCGGGACGTCGTGTCGCACCCTACGTGTCGACCCCCCTCCTGACAGGGGACCCTGGCCTGTGGAGAACCGGTTCTCGTGACCTGGCTCACCTAGCGTGAGCCAATGGCCCTCCTCGACCGCGCACCCGTCCACCACCGTGACGCTGCCTTGACTTCCGACTGGGAGTCGATCGACGCTGTCATGACCTTGCTGTACGGCAGGGCTGTGCCGCGTCATGTCGGGTACACCACCCCTCCCGAGTTCGGTCGGCAGCAGGTCGGCTGCTCCGCGTACGACGCCGGCGACCACTGGCACTACGTGACGCACGGCCTGACGGCACTGTTCCGGCCCGTGATCGAGCACGACCCGGCCGCCGACGGCTGGGGCTTCGAGCTCACGATGCGCGTTCCCCGTGACATCCGGTACGACGTCCCCCTGTGGCCGTTCACGATGATCGACGAGATCGCCCAGCACGCGCGGTTCACACGGCAGGTCCTGCTCGAGGGGGATCTGGTCGACCTGCACGAGGCGGTCACGGGCTACCCCCGGCTCGGTGACGCGCCGCCCACGTCGTTGACGGTGCTCGCCGTCACGCCGGACGTGCGCCTGGGGTCGATCGGCACGCCCTGCGGGCCGGTGGCGTTCCGTCAGCTCGTCGGGGTGACCGCTGCCGAGAAGGCCGAGATGCGGTACACCTCGGCCCAGGCGGTGCTCGCCCGGATGTCGCAGTGGGACCGCTGGTTGATGACCGACCCGTGGCGCGCGTGACGGCCGCGCCTTAACCGTTTCGTGGGAGGTATGGCGGGGTTCGTCCCTAGAGTCGCCGACGTCAGCTGCAGGTGAGCGGCGAGCGAGCGGCACAGCGCGAAGGAGCGACCATGGACGCCTCGACCATCCGGCCCCCCGTCGGGAACGACGGATCCTCCCGGGCCAGGCGCAGGCTCGTGGCCCTGGCCACCGCGGCCGTGATGAGCGTCGGGGTCCCGGTCGTCGCGGCCCCCGCCGCGCAGGGGGCCGAGTGCTCCGGCTCGTACCGCGCCGAGGCGGTGCAGCAGGGCGGCACGTGGATCGCCCGCAACGGCGGGCGTCAGGTGTACAGCGGCCCGGACATGCGCTCGGCCGTGCAGGCGGCGATCGGGTCGCTGACGCCCGGGCGCACCACGCGGGAGAGGGTCGTGGTGCGCGGGTCCGGCACGATGTCCGCCGGGAGCCGCATCTCGCTACCGAGCCACACCGCCCTCGAGGTCTGCGGGACGATCAACGTGACCGGCAGCGGGTCGGGCGACCAGGCGGTGGTCTACGCCAGGGGCGTGCGCGACGTCGAGGTGACGCGCCTACGGGTGACGGGGACGCCTCTGTACGGGATCTTCATGCGCAACGTCACCGACGTCCATCTGGGCCAGATCGACCTGAGGCTGAACGGCGCCGGCCTGGGGATCCGCATCGACAACCACGGCAACCGGGCCGAACGGTCGCGCAACATCAGGATCGACGACGTCTACGTCCAGGGCACCGGGTCCCACGGGGTGGAGACCTACGGGGTCGACGGGCTACGGGTCGGGTCGGTCACGGCCAGGTCGACCGGGTACTCGGGCCTGCTCCTGAACGACACGACCCACGCCGACGTCGGGCTTGTCGACGCCGTGGGGGCGGGAACGGGCACCGGGTACGCGGCACTGCGGATGGCGAACCGCAACGGAAGGGTCGGCACCGGCTACCCGACGAACATCCGCGTGGGGACAGTGCGCGCCCAGGGCGGCGGGCGCGGCATCTTCTGCGTCTCCGAGAGCGGTGGCGTCGTCATCGACCGGGTCGAGCTGACCCGAACCGGCAACAACCCCGTGCTCATCGAGAACTGCTACAACGTGTCGCTCGCCACGTCGGGGGGAACCGTGTCGGGCGGGGACGTGCGCCTGGCGGCCCGGTCGGAGTTCCCCAACAACCGCGACGTGACGTTGCAGAACCTGCGCCTGACAGACGGAGCCCGCGTGGTCGAGAACCCGTGCGCGGTGAACTTCGTGGTCCGCGGCGTGGAGCCGACGAGCGCCGTCCGGCGGTGCTGATCCGGCGCGCGAGTGCGGGACCGACCGGGCCGACAGCGCGCTGACCTGCACAGTTGCCAACAGGCCCGGCTGCACGTAATGTTCTGCATCGCCCCGCCGGGGAGGAACGGA
>NZ_AXCZ01000224.1 GCF_000767165.1 Cellulomonas bogoriensis 69B4 = DSM 16987
CCCCGAGCCCGGGGGGCCGGTCACCAGCCACGCGTGCGTCATCGCCGCCTCGTCGCCGGCGGCCCCCCGCAGCACCTCGACCACGTGGTCCTGCCCGACGACGTCGTCCCACACGCTCACCGGGTCACCCCCACCCGGCCCAGCAGGCCCGCGACCCGCGCCCGCACGGCCTCGTGGAGCTCGCCCGTGGGACGTGTGGCGTCCAGCACCAGCCACCGGTCACCACCGGTGCGCGCCCGCTCCAGGAACGCCCGGCGGGTCCGTGCGTGGAACTCCAGCCCGGCGCGCTCCAACCGGTCCGGCGCACCCGTGAGCCGCCCCAGGCCCACCTGCGGGTCCAGGTCCAGCAGCACCGTCAGCCGGGGCAGCAGACCCTGCGTGGCCCACGCGGACAACCGCTCGACCTCCTCGGCACCCAGGTCCCTGCCGTCCCCCTGGTACGCGACCGAGGAGTCCAGGTACCGGTCCGTCAGCACGACCGCCCCCCGGGCCAGCGCCGGACGCACCACCGTGTCGACGTGGTGGGCCCGGTCGGTCGCGTACAGCAGCGCCTCGGTGCGGGGCCCGACGTCCTCCCCGTGCAGCACCGCCGCGCGCAGCTGGCGCCCCAGGTCCGTCCCGCCGGGTTCACGGGTACGCACCACCTCGTGCCCCGCGCCCTCCAACCAGGTGGCCAGCAGGCCGAGCTGCGTGGACTTGCCCGCCCCGTCACCGCCCTCGAACGAGACGAACAACCCGTTCTCGCCGGGGGACACCAGCCCCGGACCTGACACGGCGGGGGACGGATCGGTCACGCGCACAGGCTACCGGGGCCCCGACGTCACTCGCCGGGGTAGGCGACCCCGACCAGGCGGCGGACCTCGTCCATGGTGCGCATCACCGCGAGGGTGCCGTCCAACGGCATGACCGGGCTCTCGGTCCGCCCCTCGGCGACCCGGCGCGCGACCTCCGCCGCCTGGTACTGGAACCCGCCGTCGACCTCCTGGTCGAACGTCCACCTGCTGCCGTCGTCCCGCACCACGGTGAACGAGGTGGGGCGGTAGAAGTCGGTCGCGACCTCGATGCGCCCCTCGCTGCCCGCGACCACGGCCGTGGTGGCCGTCCTCGCCCACAGCGTCGTGTGCAGGGCAGCCTGGGCACGGTCGCCGTACCCCAGACCCATCGTGACCTGACCGTCGACCCCCGTCCTGGTCAGCGACCCCAGTGCGGTCACCACCTGCGGCTCACCCAGCACGTCGTGGGCGAACGACACCGGGTACACGCCCAGGTCCAGCAACGCGCCCCCGGCCAGCTCCCGGGCGTGCAACCGGTGGGTGTCCGGCATGTGCGCGAACCCCTGACCGTGATCGGCCTGGACCGCCACGACCTCACCGACCTCACCCCGTGCCAGCACCTGCCGCAAGGCCACCATGTGCGGCAGGAACCGGGTCCACATGGCCTCCATGCAGAACACCCCAGCGGCGCGGGCGGCGTCCACGACCTCCTGCGCCTCGGACGCGTTGCGCGTGAACGACTTCTCGACCAGCACGTGCTTGCCGGCGGCGATCGCGAGCAGCGCATGGGCGTGGTGCCCGGAGTGCGGGGACGCCACGTACACGGCGTCCACCTGGGGGTCCGCGACCAGCGCCTCGTACCCGACGTGGGTCGTGGGCACCTCGAACCGGGCCGCGAACGCCTCGGCGCGCTCCCGGTCGCGCGAGCCCACCGCCACCACCCGTCCCTGCGTCCACCCGTGGACCGCCGCGGCGAACGTCCCGGCGATCCACCCGGGGCCCAGCACCCCCCAGCGCAACGGTGGGGCCGAGCGCGGGTCCTGCAGGGCAGTCGTCGTCGACGTCATGGGCACACGGTACTCAGGCGGCGAGCGGCCGGGCCTCGCGCAACGCGGTCCGCCCCTGCTCCCACCTGTCGAGCATGTGCCGTCCCGCACGCTCCTCGAGCGCCAGGCAGGCCCCCGCCCCCCACAGCACGTCGTCGCGTACCGACGGCTCGGCCTCGGCGAGCGCGCCGGCCAGGTCACGGCCGGCGATCTGCTCGTGGACCGCGTCGGCCTCGACGTGCTCGTCGAAGTACCCCGTGACGTCCGGCCCGTACCCCAGCCGGCGG
This sequence comes from Cellulomonas bogoriensis 69B4 = DSM 16987, assembly GCF_000767165.1. GTDB lineage: Bacteria > Actinomycetota > Actinomycetes > Actinomycetales > Cellulomonadaceae > Actinotalea > Actinotalea bogoriensis. Next base: position 2,107 of record NZ_AXCZ01000224.1, read on the forward strand.
AACCCGTGGCCGTACCGCCGGCTGGGGATGGACGAGGTCATCTCGAACGCCGCCAGGTGCCCGGCGATCGCCCCCCGCAACCTGCGGTGCAACCCGAACAGGCTCATGAGGTTCACGTTCGCGAGGGTCGGGGCGGGGACGACGTCCACGTAGGCGCCGTACGTGTCGTCCAGGCCCACGGCCCGCAGCGTCGCCCCGTACAGCTCGGCGTGCAGGTACCCGGGCCGGCCGCCACCGTACTCGTCGGCCTGGATCTCGATCAGGGCCGACTTGGGACGTCCGGTCAGGCGAGGCAGGGCCCAGGAGTGGGGGTCGGCCTCCTTCAGGTGGTAGATCGACCGGTGGATCAGGAACTCGCGTGCCTGGTCGTCCGTGGCCCGCTTCGCGATGAACCCCGAGACGCCGGGCCCGGAGTCGTCCGCCGTCAGCTCGAACAAGGCCTCGGCGATCTCACCGGCGGTGCGGGCTCCCGTGGCGGGGACCGGGACCACGGCCCGGACCGCCGACTCGAACGCGTCCTCCAGGACCGCCCGGGCCGCGAGCAGGTCCGGGTGCCACTCCCAGCGCTCGTCGACCCCGTCCAGGCCCCGGTAGTGCAGCTCGTACATGGTCAGCAGAGTGGTCTGGACGTCGTCGTCGCAGAGCGCGTCCTGGGCCCGCGCGACCGCCTCGCGGGCGTCCTCGACCAGGGTGGGGCTCGGTTCGGGTGACCGGCGCAACGCGGTGCCGACGGCGGTGCCGAGGGGGCCGCGGGGGGCGGGTGGACGCATCGTGATCCTCCGGGAGTGGCCGCGACCCGGGGGTGGTGCGGCGGCGGCACGGGGCCTGACGACCCCGCCCACAGGGTCGCACCGGCATCCGGGCCCCGCATCCGCAGGCCCGTCGGCCGCCCCGACGGGCGAATCCGGCCGGGTCGGGCTTCACTGGGCCCGTGACCGCGAACGAGACCGGACCCCGGGCCAGCGTGACCGCGTGCCCCCACGGACCCCTGCTGGTGCGGGGGGACGTGGAGATCCTCATGCCCGACGGTTCCCCGGCACCGCGGCGCCGGTCCACCGTGGCGCTGTGCCGGTGCGGGGCCTCAGGCATCAAGCCGTTCTGCGACGGCAGCCACAAGGCCATCGGGTTCCGCACCGACGACGAGGGGCAGGGCACGTGAGCTGCCCCGACCCTGGTGCCCGACCTCGCTGCCCCCGACCTCAGGGGGCCGGGCTCACTTCTTGGTGGTCTTCTTCGCCGGGGTCTTGCGGGTGGTGGCCCGCTTGCGCTTGACCGGGCCCCGGGCGCGCTTCTCGGCGAGGAGCTCGGCGGCACGGTCCAGGGT
>NZ_AXCZ01000192.1 GCF_000767165.1 Cellulomonas bogoriensis 69B4 = DSM 16987
TGCGCAGGGTCGCGTTCGTCTCACCGTCGGTCACGTACGGGCCGAACCGGCCGTCCTTGACCACCACCGGCTTCTTGGAGGCCGGGTCCTCCCCCAGCTCGCGCAGCGGTGCCGCCGCCGACGCCCCGCGCCCCCGCTTGGGCTGGGCGTAGATCGCCAGGGCCTCCTCGAGGGTGATCTCGAAGATCGCCTCCTCGCTGGGCAGGGAGCGGGAGTCGGTGCCCTTCTTCAGGTAGGGCCCGTACCGGCCGTTCTGCGCGGTGATCTCGTCGCCGCTCTCGGGGTCGGTCCCCACCACCCGCGGCAGCGCCAGCAGCCGCAGCGCGTCGTCGAGCGTCACGGTCTCCAGCTGCATCGACTTCAGCAGCGAGGCCGTCCGCGGCTTGGGCAGGGCGGCCAGGGCCTTCTTGCGGGCCGCGGCCGACAGGTCCGGGTCCAGGTCCGGCTCGGGAAGCAGCTCGGTGACGTACGGGCCGAACCGGCCCTTCTTCGCCACCACCGTGTGGCCCGTGCCCGGGTCCTCACCCAGGACGATGTCACCGTCCGGCTGTGCCTCGAGGATCTCGCGGGCCTTGTCGGCCGTCAGCTCGTCGGGGGCCAGGTCCTCGGGCACCGACGCACGCCGCGGCTCGCCCCCGTCCTCGCCGGGTCCCTCCAGGTACGGACCGTACCGGCCCACCCTCAGGGTGATGCCGTCGCCGACCGGGATCGAGTTCACCTCACGGGCGTCGATGTCCCCCAGGTTCGCCACCAGATCCCGCAGGCCCTCGGCGTCCGGGCCCCGGGCGGCGTCACCGAAGTAGAACTGCGTCAACCACGCGACGCGGTCCTTCTGGCCGGCGGCGATCGCATCGAGGTCCTGCTCCATCGCGGCGGTGAAGTCGTAGTCGACCAGGCGGTCGAAGTTCTCCTCCAGCAGGCGCACCACGGCGAACGCCAGCCAGCTGGGCACCAGGGCCTGGCCCCGGGCCGTCACGTAGCCACGGTCCTGGATGACCGAGATGGTCGCGGCATAGGTCGAGGGCCGTCCGATGCCGCGCTCCTCCAGCGCCTTCACCAGGCTCGCCTCGGTGTAGCGCGGCGGCGGGGAGGTGCTGTGCCCGGCAGCGGCCAGGTCGCGGGCGTCCAGGTCGTCCCCCTCGGCCATCTGGGGCAGGCGCGTCTCGCGGTCACCCTTGCGGGCACCACCCTCCTCGGCGTACCGGTCGACGTCCCGGCCCTCCTCGTACGCGGCGAGGAACCCCCGGAAGGTGATCACCGTGCCCGAGGCCGCGAACACCGCCTGGGTGTCGCCCTGCGCCCCGGACTCCGCCAGCGCGGGGGACGCGGGCACGTCGGCGGCCACACGCACCGACGCGGTCGAGCCGCGTGCGTCGGCCATCTGCGAGGCGACCGTCCGCTTCCAGATCAGCTCGTACAGGCGGAACTGGTCACCGGACAGCTCCTTGGCGACCTGCGCCGGGGTGCGGAAGTGGTCACCGGCGGGGCGGATGGCCTCGTGGGCCTCCTGGGCACCCTTGTTCTTCGAGGCGTACACGCGGGCCTTGTCCGGGACGAACTCCGGCCCGTACAGCTCTGCGGCCTGGCGCCGCGCGGCGTCGATCGCCTGCGAGGACAGCACCGGGGAGTCGGTACGCATGTAGGTGATGTAGCCGTTCTCGTACAGGCCCTGCGCGGTGCGCATGGTCTGCCGCGACCCCATCCGCAGCTTGCGGCTCGCCTCCTGCTGCAGGGTCGAGGTCGTGAACGGGGCGGCGGGCTTGCGGGTGTACGGCTTGGTCTCCAGGCTCAGCACCGAGAACGCGGCGTCCTGCAGACCGGCGGCCACCGCGGTCGCCACGTCCTCGCCCACGTGGACGACGTCCTTGCCGCCGCTCTTCAGGCGGCCCTGGTCGTCGAAGTCCCGTCCGGTCGCCACGCGCCGGCCACCGAGCTGCACCAGCTTCGCGTCGAAGCGTCCCTCGTGCGCCTCGGACGCGGGGCTCGGGTGCCCGAAGCTGCCCGTCACGTCCCAGTACTCGGCGGTGCGGAACGCCATCCGCTCACGTTCGCGCTCGACCACCATGCGGGTCGCGACCGACTGGACCCGGCCCGCGGACAGCCCCTGGCGGACCTTGCGCCACAGCACCGGCGACACCTCGTAGCCGTACAGGCGGTCCAGGATGCGGCGGGTCTCCTGGGCGTCCACCAGGCGGTCGTCGATCTCGCGGGTGGCCTGCAGCGCGCGGGTGATGGCCTCACGGGTGATCTCGTGGAACACCATGCGCTTGACCGGGACCTTGGGCTTCAGCTCGGCCAGCAGGTGCCAGGCGATCGCCTCGCCCTCGCGGTCCTCATCGGTGGCGAGGTACAGCTCGTCGGCTTCCTTCAACGCCCGCTTGAGCTCGGTGACCTTCTTCTTCTTGTCGGCGTCGACCACGTAGTACGGCTCGAAACCGTTGTCGACGTCGACGGCGAACTTCCCGAACGGGCCCTTCTTCATGTCCACGGGCAGCTCGGACGGCTGCGGGAGGTCGCGGATGTGCCCCACCGACGCCTCGACGGTGAAGTCGTCGCCGAGGTAACCGGCGATCGTCCGCGCCTTGGCTGGCGACTCGACGATCACGAGCTTGCGACCTGAGGGCATTCCGACCTGCTTCCTGCGGGTGGTGGGACCACGGGGCGTTCGATCGGGCACTCTACGGCGTCAGGTCAAGCCTCTGCGGTCCACGGCCCGCGGTTCGGCGGTGTGCCGCATGACCAGCAGCACGCAGAACGCGAGGCACACGACCGACGCGATGCCCAGTGCGCCACCACCGTAGGCGGTGAGCAGCTCGCCCCTCGACTCCAGCCCCTGGGGCAGGTCCGCGACGGTCTGGCGCATGGCCAGCGCGGCACCGATGCCCGCGAACACCCCGCCCACGCCCAGCAGCGAGGCCACCGCGACCGTCTCCCCCGCCGGTTCACGGGTGGCCACGGGGCCCCGACCTGCGCCCAGGGCACTGGCCAGCGCCGCCCAGGCGACCACCACCAGGACCGCGGCCACCGCGTCCGAGGGCCGGTGCCACCGGCCCACCAGGGTCGAGATCCCGGTCGCGGCGGTGTAGATCGCACCCAGCACCGCCGCCGCGGGTCGCAGCCGCCGGGGCACCACGAACAGCAGCGCGGCGGCCACCGACGCCGCGGCCGTGGTGTGCCCGCTGGGCAGGGCGTTGCTCAGCCGGTCGCCCACCGACAGGTCGGGGCGGGTCAGCAGCCCGTGCTTGAGGACCTGCGTGGTGAGGTTCGACCCGCCCATGAGGATCGCGACCTGCAGCGCGAGCAACGGTCTGCGCCGCAGCGCCGCCAGGGTCATCGCGGCGATCAGCACCAGGGCGATGAACGGCACGGAGATCACCCGCAGCACCGGCTCGGCCAGCTGCCACAGCTCACCCCGGCCGTACCGCGCACCGTCGAAGGCGGCCTGCTCGACCAGCTGCCCGGTGCGCGTGGTGACGAAGACCCAGAAGGTCACCCACACCCCGACCGACGCGAGCAGCGCGATCACCAGGGCCGGGGCTCGCCGCCCGCTCCTCACCGACCCGACCGCGGTGTGGGTGGGCACGGGACGTGGCGCGTCGTCAGCGGTCGGCACGGGACAACGCTAGGCGATCTGCACGCCCGAACGGGACAGAACGGACATGATCAGAAGGCATGATCATCATTCCGTCGCGGACGAGGTCCCGCACGGCCGGGAGCAGCTCGGCGGCCAGCTGCTCGGTGGGCGCACCGAGCAGGGCACCCAGGGCACCCACGACCTGCCCCACCGACAGCTCCCCGTCGCACGCACCCACCAGGCCCGCCAGGGCCGTCCCCACCTGCACGGTCCGTCCCGGCCCCCCGCCCTGGCGCAGCAGCACCACCTCGGGGTCGGTGGCACCGGGCCGCAGGTGCCGCTCCTCGGTGACGTCCGGGGCGACCGTCAGGTGCAGGCCCGCCAGCGCGTCATCATCCAGCACCGTCAGGCGGTCGTGGGCCTCCAGGCATGCCTCCAGGTACGGCCCCAGCGGCTGCTGCAACGGGCCGGTCCACTCCTCCAACCGGCGCAGGGACGGCCCGGCGCCCGCGTGGGGTGGCCGCCGCAGCACCACGAACCCCAGCCCCACCCCCTCCACGTCCCGGGACTCCAGGTCCGTCATCCACGCGTCCACCGCCGCGGCCCACCCGTCCGGGTCACGGTCCGGGGTGAGGCCACCGTCGCGCAGCCACGTCTCGGCGTACCTGGCCGGGTCCTGGACCTCGCGCTGCACCATCCAGCCGTCCAGGCCGGACGCGTCCAGCCACGACCCCACCCGTTCGCGCCAGTCCTCGCCCCGACGGTGCTCCCAGTTGCCGAGCATCTGGGCCACACCGCCCGGCGCCAGGACGGCCCCGACCCCCTCGACGAGCTCACGCACCAGGTCGTCGCCGGCACGCCCGCCGTCCCGGTACTCGTACACGGGCAGCGCGTCGGCGCGGCGGGGGGTGATCACGAACGGGGGGTTCGACACGACCAGGTCGAACAGCTCCCCGCGGGCGGCGTCGTCGGCGACCGGCTCCAGCAACGACCCGTGCCTCAGGTCCAGCCGCACCCCCGCGAGCGCGGCGTTGAGCTCTGCGTACACCAGGGCGCGGCGTGAGACGTCGGTCGCCACGACGTGGTCGCTGTGGGCCGCCGCGTGCAGGGCCTGGATCCCGCACCCGGTGCCCAGGTCCAGGGTGCGGCGGCGCGGGGACCGCATGGTCAGCTGCGCGAGGGTCACCGACGCCCCGCCGACGCCCAGGACGTGGTCGGGGCGCAGGGGTCGGCCGGTCGCGAGCTCGGCGAGGTCCG
>NZ_AXCZ01000251.1 GCF_000767165.1 Cellulomonas bogoriensis 69B4 = DSM 16987
GGGTGGCTCCGCGCGGCCCACGCCGACGAGGACCAGACGCGCCGGCAGTCCGTCCCACGGCAACGCCCCGTCGCCGACGGCACGAGGAAGGTGCACCGTCTGCGCCTCACCGGCCGCACCGGTCAGGCCCGTGCGCTCGGCCAGGTCGGCCAGGTCGATCCCGTACCGGGCCGCGGCATCCGCCGTGCCCGACCGTGGCTGCACGCCGTCCTCACCCTCGGGCGCGGGCGCCACCGGGAGCACGAGGGCGTCGACCTCGCGGTCGAGCAGGTCCGTCGAGGCCACCACCCCACGCCGGACCTCGACCGTCGGGAGCCTGGGCAGCCAGGCACCCGGGACAGGAGGATCGGTCGAGGCCGGCACGGCGCTCCTTCAGGGACGGACGTACGGTGGTTCAGGGCACCGGCACGTTCCACGCACCGGCACGGCGCCGGCGCTCAGCCGACGACGGCGTCGAGTGCCTTGCCGAGCTCGGTCGCCTCGGTGGCGTTCAGCTCGACGACCAGACGGCCACCGCCCTCGAGCGGTACGCGCATGACGATGCCACGACCCTCCTTGGTCACCTCGAGCGGCCCGTCACCGGTCCTCGGCTTCATCGCAGCCATCGGTGGATCCTCCCCGTCTGTCTCGTCCGCCCCCACGCGCGGTGACGGGGCGTCGGCAGGCCGACAGCCCGAGGGGGCCGCGAGAGGGGGACGGTTGTCCGAGATCAGTCTAGTTCACCCCGACACGCGACCGCGGCATGCACACGCGCGCACCGCCGTCAGGGCTCAGTCCAGCCCGCGCACGACGCGCGCGGGCAGGAGGTCACCGCGCAGCACCGCGACCATCTCGACCACCCGTCGGGTCGCTCGCACGTCGTGGGCGCGGAACACCGAGGCGCCCAACCAGGTGGCGACCGCCGTCGCCGCCAGGGTGCCCTCGAGCCGGTCGTCGACCGGCAGGGCCAGGGACTCCCCCACGAAGTCCTTGCGGCTGAGCGCCATGAGCAGGGGGTGCCCGAGCCCCGCGAGCGCGGCTGTCGCACGGGTGAGCTCGAGCGAGTGCCACGTGGTCTTGCCGAAGTCGTGGGTCGGGTCGACCAGCACCGAGCGGGGCTCCACCCCGGCGGCCACCGCGCGTGCAGCCGCTGCGGCCAGGGCCGCCACGACGTCCGCGACCACCCCGTCGGGGTACACGGGCCGGACCGGGTCCGTCCGTGGGGGCAACCCACCGGTGTGGGAGCAGACCAGGCCGGCCCCGTACGAGGCCGCAACCTGCGCCAGGCGCGGGTCGTGGCCGGCCCACGTGTCGTTCACCAGGTCCGCGCCCTCGGCGAGGGCGACCTCGGCGACCTCGGCGCGCCAGGTGTCCACGCTGACCGGGAGATCGGGGAACCGGGCCCTGACCCGCTGCACCACCGGCACGACCCTGTCGATCTCCTCGGCGACACCGACCTCGGGCCCGCGCCCCGCCCTCACGCCGCCCACGTCCACCAGGTCCGCGCCCTCGGCCACCGCGCGCTCCACCGCGTCGAGCGCGGCCCCCAGGTCGTGGGACCGGGCCGCGGGGTAGAACGAGTCGGGGGTGCGGTTGACCACGGCCATGACCGCTGGTCGACCCACCGCCACCTCACGGCCGCGAAGCCGGAGCGCAGGCGCAGCCGCCGGGACGGACCCCGCGGTCGCGTGCGTCACCGTGGGTCTGAGGCGCGCTCGGCCGCCTGCTCGGCCGCCGCGTTCGCCGCGACCGCGGCCTCCTCCTCGGCACGCAGCTGCTCTCCGTGCTCGCACACCAGCCGGACCGCGTCCGCGGCGTCGTCCACCAGCTCGATCAGGTCGAGGTCCTTGGCGCTGATGGTGCCCTTGTCCAGCACCGGACCGCGCAACCAGTCCAGCAGGCCCTGCCAGTAGTCGGTACCGACCAGCACGATGGGGAACTCGGTCACCTTGTGGGTCTGGACCAGCGTCAAGGACTCGAAGAGCTCGTCGAACGTCCCGAACCCACCCGGCAGGACCACGAAGCCCTGGGAGTACTTCACGAAGCAGGTCTTGCGGGCGAAGAAGTACCGGAAGTTGACCCCCAGGTCCACCCAGGGGTTCATGCCCTGCTCGAACGGGAGCTCGATCCCCAGGCCCACCGAGAGGCCCCCGGCTTCCTTCGCGCCCTTGTTGGCGGCCTCCATCAGGCCCGGTCCCCCACCGGTGATGACGGCGTATCCCTGCTCGACCAGCCCCTTGGCGACCTCCGTGCCGAGGGCGTACTCGGGCGAGTCGGGCTTGGTGCGGGCCGACCCGAAGACGCTCACCGCCGGGCCCACCTCGGCCAGGGCCCCGAAGCCCTCCACGAACTCGCTCTGGATGCGCATGACCCGCCAGGGGTCGGCGTGCAGCCAGTCGGCGTCCCCGCCCTGGGCGAGCAGGCTCTGGTCACTCGTCGTCCGGGGCACCTGTCCGCCGCGGAGCAGGACCGGCCCGCGCCGGTAGCCGTGGGGGCCGTCCGTCGCCCGGTCGCCGTTGCGGTCCGCTCGATCGCTCATGGTCACGACCCTATGCCGAGAGCCACCGTTCCAGCCCGGTGACGCACGTGGTGATCTGGTCCACGGGGCAGTGCTCGTCGTCGGCGTGCGCGAGCGCCGGGTCACCGGGCCCGTAGTTGACGGCCGGGACCCCGAGCGCCGAGAACCGTGCCACGTCGGTCCACCCCTCCTTGGCCGACGGCGCGAGGCCCGTGAGGGACGTGACGACCTGGGCGAACTCGGCGGCGGCCGGGTGGTCCAGGCCCGGCCGGGCCCCCGGGGAGGAGTCGGTGACGGT
>NZ_AXCZ01000179.1 GCF_000767165.1 Cellulomonas bogoriensis 69B4 = DSM 16987
CCCGGACGTGCGCCTCGGCCTGCTCGACGGTGAGCTCGGGCGCGAACCGGTAGTTGACGGTGACGACGCACTCGTCGGGGATGACGTTGCCCGCGATCCCCCCGCTGATGCCGACGGCGTTGAGCCCTTCCCGGTAGGTCAGGCCGTCGACCTCGACGGTGCGGGCGCGGTACGCGGCCAACGTCGCCAGCACGGGGGCGGCGTCGTGGATGGCGTTCACCCCCAGCCAGGAGCGACCCGAGTGCGCGGCCACGCCGGGCACCCGCACCTGCACCCGCAAGGTGCCGTTGCAGCCCCCTTCGATCGCGCCGCGCGTGGGTTCGCACAGCACCGCGAAGCTCCCGCTCACCCACTCCGGGTGGTCGCGCACCAGACGGCCGAGGCCGTTGCGGGTGGCCTCGACCTCCTCCTGGTCGTAGAACACCCAGGTCACGTCCCGGCCCGGGGCCGTCACACGGGCGGCGACCGCCAGCTGGACGGCCACACCGCCCTTCATGTCGACCGAGCCCCGTCCCCACAGGACGTCGCCCTCAGCGGTGGCGCGCCGCTCGGCCGGCAGGTTCGCGGCCACGGGCACGGTGTCCAGGTGCCCGGCGACCACGACCCGCTCGGACCGGCCCAGGTGGGTACGGGCCACGACCGCGTTCCCGTCGCGCAGGACCTCCAGGTGGTCCAGCTCCCGCAGGGCGCCCTCCACCAGGTCGGCGAGGTGCGCCTCGTCCCCGCTGACGGACGGGATGTCGCACAAGGTGTGGGCCAGCACGACGGGGTCACCGTGGAGATCGAGGATCACGGGGCGCACCCTACCCGTTGCCCGCCCCGAGGGGCCGGTGGACGGGTCCTGCCACCTCCCCGCGCCAACTAGGCTTGTCACCCATGACGCAGCGCACCGCCTGGGCCCACGGCATCGTGACGACGACCGGAACCGACCCCGCCGCGAGCGGGACCGTGCTGGACGCGTGGTACCCCACGCCCACCCTCTCCCAGGGCCCGGACGGTGAGCCCGGGGCCGAGCTGACGGCCCTCGTCGGCACCGACGAGGCACGGCAGGTCCGCATCGAGGTGGTCACCACCGTCATCGACCTCGACGCCCCGCCCCGGGACACCGCCGACGCCTACCTCCGCCTGCACCTGCTCTCCCACCGCCTGGTCCAGCCGCACGGGCTGAACCTCGACGGGATCTTCGGCGTCCTGCCGAACGTGGTGTGGACCGACCGCGGGCCGTGTGCGGTCGAGGGGTTCGAGCAGACCCGCGCCCGGTTGCGCGCCGCCCACGGCGCAGCCCCCACCGTCCACGGCGTCGACAAGTTCCCGCGCATGGTCGACTACGTCATGCCCACGGGCGTGCGCATCGCGGACGCCGACCGCGTCCGTCTGGGGGCGCACCTGGCCGAGGGCACCACCGTCATGCACGAGGGCTTCGTGAACTTCAACGCCGGGACCCTGGGCACCTCGATGGTCGAGGGCCGCATCTCGGCCGGAGTGGTGGTCGGTGACGGCAGCGACATCGGGGGCGGCGCGTCGATCATGGGCACGCTGTCGGGCGGTGGGACCGTGCGGATCTCCATCGGGCGCAGGTCGCTGCTCGGGGCGAACGCGGGCCTGGGCATCCCTCTGGGCGACGACTGCGTGGTCGAGGCCGGCCTGTACGTGACCGCCGGCACCAAGGTCACCCTCGTGGGTGAGGGCGACAAGGTGGTCTCCGCCCGTGAGCTGGCCGGCGTCGACAACCTGCTGTTCCGTCGCCACTCGGTGACCGGCGCCGTGCAGGTCCTCTCCCGTGACGGGGCCGGCATCGCGCTCAACCCGGACCTGCACGCCAACTGAGACAGGACCCCGCCATGCAGCCCGCGACCGACCGTGCCCTGCGCCTGGGCGTACGCGTGCTCGCCGGCACCTTCACGTTCCTCCTGGTCCTGGCGGCCGGCGCGGCGGGCGTCGCCGCGTTGCTCCGCCAGCTGGAGGACGTGGCCGGCGAGCCCGTCCGCTGCGCCGCGGTCGACGGCGAGACGTCGTGGTTCCTGGAGACCGACCAGGCCGAGACCGCAGCTCTGATCGCCGCCCGCGCCCGCCAGCTGGACCTGCCGGCTCGTGCGGTGACGATCGGCCTGGCGACGGGGCTGCAGGAGTCCAAGCTGCGCAACATCGACTACGGCGACCGCGACTCGGTCGGCATCTTCCAGCAGCGACCCTCCCAGGGGTGGGGCACCGTCGAGCAGATCATGGACCCCGTGTACTCCACCGACGCCTTCTACGAGGGCCTGTCCCGGGTGGACGGCTACATCGAGATGGACGTGACCGTCGCGGCCCAGGCCGTCCAGCGGTCCGGGTTCCCGGACGCCTACGCCAAGCACGAGGCACGCTCACGGGCCTGGGCCTCGGGACTGACGGGGTACTCCGCCGCGAGCATCACCTGCACCTTGGACGACCCGGGCGCCGGCTCGGTCGACGCCTACGTCGCGCGTGTGCACCGCGACTACGCACCGGCCGGCGAGCAGGTCCCTGGCGTGAGCGCGGCCGGTGACGCCGCCGTGGTGCTCGACGCACCGGCCGTGCTGGGCGAGGACGAGGAGCCCCTGCGCGCCGGGTGGTCGCTGGCGCAGTGGTCGGTCGCCGTGGCCGACGCCCTGGAGGTCGTGGAGGTGCGCCACGCCGATCAGGTGTGGACCCGGGACGAAGGCGCGTGGGCACCGGCGGAGGAACCCACCGACGACGGTCAGGTGACGGTGCTCGTCAGCACCGGCTGACCGCACCCACGCCGAGGCCCTCCCCACGTGACCTTGCGGTCACTGCGGGGAGGGCCTCGGTGGACGTCTCAGCGCTCGTCGAGCGGGACCACGTCACGCTCGGCCGCCCCCGTGTAGATCTGCCGCGGGCGACCGATCTTGGTGGCCTTGTCGGTCATCATCTCGCGCCACTGCGCGATCCACCCGGGCATCCGACCCACGGCGAACAGCGGGGTGAACATCGAGGTCGGGAACCCCATCGCCTTGTAGATCAGGCCCGTGTAGAAGTCGACGTTCGGGTAGAGCTTGCGCTCGATGAAGTAGTCGTCGTTGAGAGCGATCTCCTCGAGGCTCATCGCGATGTCCAGCATCTCGTCGCGCTTGCCCAGCTGGGACAGCACCTCGTCGGCAGCCTTCTTCACGATCGCCGCGCGCGGGTCGTAGTTCTTGTAGACGCGGTGCCCGAAGCCCATGAGCCGGACACCGTCCTCCTTGTTCTTGACCTTGCGCATGAACTCCGAGGCGTCACCCCCGGCCTGCTGGATCTGGGTCAGCATCCGCAGGACCGCCTCGTTCGCCCCGCCGTGCAGCGGGCCGGACAGCGCGTTGACGCCGGCCGAGACCGACGCGTAGAGGTTCGCGTGGCTGGACCCGACGATCCGCACCGTCGACGTCGAGCAGTTCTGCTCGTGGTCGGCGTGCAGGATGAGCAGCAGGTCCAGGGCCTTGACCATCACCGGGTCGACGTCGTACGGAACGCCGTTGGGCTGGAACGCCATGCGCAGGAAGTCCGCGACGTAGCCCCGTCCACGGTCGGGGCCGATCATCTCCTGGCCGAGCGCGCGACGGTGGGCGTAGGCGGCGATCGTGGGGGCCTTCGCCAGGAGCAGCACCGTGGCGAGCTCCACCCGGGAGGGGTCGAACGGGTCGACGCTGTGCGGGTAGTACCCCGGCAGGGCCGACACGGCCGACGACAGCACGGCCATCGGGTGGGCGTTCGTCGGGAAGGCGCCGATGAGCGCCTTGAAGTTGTCGTGCAGGTGGGTGTGGCGCTCGATCCGGTCGATCCACGCCGAGAGCGCGTCCGCCGTGGGGAGCTCGCCGTGGGTGAGCAGGTAGGCGACCTCGAGGAAGGAGGACTGGGCCGCCAGCTGCTCGATCGGGTAGCCCCGGTAGCGCAGGATCCCGACGTCACCGTCGATATAGGTGATCGCCGACTCGCAGGACGCGGTGTTCATGAACCCCGGGTCGACGGTGACCAGACCGGTCTCCTTGAGCAGCGACGAGACCACGACCCCGTCATTGCCCGTCGTCGCTCGGACCACAGGAAGGTCCATCGCGCGCTCCCCGACGGTCAGGGTGACCGCGGGGGTCTCGGTCTGGGTCATGTCTTCCTCCTTGCGGACCCAGTCCCGGCGGTCACCTGGCTGGTCCGGTTCGAGCTGGTGGGCGTCGTCGGCCACCGCTGACGGTACCCGCGCGTAGCGCCGGGGTCCCAATCAATCGAGGGCAGAACGTCCCTTTTCCAACGTGATCCCCGTCACACGATTCGGCAGGCTGCGTGCGGGGCGAGGGGGCGCCACCTTCGGCGCGCACCACGGATCGGCCAAGATTAGACCAAAAATGCGCCCCGCGGGACGCGACGTCTCACGCGGCTTGCAGCCGCGCCGCCGCGCGGGCGACCGACTCGTCGGAAGCTGTGAGCGCGACCCGCACGTGCCGGGCCGCGGACGGGCCGTAGAACGCCCCGGGCGCTACCAGCACACCCAGCCCGGCGAGGTCCGCGACCGTGGCCCAGCAGTCCTGCCCCGGACCTGCGCCCCGCACCCACAGGTACAGGCCCGCCGGGGAGTCCTCCACGTGCAGACCGGCCCCGGTGAACGCCTGCCGCAGGACCTCACGCCGCCGACGATAACGGGCCACCTGGACGTCCACGTGCTCGTCGTCGGTCAACGCAGCGACCATGGCCGCCTGCACGGGGCCGGGGACGATCATCCCGGCGTGCTTGCGCACCTCGAGCAGCCGTGACACCAGGCCGGGGTCCCCGGCCACGAACGCGCCGCGATACCCGGCCAGGTTGGACTGCTTGGACAGGGAGTGCACGACCAGCAGACCCTCGTGCCTGCCGCCGCAGACCGCCGGATCGAGCAGGCTCGGCGTACCCGAGCCGGACCACGGCGCGTCCCAGGCGAGCAGTGCGTAGCACTCGTCGGACGCCACGACCGCCCCCAGACGCCGCGCCGCGTCCACCACCGCTCGGAGGGCCGGTACGTCCAGCACCCTCCCGGTCGGGTTGGAGGGCGAGTTGACCCACACCAGGCGGACGTCGTCGCGCGCCCCCCAGACGGCCACGTCGTCGGCGGGCAGCGGGGTCGCCCCTGCGAGCCGCGCACCGACGTCGTACGTGGGGTAGGCGACCTCGGGGTGGACCACGACGTCGCCCGGGCCCAGACCCAGCAGCGCCGGCAGGAGCGCCACCAGCTCCTTGGACCCCACCGTGGGGAGCACCCCGGCCGGGTCGACGTCGGGTACCCCGCGCCGGCGCGCGAACCACTGCGCCACGGCCTGCCGCAGCTCCGGGGTTCCGTGCGTGGTCGGGTAACCGGGCCAGTTCCCGGCCGCGGCGAGCGCCGAGCGCACCACGTCCGGGGTCGGGTCCACCGGGG
>NZ_AXCZ01000125.1 GCF_000767165.1 Cellulomonas bogoriensis 69B4 = DSM 16987
CTCGCCGTGCTCGCGGTGCGCCCCGGGCGCCCCGGGCCGTGCGGGGCCCCGCAGACGCACGGCCAGGACCCGACGGGCGGTCACCAGCTGCTCCAGCCATGCCACCACCTGGTCCCGGGCGCCCGGTTCGACGCGTGCCCGCGCCTGGTCCAGGGTCAGGGGCCCGTGCCGGCGCACCACGTCGACCAGACCCTCGAGGTCACGGGCGTGGCGTTCGGGTGCCAGACCCGTGACCTCGGCCTCGGTGACGCGGACGGCGTCCGGGTCCAGCAGGTCGGCCAGGTCGCTGGTGCCCTGCTGGCCGAGCAGCTCGGCCAGCAGGCTCGGGTCCAGGGTCAGGGCCGCCGCCCGCCTCTCGGCGAGGGGCTGGTCCCCGTCGTACAGGAACTGGGCGGTGTAACCGAACAGCAACGACTGCGCGAACGGGGAGGGGGTGGGGGTCAGGACCTCCACGACCCGCACCCGGCGGGTCCGGACGTCCCGCATCAGCGAGACCAGTGCCTCCAGGTCGAAGTCGTCCTGGAGGCACTCACGGGCCGCCTCGAGCAGGATCGGGAAGTCGGGGTAGCGCGAGGCCACCTGCAGGAGCTGGGCGGAGCGCTGACGCTGCTGCCACAACGGGCGACGCCGGTCGGGGCTGCGCCGGGGCAGGAGCAGGGCCCGCGCGGCGGCCTCACGGAACCGGGCGGCGAACAGCGCTGACCCACCGACCTCACGCCGCACGGCCTCCTCGACGTCCTCGGGCTCGATCAGCAGGTCCTCCAGGTCCACACCCGGGCCCGGTCCGTCGTCGACCCAGCGCCCGGCCTGGACGTCCCAGTGACCGGACTGGGTCACGTCGGGCAGCCGCACGACGATCCCGTCGTCGGAGTGCATGGCGGCGGCGTCCACCCCGTACCGGTCCCGCAACCGGGCGGCCACGACCAACGCCCACGGTGCGTGCACCCTCGCCCCGTGGGGGGAGTGGATGACCACCCGCCAGTCACCGATCTCGTCGCGGAACCGTTCGACCAGGATCGTGCGGTCGTCGGGCAGGGCCCCGGTGGCCTCCCGCTGCTCGGCCAGGTAGGCGAGCAGGTTGTCCGCGGCCCAACGGTCCAGCCCCGTCGCGCTCACCTCGGCCGCGGCGTCCTCGGGGGAGGCGGCGGCGACGTGCCGCACCCACCGGCCGATCTCCCGGCCCAGCTCGGCGGGGCGGCCCGGGCTGTCGCCCTTCCAGAAGGGCAACCGACCCGGCAGCCCGGGGGCGGGGGAGACGAGCACCCGGTCGGGGGTGATGTCCTCGATCCGCCAGGTGCTGGACCCCAGGGTGAAGGTGTCACCCACGCGCGACTCGTAGACCATCTCCTCGTCGAGCTCCCCGACACGACGCCCGCCCCGTTCGGCGGGCACCTCGCCCGCGTCCTCGCTCCCGGCCGCCCCCGCCGCCAGGAACACCCCGTACAGGCCACGGTCGGGGATCGTCCCGCCGCTGGTCACCGCGAGCCGCAGGGCCCCGGGCCGGGCCGAGAGGACCCCGGTCATCCGGTCCCAGAGCACACGTGGACGCAGCTCGGCGAACTCCTCGCTCGGGTACCTTCCCGCGAGCATGTCCAGCACGGCCGTGAGGGTCCCCTCACCCAGGTCCGCGAACGGCGCCGCCCGGCGCACCACCGACGCCAGCTCCTCGACCTCCCAGTCCTGCACCGCGACCATCGCGACGACCTGCTGGGCCAGGACGTCCAACGGCGTCCGTGGGACGTGCAGGTGCTCGATCTGCCCCTCGCGCATGCGCCGGGCCACGACCGCCGCCGGCACCAGCTCGCCCCGGAACGTGGGGAGCACCACCCCCCGGGACACCGCCCCCACCTGGTGCCCGGCCCGCCCCACGCGTTGCAGGCCGGACGCGACCGACGGCGGGCTGCCGACCTGGACCACCAGGTCCACGGCCCCCATGTCGATCCCGAGCTCCAGGGACGACGTCGCCACCACGGCGGGCAGCCGCCCGGCCTTGAGCTCGGTCTCGGTGCGGGTGCGCTCGGCCCGGCTCATCGACCCGTGGTGGGCCCGGGCCAGCACCGGCTCACCCTCCCGGGTGCCGACCCCGGCAGCGGTGCCCGACTGGCCGGGCGCGGCCGCCGGCGCCAGGGTCCCGGGGTCGGGGACGTCCTGCCCCTGACGCCCGGCCCACACCTCGTTGACCCGTGCGGTCAGGCGCTCGGCGCCCCGCCGGGAGTTGGTGAACACCAGGGTCGACCTGTGCGCCCCCACCAGGTCCACCACCCGCTCCTCCACGTGCGGCCACACCGACGGGCGCCTCGGCCCGCCCGCGGCCGAGCCGGAGAACCCCTCCGCCGCCGGGTCGTCCCCACCGTCGCGGGCCAGGTCGGTCAGGTCGGGCACCGGCACCACGACCTCGACCTGCACCTCCTTGGTGTGCTCCGGGCGCACCACGGTCGTGCCCCGCCCACCCTCACCGGGGGTCCGGCGCCCGGCGAGGAAGTCGGCGACCGCCTCCGGCGGGCGGACGGTCGCCGACAGGCCCACCCGTTGGGCCGGCCCGGTGCCGTCGGCCTCCAGCAGCGCGTCCAGCCGCTCGAGCGTGAGCGCCAGGTGCGCCCCCCGCTTGGTCCCCGCCAGCGCGTGGATCTCGTCCACGATCACCGTCTGCACCCCGCGCAGGCCGTTGCGCGCGGCGGACGTCAGCACCAGGAACAGGGACTCGGGGGTCGTGATGAGGACGTCCGCGGGCCTGGTCGCGAACGCCCGCCGCTCGGCAGCCGGGGTGTCCGCCGTCCGCACCCCGACCGTGACGTCGGTCACGGTGGTGCCGGACCTCGCAGCCGCGTGGCCGATCCCCACGAGAGGGGACCTGAGGTTCCGCTCGACGTCGGCGGCCAGCGCCTTCAGCGGCGAGACGTACAGGATCCGGCACCGCAGCGCGGGGTCCTGCGGCGGGGGCGAGGTCAGCAGGCCGTCCAGGGCCCACAGGAACGCCGCGAGGGTCTTGCCCGAGCCGGTCGGCGCCACCACCAGCGCGTGGTCACCGGCGTCCACCGCACGCCAGGCACCGACCTGTGCGGGGGTCGGTGCCTCGAACGCCCCGCTGAACCACTCCCTGGTCGGGGCCGAGAACCGGCCGAGCACGTCGGCGGGGGGCGGCGCGGTGGTCACCGGCCCATTGTGGTGCCGGGGTCCGACGTCCGTCGCGGCGTGCGGCCGCTGTGGCAGGGTGCAGGGGTGCGCTACAGCGAGCTGAGGGAGCTGGTCCAGGACGTGTTCGGGCCGTTGGGGACGACCCTGGTGCGCGACCAGGTGCTCGGCGGGCTCGAGGACCGCACGGCCGAGCAGGCGCTCGCGGACGGCGAGGAGCCACGGCGGGTGTGGCGTGCGCTGTGCGACGCGATGGACGTCCCGGAGGCGCGGCGGTGGGGCTCGGTCGAGCGCGGGCGGCGCCCGGGGCAATGACCGTGACGCGCCCGGTCGGTGCCTGTACCGTCGCCGCGTGACGAGCAGCGCGATGATCCGGGCCGAGGGCCTGGTCAAGACCTTCGGCGACTTCACCGCGGT
Source organism: Cellulomonas bogoriensis 69B4 = DSM 16987 (assembly GCF_000767165.1). Classification (GTDB taxonomy): domain Bacteria; phylum Actinomycetota; class Actinomycetes; order Actinomycetales; family Cellulomonadaceae; genus Actinotalea; species Actinotalea bogoriensis. The sequence goes on from NZ_AXCZ01000125.1 coordinate 3,550, forward strand.
GGACGGCATCGATGTCGAGGTGCGTCCCGGCGAGGCGTTCGGGTTCCTGGGGCCCAACGGGGCGGGCAAGTCCTCGACCATGCGGATGATCGGCTGCGTCTCCCCGCCCTCGGCGGGCACGCTGGAGATCCTCGGCATGGACGCGCGCACCCAGGGCGCCCAGATCCGCGCGCGGCTGGGTGTGGTCCCGCAGAAGGACACCTTGGACGAGGAGCTCACCGTCGAGGAGAACATCTGGGTGTACGGCCGGTACTTCGGCCTGTCCCGGCGGCTGGTCCGGGAGCGCGCCGAGGAGCTCCTGGACTTCGCCCAGCTCACCGGGCGGGCGAAGTCGGTGGTCGAGCCGTTGTCCGGGGGGATGAAGCGCCGGCTGACGATCGCCCGGGCGCTGGTGAACAGCCCGAGCGTGCTGCTCCTGGACGAGCCGACCACGGGCCTGGACCCCCAGGCACGGCACGTCCTGTGGGACCGGTTGTTCCGCCTCAAGCGCGAGGGCGTCACCCTGGTGCTGACCACGCACTACATGGACGAGGCCGAGCAGCTGTGCGACCGCCTCGTGGTGATGGACCAGGGGCGGGTGGTGGCCGAGGGCTCGCCGCGGTCCCTGATCGAGCAGCACTCCACCCGTGAGGTGCTCGAGCTGAGGTTCGACGTGGCCGACCACCAGCCCGTGGCCGAGAAGGTCCACGGCGTGGCCGAGCGGGTCGAGGTCCTGCCCGACAGGTTGCTGCTGTACACCGCGGACGGGGAGTCGGCGCAGGCAGAGGTCACGCGCCGGGGCCTGGACCCGTTGTCGGCCCTGGTGCGGCGCTCGACGCTGGAGGACGTGTTCCTGCACCTGACCGGCCGGACGTTGGTCGACTGATGGCCGCGCAGGTGACGGCCCCGGTGGGGGCCCGGGACGGACGTACCGCCAAGGTCCCCGTCCTCGGTCCGTGGTCCTCGGTCACGGGGCACTGGCTGGTGAAGTACCGCCGCATGTGGGCCGGCACGGCCGTCTCGAGCTTCCTCGCCCCGCTGATGTACCTGGCCGGCATGGGCCTGGGTCTGGGTGCGCTGCTGGACCAGGGGGTGGGTGGCGTGCCGTACGTGACGTTCATCGCACCCGGCCTGCTCGCTGCCACCGCGCTGCAGACGGGGGCCGGTGAGACGACCTTCTCGGTCATGGGGTCGATCAAGTGGAACCCGATCTACCAGGGCATGCTCGCGACGCCGCTCGGCCCGCGGGACGTGGTGACCGGTCACCTGGTCTTCGTGGCGATCCGGGTCCTCGTCGTGTCCGTGGTCTTCTTCGCGGTCGCCGCCGCCCTGGGTGCGGTCCCCTCGTGGTGGGGGGTGCTCGCCGTCCCGGTCGCTGCACTGGGCGGGGTCGCGTTCGCGGCGTGCTGCTACGCCTACTCCGCGACCTTGTCCTCCGACAAGGGCCTGGTCCTGGTGATGAGGTTCGTCGTGATGCCCATGATGCTGTTCTCGGGCACGTTCTTCCCGGTGGAGCAGCTGCCCGGGTACCTGCAACCGGTCGCGTGGGCCACACCGTTGTGGCACGCGGTCGAGGCCTCGCGGGCCCTGACCCTCGGTGTGGCGACCACCCCGGTGGTGGCCGGGCACGTGGCGTACCTGCTCCTGTGGCTGGTGGTGGGGTGGTGGCTCTCGGGCCGGGTCCTGCGTCGACGGATGGTGGTCTGAGTGGCGACGGTGACGGACGGGCGCGTGGGCGCGGGCCGGGCCGGGATGCTCGTCGAGCGCAACTACCGGTCCTCGCGCCGCACGTGGCCGGTGATCGTCTCGGGGTTCTTCGAGCCGGTGTTCTTCCTGTTCGCGATGGGGGTGGGGATCGGGACGCTGGTCGGTGACGTCGAGCTCGCCGACGGCACCGCGGTGCCTTACGTGGTGTTCGTGGCCCCGGCGCTGCTGGCGGCCTCGGCGATGAACGGCGCGGTGTTCGACTCCACGATCAACGTGTTCTTCAAGCTGAAGTACGCCCGCCTGTACGACTCGGTGCTGGCCACACCCCTGGGGCCGCGTGACGTGGCGGTGGCCGAGATCGGCTGGGCGCTGCTGCGCGGTGTCGTGTACTCGACGGCGTTCCTCCTGGTGGCGGCGCTCGCGGGTGCGGTGACCTCGCCCTGGGCGCTGCTGGCGGTGCCGGCGGCGACCCTGATCGGGTGGGCGTTCGCCTCCTTGGGGATGGCAGCGACCACCTACATGCGCACCTGGGCGGACTTCGACTACGTGAACCTGGCGATCCTGCCGATGTTCCTGTTCTCCGCGACGTTCTTCCCGTTGCAGACCTACCCACCGGCCTTGCAGGGCGTGGTGCAGGCGACCCCGCTGTACCACGGGGTGGCGATGGTCCGGGAGCTCATGCTGGGGCGCGTGGGTCCGGGCCTGCTGGTGCACGTGGCGGTGCTCGCCGCGCTGGGCGTGCTGGGGACGTGGTGGACGGCCCGCCGGATCGAGGGGCTGCTGCTGCGGTGACGCGCGCGGCGTGTCGGGGGCGGAGCAGCGCGATCGAACAGGTGTTCGGGTAGGCTCGTCGCGAAGGTGCTCGGTACGTGCCGCGTGCCGGTCGTCGTCCACACGGGCGGGGTCCGTCGCGGCGCGTGTCGGTGGTCGGCCGTAGCGTCGCCCCGGATCGACAGAACGACCAGACAGGACGAGTGCGCGCACCGTCCGTGGACCCCCGAGGTGAGACATGCCTGCTCCTGCAGACCGTACGAAGGCCCTCGAGGCCGCGCTCGGCCAGATCGACCGGCAGTTCGGCAAGGGCTCGATCATGCGCCTGGGCGACGAGGGTCGCGCCCCGGTGGAGGTGATCCCGACGGGCTCGATCGCCCTGGACATCGCCCTGGGTATCGGCGGTCTGCCGCGCGGTCGCGTGGTCGAGATCTACGGCCCGGAGTCCAGCGGAAAGACGACCGTGGCCCTGCACGCGGTCGCCAACGCCCAGCGTGCGGGCGGGATCGCGGCGTTCATCGACGCCGAGCACGCCCTGGACCCGGAGTACGCGAAGAAGCTCGGTGTCGACACCGACGCCCTGCTGGTGTCCCAGCCGGACACCGGCGAGCAGGCGCTGGAGATCATGGACATGCTGATCCGCTCCGGCGCGATCGACATCATCGTGATCGACTCGGTCGCGGCGCTGGTGCCCAAGGCCGAGATCGAGGGGGAGATGGGCGACAGCCACGTCGGCCTCCAGGCCCGTCTCATGTCCCAGGCCCTGCGCAAGATCACCGGCGCGTTGAGCTCGTCCGGGACCACAGCCATCTTCATCAACCAGCTCCGCGAGAAGATCGGTGTCTTCTTCGGGTCGCCCGAGACGACGACCGGCGGCAAGGCGCTGAAGTTCTACGCCTCGGTCCGGATGGACATCCGCCGGATCGAGACCCTGAAGGAGGGCACGGAGCCGGTCGGCAACCGCGCCCGTGTCAAGGTCGTGAAGAACAAGGTCGCGCCGCCGTTCAAGCAGGCCGAGTTCGACATCCTGTACGGGATCGGCATCTCCCGTGAGGGCGGGCTGATCGACCTGGGGGTCGAGCACGGCTTCATCCGCAAGTCCGGCGCCTGGTACACCTACGAGGGCGACCAGCTCGGGCAGGGCAAGGAGAACGCGCGCGGGTTCCTGCGCGACAACCCCGACCTGGCGGACGAGATCGAGAAGAAGATCAAGGAGAAGCTCGGCATCGGGGCGAAGGTCGACCAGCCCGCCGACCCGGCCGGGGGAGTCGACTTCTGACACGGGACGCGGCGCGCGGCCGGTCCTCCGCCGACCAGGGACCGGTCGACGGCCCCGAGGCGGAGGCGGTCGCCCGGGCCGTCGTGCTCCGGCTGCTCGCCGCTGCCCCGCGCAGCAGGCAGCAGCTGGCCGAGGCCCTGGCACGACGTGACGTACCGCAGGCGACGGCGGACGCGGTGCTCGACCGGTTCACCGAGGTCGGCCTCATCGACGACGGTGAGTACGCCCGGATGCTCGTGCGGAGCAAGCACGAGTCCCGAGGTCTGGCCCGCCGTGGGCTCGCGGCGGAGCTGCGTCGCCGTGGGGTGGGTGAGCACGACGCGCAGACGGCCCTTGACGAGCTCGACCCGGAGGACGAGGCGGCAACCGCGCGACGGCTGCTCGACAAGCGGTGGGAGTCGCTCCGTGGCGTGGCGCCGGAGGTCCGCGCCCGGCGCGTCATGGGAACCCTCGGTCGCAAGGGCTACCCCCCAGGTCTGGTGGCCCGGCTGGTGCGCGAGCGGATGGACGCCGACGGGCACGAACCGTGGGATTCTGGGGTCGCCGACGTGGAGTGACCGGCTCCGCGCGTCGCACGTCACAGGAGGACGCCCGTGGGCGAGATCGCCATCATCCTCATGCTGCTCCTCGCGAGCCTGGTGGCACTGGTCCTGGTGCTGCTGGCCCGCCGCGAGGCGTCCGCGACGCGGGCGCGCGCGGAGCTGGACGTGGTCGCGATCAAGGAGGAGGCCAAGGCCCTCCAGGCGGAGGCGTCGCGACGCCAGGAGCGGGTCGCGGCCCGTGAGGCCGAGGTCGAGGCCGACCGGCACGAGATCCGCGGCCTGGAGGAGACCGCGATCCGGCGGCTCGCCGCCGCGGAGGCCGAACGGGAGGAGGC
>NZ_AXCZ01000128.1 GCF_000767165.1 Cellulomonas bogoriensis 69B4 = DSM 16987
CGGCGCGCAGGTCCGGCAGCCCGGTGAGGTCCTGGAGGTCGATCGCGTCGAGGGCGCCGCCACCGCGGACGAGCACCTCGGCCTGCATGCCGAGACCGGCCAGGACCCCCGCGCCCGCGTCGTTGGTGCCCGTCCCCCCGACGCCCACCACGATCCGGCGGGCGCCGGTCGAGATCGCCGCCCGGAGCAGGTGCCCCAGGCCGTCGCTCGAGGTGCGCGCCGGGTCACGCCGGTCCTCGGGGATCAGGTGCAGACCGATCGCCTGGGCGGCTTCGACGTACGCCGTGCCACCCGCCTCGTCGAGGAGCACGGCTGCGGGGACGGGGTCGCCCCAGGGACCGGGCACGGTGACCGCCAGCACCGTCGGCACGGTGCCCGCGATGCCGCTGCGCACCACCTCGAGGAACCCTGGCCCTCCGTCCGACAACGGTCTGGTGGTCACCTCGTCGTGGGGCGCGCCCTGGGCCCACCCGTCGGCGATCGCGGCGGCGGCCTGGGGTGCGGTGAGGGTTCCGGTGAAGCAGTCAGGGGCGATGAGTACGCGCACCGCGTCATCTTCGCGCACCGACCGCGCGTGGGGCGCCCGGGACCCGTGTGGGAGAATCCGGGTGTGACTGCCGTGACCACCGCCACCGGGTTCGCCGAGCCCACGCCCTCGGCCGCGCTGCTCCTCCTCGGGCAGAAGGCCGACCTGGCCTCCGAGAGGGGCGTCGAGTGCCCCGGCGCCCTCCCCGCCCCGGACGACCCGGGCCTGGTCGAGCGTGCCCGCGCCGCGAAGGAGGCGCTGGGTGACCGGGTCTTCGTGCTGGGGCACCACTACCAGCGCGACGAGGTCATCCAGTTCGCCGACGTCACCGGTGACTCGTTCAAGCTCGCGCGCGAGGCCGCCGCTCGCCCGCAGGCCGAGCACGTGGTGTTCTGCGGGGTCCACTTCATGGCCGAGTCGGCCGACATCCTCACCGGCGACCACCAGACCGTGGTGCTCCCCGACCTCGCCGCGGGTTGCTCGATGGCTGACATGGCCGCCATCGAGCAGGTCGAGGAGGCGTGGGCGGTCCTGACCGACGCCGGGGTCTCGGCCCGGACCGTGCCCGTCACGTACATGAACTCGACCGCTGCGATCAAGGCGTTCACCGGCCGCCACGGTGGCACGGTGTGCACCTCGTCGAACGCGCAGGTGGCGTTGCGCTGGGCGTTCGAGAAGGTCGGCGGACTGACCGGGGACGGCAAGGTCCTGTTCATGCCGGACCAGCACCTGGGGCGCAACACCGCGGTCGAACAGCTGGGCCTCACGCTGGAGGACTGCGTCGTCTTCGACCCGCGCAAGCCCGGAGGCGGGCTCACGGTCGCCGAGCTGGAGGCGGCCCGGATGATCCTGTGGCGCGGGCACTGCTCGGTCCACGGCCGGTTCTCGGTGCAGAACGTGACGGACGTGCGCAGCCGGGTCCCCGGTGTGAACGTCCTGGTCCACCCCGAGTGCAAGAACGAGGTCGTCGCTGCGGCGGACCTGGTGGGCTCCACGGAGTTCATCATCCGCGCGTTGGACGCGGCGGAGCCGGGATCGGCCTGGGCGATCGGGACCGAGCTGAACCTGGTGCGACGGCTGGCCGCGACGCACCCTGAGCTGACCGTGCACTACCTCGACTCCACGGTGTGCTTCTGCTCGACGATGAACCGCATCGACCTGCCGCACCTGGTCTGGACCCTGGAGTCCCTGGTCGAGGGGCGGGTGCCCAACCGGATCGTCGTCGACCCCGAGGACGCGCGGTGGGCGCGGGCCGCACTGGACCAGATGCTGGCGCTGCCAGGGGTGTAGCGATGACGAGCACCAGCCCGGTCCGGGTCGGCGTCGTGGTCTTCGACGGCGCCGACGAGCTCGACGTCGTCGGCCCGTACGCGGTGCTGCGGTCGTGGGTGGCGCACTCGTCGCTGCACCCCGAGGTCGTGACCGTGTCTGCGGACGGGCGCGGGGTCGTGCTGGCCAGGGGCCTGAAGGTCGTCCCCGACCGGTCCGCGGCCGACGTGACCGACCTGCACGTGGTCATTCAGCCCGGGGGCCCCGGCGTACGGACCCTCCTGCGCGACCGGGACCACGTGGCGTGGTTGCGCGAGACCCGGCGCCGGACGGCCGTCCTGGCGGGTGTCGGTAGCGGCACCCTGGTTCTCGCGGCCGCGGGGGCTCTCGCAGGGCGGCCGGTGGCCGCGTCCCGGGCGTGGTCGGACGACCTGGTCCGGATCGAGCCGAGCGTGCTGGTGGACACCGAGGGTCGGCTGGTCGACGACGGGGACGTCCTGACCGCGGCGGGCGGCGCGTCGAGCACCGCCGCTGGACTGCACCTGGTGGGCCGCCTGGAGTCGGAGCAGGTCGCCGACGCGGTGCGCAGCGATCTCGGCCACCCGGGCCGTGGTCCGGGGGTGGACGTCTCCGGTCGGTGACCTCAGCCCGCGCCGGGCCGGACCGCCGCCAGCCGGGAGATCAGCAGCGCCTCCGCCAGGACGACCTTCTGCAGCTCGGCCAGGTGCACCGACTCGTCGGCGCCGTGCGCGCGGGAGTCGGGGTCCTCGACACCGGTGACCAGGATGGCGGCCCGCGGGTAGGCCTCGAGGAGGTCCGCGACGAACGGGATCGACCCGCCGATCCCGGTGTCCACAGGTTCGGCCCCCCAGGCGTCGGCGAAGGCCGAACGCGCGACGGCCATCGCCGGGGAGTCGGTGGGCGCCTGGAACGCCTTGCCGAGCTCGCCGTCACTGACCGTCACCTGCGCACCGAGGGGCACGTGTTGCTCCAGGTGGCGACGCAGCGCGGCCGCGGCCGCGGCAGGGTCCTGCCCCGGGGCGATCCGAAGCGACAGCTTGGCGCGGGCCGAGGCCGCCAAGGTGTTGGACGCGTGGTCCACGGGGGTGGCGTCCAGGCCGACGACCGCGATCGCCGGCTTGGTCCAGAGCCTGCCGGTGATCGTCCCCGTCCCGGCCAGTGCCGTCCCGGGGAGCAGCGACGACTCGGCCCGGAACCGCGCCTCGTCGAGGTCGACCTCGGGCTCGGGGCCGCTGACCAGGCCCTCGACCGCGACCTGGCCGTCGTCGTCGTGGAGCGTGGCGATCACACGGCACAGGAGCGTCACAGCGTCGAGGACGGGTCCGCCGAACATGCCGGAGTGCACGGCGTGCTCCAGCACGCGCACCTCGACCTCGCACTCGACCAGGCCACGCAGGCTCGTGGTGAGCGCGGGGACACCCACGGCCCAGTTGACGGAGTCGGCCACGACGATCACGTCGGCTGCGAGACGATCACGGAACTGGTCGAGGAACAGGCCGAACCCCGGCGAACCGATCTCCTCCTCGCCCTCGACGAACACCGTGACGCCCACGGGCACGTCGTCACCGAGCGCCCTGAGGGCCCCGAGGTGGGCGACCACGCCGGCCTTGTCGTCCGCGGCTCCTCGCCCGTAGAGGCGCCCTCCGCGCTCGACGGGCTCGAACGGCGCCGAGGTCCAGGACGAGGGGCGACCGATGGGCTGGACGTCGTGGTGGGCGTAGAGCATCACCGTCGGGCTCCCCGCCGGGCCCGGGCGGTGGGCGAGGACAGCCGGGGCCGAGGACCTGCCGTCGCTGCTCGTCGCGGTGACGACCTCGACGTCGTCCAGCCCGGCCGAGCGCAGGAGCTCGGCGACGGCGTCCGCCGACCGTCCGACCTCGGCGGGGTCGCCGCTGGGGCCTGAGACGCTCGGGATCCGGACGAGGTCCTCCAGGTCCCGGCGCAGGTCGGGGAACTGGTCCGCGACCCGTCGGCGGAGGTCGTCCATGGCGGGGGTACCGGGGGCGGCGACGTCGGGGGTGTGCACGTACCCACGTTAGTGCTCCACTACCCTTGAGGTGTGTTCTCCCGCCAGCGTTCCGCGCCCGAACCCCTGCCCGAGTCGCAGCCGTCCGCGACCACCGGGGCCGACAACCTGAACCAGGGCAAGGGCCGCCCCACGCCCAGGCGCAGCCAGGCCGAGGCCGCGCGGAAGCGTCCGTTGGTGCCGTCGGACCGCAAGGCGGCCATCCGCGCGCAGCGCGCAGCGGCCAAGGACAAGCGCGAGCGTGAGTACCGCGCGATGCAGACCGGGGACGAGAGGTTCATGCCTGCTCGTGACCGCGGTCCGGTGCGGCGGTGGATCCGGGACTACGTCGACGCCCGCCGCAACCTTGGTGAGTACTTCCTCCCGGTGGCCCTCCTCATGGTGTTCTCGACGTTCGTGACCGCAGGGAACCCCACGGCCGGCGTCGTGGTGATCCTGGTGATGTACACGATCGTGCTCATCACGATCGTCGATGCGGTGATCCTCTCCCGAGTGCTCAAGCGCCGCCTGGCCGACCGCTTCGGCGCAGAGGTCCCCCGCGGGTCGCGCATGTACGGGGTGATGCGCGCGTTCCAGATTCGCCGGACCCGTCTGCCCCGCCCTCAGGTGCGACGGGGCGAGTACCCCGCCTGAGCCCACGGACACCGAGGGCCGTCCACGAGCGCGCGCGACCCTCACCGGAACGGATCGAATCGATTCGTCGTAGGGGGCTAGGCTCGTTCCATGAAGCATCGACACCTCGGGAAGAGCGGTCTCAAGATCTCGGAGATCGCCTACGGAAACTGGCTCACCCACGGATCGCAGGTGGAGAACGACGCCGCCACGGCGTGCGTCCATGCAGCCCTGGACGCGGGCGTCACCACCTTCGACACCGCCGACACCTATGCGAACACCGTCGCCGAGAGCGTCCTGGGCGACGCCCTTCGCGGGCAGCGACGGGAGTCTCTGGAGATCTTCACCAAGGTCTACTGGCCGACCGGCCCCATGGGCCCCAACGACGTGGGCCTGTCACGCAAGCACGTCATGGAGTCGATCAACGCGTCCCTCACCCGTCTGGGAACCGACTACGTGGACCTCTACCAGGCCCATCGGTGGGACTACGAGACACCGATCGAGGAGACGATGCAGGCGTTCGCCGACATCGTGCGCCAGGGCAAGGCGCTGTACATCGGTGTGTCGGAGTGGACCGCGGACCAGCTGCGGACCGGCCACGCCCTCGCCCAGGAGCTCGGCATCCACCTGATCTCCAACCAGCCGCAGTACTCCATGCTCTGGCGGGTCATCGAGGAGGAGGTCGTGCCCACCTCCGCCGAGCTGGGCCTCTCCCAGATCGTCTGGTCCCCGGTCGCGCAGGGTGTGCTGAGCGGCAAGTACAAGCCGGGCCAGGAACGCCCGGCGGGTTCGAGGGCCACCGACACCAAGGGTGGTGCGCGCATGATCGAACGGTTCATGCGTGACGACGTCCTGGAGGCCGTGCAGGGCTTGGAGCCGATCGCGGCCGAGCTCGACCTGTCGATGGCACAGCTCGCGGTGGCGTGGGTCCTGCAGAACGACAACGTCGCGGCCGCCATCATCGGCGCGTCGCGGCCGGAGCAGGTCCGCGAGAACGTGGCCGCCACGGGTGTGACGATCCCCGCCGAGCTCCTCGACCGGATCGACCAGGTCCTGGCAGGGGTCGTCGTCCGTGACCCGGCGCTGACCAAGGAGTCCTCCCCGCCTCAGCACCCGGTGTTCTGACCGGGGCTCACGCCCTCACGCCGTCACCGCCCCGGTCCGGGAGCCGGATCCGGACCGGGGCCGCGACGGCCGTCCCCCGGTGTGCCAGACGCGCGTGCGCGACACCGTCCGCCTCCAGTCGCCCCCGGCAGTCACCCAGCCACGTCTCTGCGTCGAACCTGCTGGTGAATGCGGGGCTCACCGGGCGGTCCAGCTGCCCACCCTCCGCGTCCAGGAACTCCCAGTCCCACAGCGGCCGGCTCACGAGGTGCGCCCGAGGCGCCTGTTGATGCGCGCGGCCCAGAACGGCCCCTGGTAGATGAACCCGGTGTACCCCTGGACCAGGTCGGCACCGCAGTCCAGGTAGGCGCGCGCGTCCGCGACGGTCGTGATGCCGCCGGCCCCGATGAGCACCGCACCCTGGCCCAGGCGAGCGCGCAACCGCCCGACGACCTGCAGGCCGCGCGGCAGGAGCGGGGGCCCGGACAACCCGCCCTCGCCCATGTCGTGGGCGACGGTCGTGTTGACGGCGACCACGCCGTCCAACCCCAGCTCGGTGACCAGATCGGCCACGGCGTCGACGTCCTCGTCCGCGAGATCCGGGGCGATCTTCACCAGCAGAGGTACGCGGTGCCCGCGCGCGGTCGCGCCGTCGGCGGCCTCCCTGACCGCGACCAGGATCGGACGGAGCTGGTCCACCGACTGCAGCGACCGCAGCCCCGGGGTGTTCGGCGAGGACACGTTGACCACGAGGTAGTCGGCGAACGGCGCGAGCAGCGCAGCGCTGACGGCGTAGTCCGCCGGGGCGTCCTCGGCGGCGACCACCTTCGTCTTGCCGATGTTCACCCCGATCACCGCCTCTCGGCCCCAACGGGTGGCTCGCACCCGCCGCAGACGCGCGGCGACCTCCTCGGCGCCGCCGTTGTTGAACCCCATCCGGTTGCGCACCGCGTCCTGCTCCAGGACCCGCCACAACCGTGGACGCGGGTTGCCCGGCTGCCCCTGGGCGGTGACGGTGCCGACCTCGACGAACCCGAACCCGATGGTCACGAGCCCGCGCACGCCGATCGCGTCCTTGTCGAACCCGGCCGCAAGGCCGAAGCGCCCGGGCACCTGCCGCCCCCACAGCTCGACGCCCGCCCCCGGCGGCGGTGAGCACCTCCGCGCCAGCAGGTGCCGCACACCTGGGACCGCCGCCGCGGCCCGGATCATGAGGAAGCCGAGGTGGTGCGCGCGCTCGGGGTCGAGTCGACGCAGGACGAGGGAGAAGAGCAGCCGGTACACGGCCGCCAACCTACCGGGGACCGCCGGGCCCGCCGCGGGACGTCCGACGCAGCCACAGGATTCCCAGGACCGGTAGGACCAGGGGCACGTACCCGTAGCCCTGCCCGAAGCCGGACCACACCGTGGCCCTGGGGAACAGCTCGGGGACCTGGAGCGAGATCGCGCCGACGGCGAGCACCCCCACGAGCTCGATGACCACGGCCACCCACGCGACCGGGCGCCACCGGGGACCGTCCAGGGCCAGCGCCACCGTGGCGAGCACGTACACCGCAGCAGCCACACCCGACAGCACGTAGGCCAAGGGGGCCTCGTGCAGGTCCCGCAGGATCTGCACCGCGGACCGGGCCCCGGCAGCGACCGCGAGCAGCCCGTAGACCAGGACCAGGACCCGGCCGGGCCCGGACGCGCTCGCCGGTGGGGTGGACGGTGCGGTCCGGGGCGTGCCGTGGACGCTCACGGGCCGACCCAGACCTGGAGGGTGCGGTACTGCAGGAACGCGACGGTCGCCGCCGCGAGGAGCAGCACGACCGAGCTCCACCGTGTGCGCTCGGCGAACGCCCAGGCCGCTGCGAACGGCAGCACCAGGAGCGTGGTGACCAGGTAGCCCCAGAACGTCGGCACGTCGGCGGGCCCTCTGCCGGTGGCGGCGAGGACCCCGGCCACCACCAGCTGGACCACGAGCAACGCCTCGGCCACGCCCCCGAGCAGGAGCTGCTTGAGGATGACCGGCTCGTCACGAACGGCGCGCCAGCCCGCCCACGCGGCGAGAGCGAGGCACACGGCTCCGACGAGCACGACCAGGGGTGTCCACACGGGCTCGAGGATACGTCCGGATCGCACCGGTGCAGGCTCCCCCGGCGGCTAGCATCGAGCGGTGACCACCGTGAACCTCACCCTCAAGGACCCCGCCCGTCTCGACGTCGACACGCTCGTGGTCGGCGTCGCCCGCACCCCGGACGGCCCCGTCGTCGTGGGTGAGCCACTGGCGAAGGGACCGCTCAAGGCCCTCATGTCCACGGCCCCCGCGCTCGGCGTGACCGGGGCCGTCGACGAAGTCGTGCGCGTGCCGGCGCCCTCGGGCGTGAAGGCGACGGTCGTCGCCCTGGTGGGCCTCGGCGACCACGAGGCGCACGGGGGCGCGGACGCCACGTCGCCCGGTGGTGAGCGGGTGC
>NZ_AXCZ01000012.1 GCF_000767165.1 Cellulomonas bogoriensis 69B4 = DSM 16987
TCTCGGGTGTCGGGTCGGGTTCGTGTGCGGGCCGCCACGCCGCGTCCCGGCACTCGGACTCCGAGACCTTCGTGGGGTCTACCTGCCCGTCGAGGGTGAGGGTCACGCACGCGTCGTAGAACACCTTGTCGTACTCGCGGAAGTTGAACACCTCTGCCCTGACGAGGAGGCGTTCGCCCTCAGGCGACCAGGTGACGCGGTCCGGGAGCCAGAGGGTGTCGTCGAACACGACCTGGTCGGTGCCGTCGGCGGCCGCGTGAGCGGCGCGCCCCCCGATGCTGTATGCGATGCGTGTGCCGTCCGGGGACCAGGCTGGGTTCGAACCCCAGGGGATGAGGAGGTCTCCTGGTGGTGGGGTGCTCCCGTCGGCCGCGACCACGTGGATCCCCTCGGGACCGCGGTAGGCGATGCGGTCGCCGTCGGGGTGCCAGGCCGGGTCCCGGCCGGTGTAGCCCAGGTCCCGGATGTGCGTCCCATCCGTCGCGGAGATCACACGGTTGCCCGTGGCGATCTCCGTCCCGTCCGGTGACCAGGACAGCCCGGCCAGGTCCGGGGTCCCCAGGTCACGCCAACTGCAGTCGGCCAGCGCGACGATGATCAGGCTGGACGTGCCGCCCTGGTCATCCTCCGGTGTGAGCGCCAGCATGCTCCCGTCCTGCGACCAGGCGAGCTCTCGGTGCGATGACCACTTTGGCGCGGTGAAGCGCACGTTGTGGAGCATCTGAAGCTCTCCCATGCACGGCGCGTTGTACCCACGCGCGTGGCCCTCCGCGAACTCGTCGCGCACCCCGGTCGGGATGATCGTGCGCACGTCGTCCTGGGTCGAGGCGGTGCTGGTGACCTCGCTCTGAGCCCCGGCCGGCATGACGGGGGTGGCTGCGAGGGCCAGTGCCAGGAGGGGGACGGCACCTCGCCGCCCGAGCGTGCCCCACCTCCGTGGCGTGGCTCCCGGTTCTGCGATCCGGTTGCTGGTCATGATCACTCCTAGCAGTCGGGGACGTCGGTGACGTACTCGAGGCTGTGGTGGCGGGCGGCTTGCACGACGGTGCCCCAACCGAGACCGCCCCTGCGCCATGTGCCGTCGGAGGAGTCCATGTAGTAGAAGGGGATGCTCAGGGGGACGCGGTGGCGGACGAGCCTGACGACCTGGTCCATCTGGACGGCCCACCCGGGTCCGCAGATGTGGGACTCGAGCAGCTGGGGGTCCAGGTCACGGGGCCAGGTGTGGCCGAACTCCACGTGCAGCAAGGTCTGGTGGCCGCTGTTGTGCCAGGAGGGTGGGGCGTCGGGGTCGACCTTGCGGTACAGGTAGACCAACGTCATCTCGGGTGTCGGGTCGGGTTCGCGTGCGGGTCGCCACGCCACGTCGCGGCACTCGGACTCAAGGATGAGGTTGTCGACCTGCCCGTCGAGGGTCATGGCGATGCACGAACCGTGGAACACCTCGTCGTACTCGCGGTACGTGAAGGCTTCGGCCGTGACGGCGAGGCGCTCGCCCTCAGGTGACCAGGTCACCCGTGAGGGGTAGTCGAAGTCGTCCGGGAGCAGGGCCTGGTCGGTGCCGTCGGCGGCGGAGTGGGCCACGCGGCCCCCGGTCAGGTAGGCGATGCGTGTGCCGTCGGGGGACCAGGCGGGCATCCCGGCCCAGGGGATGAGGAGGTCTCCTGGTGGTGGGGTGCTCCCGTCGGCTGCGACCACGTAGATGCCGCCGCTCCCTCGGTAGGCGATGCGGTCCCCGTCGGGGTGCCAGGCCGGGTCCCTCCCGGTGTAGCCCAGGTCCCGGATGTGCGTCCCGTCGGTCGCGGAGATCACGCGGTTGCCGGTGGCGATCTCCGTCCCGTCCGGGGACCAGGACATCCCCGCGAGGCGCGGGTTCCCCAGGTCGTGCCACGTGCAGTCGGACAGCCTGACGACCCCAAGGCCGTACCGGACCGACCCCAGCTCCGCCCCGAGCATCGACTCCGCTTCGATCGCGAGCATGCTTCCGTCCTGCGACCACGCGAACTCCTGCGCTTGGTAGCGCGGGAGGAGGCTCAGCTCGGTGACAGGATTGTAGGGATGTCTCAGGCACGGTCCGTGGAACCCGTTCCCGAACGCGTACACGAACTCATCGAGCACCCCGGTGGGGATTCGGGTAGGGACGTCATCCCCGGCCGAGGTGGCCTCGGTGGCCTCGCTCTGAGCGCCTGCTGGGGTGAGGGGTGTGACCGCCAGGGTCAGGGCGAGCAACGGGACGGCACCACGCCGCCCGATCGTGCTCCACCGGCGTCGCGTCGTGCCTGACGCGGGAGTCCGTGTGGCGGTCATGAGCGGTCGGAGCCGCCTACGGCGGCGAGGGCTGGGAATCGTGAGACGACGTTGTCCGGTCATGGTTGCCCCCCGGCGGTATCGCGCCGTGGCCCCCTGCCGGACGGCGCTGGGGAGCGCTGGGCTCCCGTCCGGCGAACGTAACAACCGACCGCGGGCCCGCCTACCCCCTCAGGGGATCGGATCGCGGACGCGGGGGTGGGGTTGTGCGGGTCTGGGGCGGGACGTCCGGCAGAGTTCACGTGTTCGTGACATCCGCCGGACGTCCCGTCGAGGGTCAGGCGCGGGCGGTGGAGGCGGCCGCGTTGACCTCGTAGCTGGTGTTGGTGGCCTCGAAGAAGTTCACCAGCTGCAGGGTGTCGTTCGCTGCGGCCATCCACTTGGCGGGGTTCGACACCTTGTAGTGCGGGTCGAACCCGAGCTCCTCCAGGCGGCGGTCGGCCAGGTACTTGACGTACTGGTTCACGTAGTCGGCGTTCAGGCCGAGGATGCCGGTGGGCAGCAGGTCCCGGTTGTACTGCTCCTCCATGTCGACAGCGTCCAGGATCATCTGGCGGATCTCCTCGGCGAACTCCGGGGTCTGCAGGTCCTCGTTCTCCTCCAGGACGGTGAGGATGAGGTTGATCCCGAACTTCAGGTGCAGCGACTCGTCACGGATGATCCAGTCCATGAGGGACCCGAAGTTCCGCAGCAGGTTCCGCTGACGGAAGCTCAACGCGACCATGAACCCGCTGTAGAACCAGATGCCCTCGAGGATGACGTTGTACGCCACCAGGTTCCGCACGAAGTCCTGCTTGCCGGCGGTGGTGGTGATGTCGAGGGTCTGCTCGGTCATCCGCTTGATGTAGCGGACCTCGAACTCCTCCTTCGCGGCCATCGAGGGGACGGTCACGTGGGACTCGTACGCCTCGGCGCGGTCGATCGGGAACGTCTCCAGGACGTACTCGAACGACATGCAGTGGTTGGCCTCCTCCCACATCTGCTTCGCGAGGTACAGGTGCGCCTCGGGTGCATTGATGTAGGGGTACACCCCGAACGCGAGCGCCTTGTTGACCAGCAGCTCGTTGGGGTTGAAGTAGCTCATGAGGAACGTGACGGCGTGCTTCTCCTCGTCAGTCATCTTCTGGAAGTCCGCGAGGTCCTCACCGAGCTGGATCTCGTTGGGGAACCACGTGTTCGCCACGGCCTGCTCGTACAGGTCCATGGCCCACTGGTAGCGCACGGGCTTGAGGAGCAGGCCCTCGGAGATCCCGGTGCCGAGCATCTGGGGTGCGGTCATGACGACTCCTTGTTCACATGGCCCGTCGTCGTGGTCGGGCCGGCGCGGTGGGTGGGTCAGGCTCGGGCAGGGATCACTGGCAGGACTCGCACTGCAGGCGTTCCATCGGGTCGACGGGGCACGCGACGCCGTCGACCACGTCGGTGTCGGACACGTCCGTGACCTCCAGCACCCGCTCGACCGCAGCCTCCAGCTGCTGGTCCGACGCGACGCTCGGCGCAGGCGCAGGCGCAGGCGCAGCTTTCGGGGTGGGCGCGGGAACGGGGGCTGGGTCCGCTGCCGGCTCCGGGGCCTTGGCCGTCGCGCCCCCGGTGGCCTTGCCGAACCCGAAGCCTCGACGCTGCGCCGGTGCGCTGCTCCCGGAGGTGGCCTCGGGGGTAGACGTCCCGGGCCGCTTCTCGGCCTTGTTGACCCGCACGGTCGACTGCTCGGCGGTGTGCCGGGGCTTCACGTGCAGGTAGTACGTCGTCTTCACACCCCGCTCCCACGCCGCGGAGTACAGGGACGCCATCTCACCGACGTCCCGCGAGGCGAGGTAGATGTTCCGGCTGATCGCCTGGTCGATCCACTTCTGGGCGCGGGCCGCGACCTCGATGAACGCGTACGGCGAGAGCTGGAACGAGGTCCGGTACACGTCGCGGATCCGCTCCGGGATTCCCTCGACCTGCTCCAGGTCGCCCTGCGCGGCCAGCAGGTCCTCACGGACGTCGTCCCACAGGCCGGCGGCCTGCAGGTCGCGCACCAGGTTGCGGTTGACCTCCAGGAACTTGCCCGAGGACGTGGCCCGGCTGAAGATCTGCGAGAACTGCGGGTCCAGGCCGGGGGTGGTGCCGGCGACCAGGCCGATGGACGCCGTCGGTGCGATGGCCATGAGGGTGGCGTTGCGGATGCCGCCCTTGACCTTGGTGCGCAGGGTGTCCCAGTCGAGGCGGGTGGTGCGGTCGACCTTCACCGGCACGCCGCGGTCGGCCTCGAGGCGGTCCAGGGTGTCGATCGGGACCATGCCCTTGGACCAGCCCGAGCCCTCGAAGTTCGCGTAGGCGCCGCGCTCGCGGGCCAGGTCGGCGCTGGCGTCGATCGCGTGGTAGCTGACGAACTCCATGACGCGGTCGATCAGCTCGTAGGACTCTTCGGACTCGTACGCGTACCCGAGGCGCTCGGTCAGGTCGGTGAACCCCATGACGCCCAGACCGATCGCCCGGTTGGAGCGGTTGGCGTGGTCGGACTCGTCGACCGAGCTGAGGGTGATGTCGACCAGGTTGTCGAGCTGGCGGACGGCGGTGCGGGCGCTGTCACGCAGTCGGTCCCAGTCCAGGTCGCCGTCGGTCAGGTGCGCGGCGAGGTTGATGGACGCGAGGTTGCAGACGGCGATGTTGTCGCGGTCCTGCGGCAGGCAGATCTCGGTGCACAGGTTCGACAGGTGGATGGTCCCGGTGTTGTCGTTCAGCGCCCGGGAGTTGATGGTGTCCTTCCACGTGAGCCACGGGTGGGACGTGGTCTGCAGGGTGATGAGGATGGAGGTCCACTGCTCGCGGGCCTTGATGCGGCGGTGCCGGCTCAGGCGCCCTGCCTTGGCCTCTGCGACGTAGTGGGCGTACCGGGCCGAGAACTCCGCGCCGGTCAGCTCGACCAGGTCGGGGGTCTCGGCGGGGTCGAACAGGTACCAGTCGTCGTCGGCGGCGACGCGCTTCATGAACTCGTCGCTGATCCACACGGCGGTGTTGGCGGTGCGGGTGCGTCGGTAGGGGTCGCCGGAGTTCTGGCGCAGGTCCAGGAACTGGGGGAAGTCCAGGTGCCAGTTCTCCATGTAGAAGCACAGGGCCCCGAACTTCTTGCCCCCGCGGGACACCGCGCGCAGCGTGGAGTCGATCGTGTGCATGAACGGGATGGGCCCGGTGGAGGTGGTGTTGTTCGACCGGATGGGCGAGCCCTCGGACCGCAGCTTGGTGACGGACAGGCCGATGCCGCCGGTGCCCTTGGTGAGCCACATGACGTCGCGCACCGACTTGGCGATGTGCTCGATGTCGTCCTCCATCTGCATGACGAAGCAGTTGGAGAGCTGGGGGTAGGACGTCCCTGCGTTGACGAGGGTGGACCCGGCGGGCAGGTAGTCCAGGCGGGCGATCTTGTCGTAGAACCCGATCGCGGCGGCGGTGGGGTCGGCCTCGTTGAGGGACAGGCCCATGGCCACGCGCATCCAGAAGTACTGGGGGACCTCCAGGGCCTTGCCGTGCCGGTCGTTGATCATGTACCGGTTCCGCATGGTGACGGTCCCGATGTAGTGCAGGTTCTCGTCGTGGTGGTGGTTCAGCGCGGCGGCGACGGCGTCGAGGTCGAAGTGGGTGACCAGGCGCTCGTCGAGCAGACCCTGCTCGACGGCCTCACGGACGTATCCGGGGAACCGGGCCTGGTGGAGCAGGGCGAGCTCGAGGTCGGTCTCGTAGTCGCCGAGCACACGCTTGTAGATGACCTTGCGCAGCAGGCGGGCGGCGATGACGTCGTAGTCCGGGTCGTCCTTGACGTTCTGGACGGCGACGCCGATGGCGGCCTCGTCGAGCTGCTCGGTGGTGATGCCGTCGAACAGGGTGATGGCGAGCTCGCTGGCGACCTGCATGGCCTTGGCGATGTGATCGGTCAGGCCGGCGGCCGCGCGCTCGATCGCCTTGTTGATCATGTCGGCGTTGTAGGGCTCCTGCGTCCCGTCGCGCTTGGTGACGTGGATGCGGGGTGTGTGGTGGGAGGTCGCGTCCCCGGACGGTGATCCGTCGGGGTTGGTGCGGAGGTCGGTGAGGGTCATGGTCGTGCTCTCCCAGTCGAGCCGGTGGTGCGGTGCCCTGGGACGACGACGCTGCGCACGACGGCGCGTGTTCGCCGAGCCCGCCCGAGAGGCCCCGAACCGAACGTGCACCGGCGGTGCACGTACCGACGGCAGGTCTTCGGACTCGTGGGCGGTGGACCAGGCCCGGTCCGTCCTACTGGCCGTCGCTTCCCGGTCTCCCAGTGCGTCATGACGGCGGTCGTTCCCACTTACCGCTGCGGGGCAGTCCCGGAGTTCCACCGGGTTCCCTCTTGCCTCACCCGGATGGCGCCCGGGTGAACCGTTCGGCTGTGCGAGCGTAACCCACAACTTGTCAGATCACACAAGATGTAGGGGGTGTTGGCGCCACCCATCTCAAGATGTGGGGGTGATCACATGCTCTGCCCCTGGTAGGTCGCCGGGCGGACGGGCGTGACCTGCGGGTACGCAGAACCCCGACGGCCGCCTGGGCGCGTCGGGGTCGGGTCGGGTTCACGGTGGGTGCGGGTCGGAGCGCTGCTCGACGACCGGCTCACGCCCTGCACGGGCGTGAGGGGCGCACTGCCGGGTCGCGGAGCCCCCTGGTCACGCGACCCGGCAGTGCAGAGTCCTCAGTCAGCATCCCCCGAGCCGACGAGGACGTTCTCGGGTGCGCAGCCGGCGGACCGACCCGCACCCCGGACGGTGACGGCAGGCAGGTAGCCCCCCAGCTCCACGCACAGCCGTCGCACACGAATACCGTCACGGTGACCGGAGCGAACCCGTGCGACGGACAGCCACCCGTCTGTCACAAGAGCCCGCTCGTTTGTCACAGGTTGAGTCTGGGGCCTGGGGCGCCCGGCGACAAAGGGATTCCGGGAACGTCTCACGATGTGAACGAGTCTCACCTGTTCGGAGGTGGACAGGCTGGACATAGCGGACATTCGGGCGCGAACTGTTGAGGTTTCAACGTCCACGCGTTGGGCACGAACGGTGAACGGAGTCATAATTGTTTGTCACAATGTGACGCAATCGGGCTTTGTGCCCAGAACCGTCAAGCGTGCGGTCCTCGGGTCAGACCAGCCCGTAGAGCCGGTCCCCGGCATCGCCCAGGCCGGGGACGATGTACGCCTTCTCGTTGAGGCGCTCGTCGACGGCGGCGACCACCACGGTCACGTCGGCGCGGTCACCGACGTGCTCCTCGACCACCCGTACGCCCTCGGGTGCGGCGAGCAGGCAGATGCACGTCACGTCCCGTGCACCCCGCTCGAACAGGTAGTCGATGCTCGCCACGAGCGTGCCCCCGGTGGCGAGCATGGGGTCCAGGACGAAGCACTGGCGCCCGGAGAGGTCCTCGGGCAGGCGGTTGGCGTAGGTGATGGCCTGGAGGGTCTCCTCGTCGCGCTGCAACCCCAGGAACCCGACCTCCGCCGTCGGCAGCAGCCGGGTCATCCCCTCGAGCATGCCCAGGCCCGCGCGCAGGATCGGGACGACCAGGGGCCGGGGGTCGGCGATCGCCGTCCCGATGGTCGTGGCCACCGGTGTGGTCACCTCGACGTCCGCGGTGCGCACGTCGCGTGTGGCCTCGTAGGCCAGAAGCGTGACGAGCTCCTCGGCCAGGTGCCGGAAGGTGGGGGAGGGGGTCCGGGCATCGCGCAGGAGCGTGAGCTTGTGGGCGATCAGGGGGTGGTCGGCGACGTGCAGGCGCATGGCCTCACCGTACCGCCGCACCCTGCACCGCATCCCGTGCCGCACCGGCCTTCGGCTACCGTCCGGTGGCAGGGGCGGGCCGGTGCGGGGCGGTGTTCACGGAGGTGTGGGTGAGGCAGCGGGACGAGGACCACATGCGTGGCGCGCTCGACGAGGCGCGCCTGGCGCTGGTGACCGGGGACGTGCCCGTCGGCGCGCTCGTCGTGGACCCGGACGGCCGGGTCGTGGGCCGGGGCCACAACGCCCGTGAGGCCACCGGTGACCCGACCGCCCACGCCGAGGTGCTGGCCCTGCGCACCGCGGCGCAGCACCTGGGCCGGTGGCGGTTGGACGACTGCACCCTGGTCGTGACCCTCGAGCCGTGCGCCATGTGCGCAGGCGCGCTCGTCCTGGCCCGTGTCCCGCGCCTGGTGCTGGGGGCGTGGGACCCGAAGGCCGGGGCGACGGGGTCGGTGCACGACCTGGCGCGCGATCGCCGCCTGAACCACCAGGTCGAGGTCTACGGTGGGGTGCTGGCGGACGAGTGCGCCGCACTGCTGCGCGACTTCTTCGCCGCCCACCGCCAGGACGGCTGACCGAGGGGGTCGCCATGCGAGGACGAGTCGTCGTCTGCGCTGTCACGCTGTTGCTCGTGGCCGGGTGCACGGGCCCGGGCGGGTCTTCTCAGGTGCTCGCGAAGGTGGACGACTGGCATCCCGACACCCCTCAGGAGGCCTTCGCCCGGCTGGAGGTCGCCTACGACGAGCAGGCCGCGCGGCAGATGTGGGACGGGAACGTCGACCCCGCCCTGCCCGTACGGGAGGGCAACCCCCTCGAGCCGGGCGTCTACGGAGACCTCGGGGACGTGGACCTCCAGACGCAGGTCCTCGCCCTGTACTCCGCGGGGCAGTCGGGGAGCTGCCCCCAGTGGCCCGTCTCGGTGACGACCTCCGACGGTGTGGTTCAGGTCGAGGTCACCGAGGACCTCCAGGGTGGGGACGGCTGCACCGACGACTACAACCCGTACCGGGCGCTCGTCGTCGTCGACCGGGACGAGGTGCCCCCGGTCGACGAGATCGACGACGCGCAGGGCAACCTCGCCGGCGGGTCCGGGCTCTCCGTCGAGCTCGGGGTCTACCGGGCCGACTGACCGTCAGCCGGGTGCGTCCATGTAGAAGACCTCCCACAGGTGCCCGTCGGGGTCGGCGACCGTGAACCCGTACATGGCTCCCTCCTCGACGGGACCCTGCAGGGTGCCGCCGTGGGAGACGGCGCGCTCGACGAACTGGTCGACCTCGTCGCGGTCCCGTGCGGCCAACGCGTTGATCACCTGGGTGCTGGTGCGGGCGTCGGCGATCTCACGGGTGGTGAAGTCCGCGAAGCGGTCCCGGTGCAGCAGCATCACGAAGATCGTCTCTGAGATGACGATGCACGCGACCTTCTCGTCGCAGAAGTCCTCGTTCACCGTGAACCCGAGCCCGGTGTAGAAGCGGCGCGAGGCCTCGAGGTCGGTGACCGGCAGGTTGACGAAGATCATGCGGTTCATGGTTCTCCTCCCAGGTGCCCCCCGTGCGGGGACTCACCGGTACCGACCGCCCAACGCCCCGGAACTCATCGGTGCGTGTCGCCCAGGGCCTCGGCCAGGGCGGTCAGGGTGGGCGAGGTGCCCGCGTCCAGCAGCGCATCGGCGCCGTCGACCAGGGCCATCGCCCGGGCCACCCTGGCTGGCGGGACGTTCTCACCGAAGTACACGATGTCGGGCTTGAGAAGGCCCCCGCACGCCTCGCAGTCCGCGACCGTGAACCCCTCGGTCGAGGCGATGACGGCGTCGGCGTCCGGTGCGATCTCCACGTCGGCGACGACGGCCTCCACGAACCCCGGGTTGAGGGCTTCCAGCCGCACCGCCAGCTCGTCCCGGCTGATGACCATCCCGCACCCCAGGCACAGCACCCTGGCGTAGGTGCCGTGCAGGTCGATCACGGCCCGGCTGCCCGCGGCCTGGTGCAACCGGTCCACGTTCTGGGTGAGGACGCCCACCACCGCACCGGCGGCCTCCATGCGAGCCAGGGCCAGGTGCCCGTCGTTGGGACGGGTGCGGTGCACGTGCCGCCACCCCACGTGGTTCCGTGCCCAGTAGGTGCGCCGGTAGGCGGCATCACCCACGAACTGCTGGAACGTCATGGGGGACCGCGGGGGCGATCCAGGACCCCGGTAGTCCGGGATCCCCGAGTCGGTCGAGATCCCCGCCCCCGTCAGCACAGCGACCCGCTGCCCACGGAGAATCGCCACCGCGGCGTCGACGTCCCGTGGTGGCGCGAGCAGGTCTTCGCGCACCCCACCACGCTACGTCACCGACCAGACGAGCGCGTGGTGCCTGACCTGCGACGACGCCACGATTCGGCTACCAGCGGGCCTAGCGGGTACCCTTGGTCGCCGAGGTAGCGTGTCCGAGCGGCCTAAGGAGCACGCCTCGAAAGCGTGTGTGGGTGAAAGTCCACCGTGGGTTCAAATCCCACCGCTACCGCCAACCGAAGGGCCCCACCCGCACACTCGTGCGGCTGGGGCCCTTCGTCGCTCCCGGGTCTGCCGAGGCGACGAAGAGCGGCCGCGGACCAGTCCCGGGACCGCCCTCCGTTCATGCTCGGGCGGGCGCTCAGGGCGGCGTCGGCACCTGTGCGCCGTGCTGTGGCGTGTCCCGTCGGCAGAGGGGCGAGGCGCTAACGTGGCGAGAACCCGTCCGCGCCTCGCGGGCACGACCAGGAAGGGCCTCGCGTGCCACCACTCCTCTCGTCACGGCGGCTGTTCTGGGTGGGGATCGCGTTCGCGTTCGTCCCACCGTTGCTGAACGTCCTGCTGAGCGTCCTGCTCAGCGGGGCGCTGACCGGTACCGGGTGGGCCACGATGCGCGTCCTGTCCACCGTGACCGCGTTCGTCGGGACGATCCTGCAGCCGTTCGCGCTCATCGGCGCGGGGCTGGTCGCCGCCTCGTTCGTCGTCCGGCACGTGGAGGCAGCGCGCACCAGCCCGGAGCCCTGACGGGCGGGTCCGGCGGGCAGGCGAGGGCTGCGACTGCGGTGGAGCGGAAAGTGTGACGTTCGTCTCGGTCATTGTGGTCATGAAAACCGTGAGGGACCGTTGGTCCCACCGGGGTCATGGCATCGGTGGGAGCGCGATGCTGCCGACCGACGGGTGCCATGTGAGCGACAGGCGCCGTCACCGGTCGTAAGCAGGGGGACACATGAGGGCTCGACGGACGACGACTGCTGCGCTGGGGCTGGTCCTGGTCACGGCAGGAGGTGCAGGACCAGCGGCGGCCGAGCAGCTGCCACCGTTGCAGGGGTCACCGGCGATCGAGGTCCCCGGTGAGCTGGCGTACTACTCCGCCGATGGATTCCGGGGCGTCTGCCCGGTACCCCCGGGTGCACCGGCCTACTCGACGCCGTTCAACGGCATGTTCGGGTACGACTGGGCCTTCTCCCCGGACGGTGCCGAGCTGGCGATGGACGTCCGGGGCGGCACGGACGGGCCCACCTCTCGCCTGGTGGTGGTGGACCTCGAGGACTGCACCTGGAGGGACCTCGGCCCGACCGAGCGGGAGCTTCCTTCCACCGACCCGCGTCGCGAGCCGGAGGTGGAGGAGCTGCTCCACGGGATCGCGTGGTCGCCCGACGGCACCGAGCTGGCCCTGGGGTGGGAGGGCGACGTCGTCGTGGTGTCGGCCACCACCGGCGAGCACCTGCGCAAGATCACCGACACCCCTGACGTCGAGGAGTACAGCCCGACGTGGCACCCGGACGGAGACGTGATCGCCTACAGCGCCGGTGTGTACAGGGGGCGTGGCCCCTCGGACTTCTGGCAGCACGTGCAGGTGTCACCGGCGGACGGCAGCGGTGGCGCCCGCACCCTCGTGCGTGATGCCACCGACCCCCGGTACTCACCGGACGGTGCACGGATCGCGTACGTGCGGGTGCCTCCGCGCAACGTCTACGGCACGTACCAGCCTGCGGTCTACGGGCACTCCCGGGCCACCGACGGTGGGGACGAGACCCTCCTGCCCGAGGGGCTGATGGCCGGTTCCCCGATCACCTGGTCCCCGGACGGGCGGTACCTGACCTTCGACGCTCAGGTGCACACGGGTGGTGGGGTCACCGAGGACGTCAACCGGTGCCACGTCGTCGACCTGGCCGGGGCAGCGGTCTGGTCCTCACGTCCTGAGCTCGAGGACTGCTACCTGCCAGCGTTCCGCCCGGGGTCGACGCCGGTGGCGTTGCCGGCGTCCGGTCCGCTCCCCGTCGTCGCACCGCTCCCGCCGCCGCGCGCGGGACTCAACCGGGACAGCACAGCGGTGTACGTGTACCGCAAGCTCGACCCGGGTGCGCCGGCGTCGTGGGAGAACAGCGGTGTGCAGCAGCTGGTGTGGATCTCTCAGCTGGACTACGGGCTGGACCCGCGCTACTGGTTCGTTCCCGAGGGGATGTGCGGGTCCGGCTGGGGTGCCCACGTGGGTCGGGTGCGTGGCGACGACCGCACCCTGGCGATGTTCGTGGACCCGACGGTCGACGCTCCGTTCCCCGGCGAGGTGGTGGTGCGGCAGGAGGAGCACCTCGAGCTCGACCCCATGGTCGACCTGCCGCCCTGCCCCATGGTCGACCCCGTGCCCGGTCCAGGGCCGGTGACCGCGGTGTACGTGTACCCGAAGGTGGACCCCACCGCTGCCGCGTCGTGGGTCAACTCCGGCCCTCAGCGTCTGGTCGACCTGCGTGAGGGTCACGGGTGGTTCCGTGACCTGGACCCTGCGCTCCTGCCCGACGACGTGTGCGGGCCGGGCTGGGGGGTGCAGCTGGACTGGGTGGTCGGTCTGGAACGTGAGGACGTGCCCACCGAGGTCGACCGCTCGACCGGCACGGGCCTCATGGGATGGGGCACGACGGTCGTCCAGGCCCGTCACCACAGCTTGGCGTACGTCACCGACGTCCCGGAGTGCGACGACGAGGCACCGGACGGGGACGTCGCGCCCGGTGCGGGTCACGACCGGGAGCCGGTCGGTACGAGGGTGCCCGACCGGCGTCCGGGACGGGGGGTCTGCGAGACGGCGGCGTGCCTGCCGGCAGCGCCGACGACGAACTAGGTCACAGCACCGGCACCCGTGCGTGCCGGTCCGATGCAGGGGGAGCGGTCATGCGGGGGCGACGGGCGACGACGGTGGCGCTGGGCATCGTGCTGGTGGCGGTGGGGGGTGCGGGCCCTGCGGCGGCGGACGAGGCGCCACCCCCTGAGTTCGCGTCCCCGATCACGATCCCCGGGGACCTGGCTTACTACTCCCCGGAGGGGTTCGCGGGCATCTGCCCGGTGCCACCGGGAACGCCGTCGTACTCGACACCGTTCAACGGGGCGTTCGGTTACGACTGGGCGTTCTCCGCAGACGGTGCCGAGCTGGCGATGGACGTCCGCGGCGGGACGGAGGGGACCACCCGGCACCTGGTCGTGGTGGACCTCGAGGACTGCACGTGGCGGGACCTGGGCCCCACACAACGGGTCGTCCCACCCACCGAACCCGGCCTGGGTCCGGACTGGGTGGACCTGCTCCACGGGATCGCGTGGTCGCCCGACGGCACGGAGCTGGCCCTGGGGTGGGAGGGTGACATCGTCGTGGTCTCGGCAGCGACCGGTGAGCACCTGCGCACCATCACCGACAACCCGGACGTCGAGGCGTACAAGCCGACGTGGCACCCCGACGGTGACGTGATCGCACACACAGCCGCGGTCTCCACCGGCCGGGCCCCGTCGGACACCTGGCGGCACATCCAGGTCTCGCCGGCGGACGGCAGCGGCGGCGCGCAGACGCTCGTGCGCGATGCTGCCGACGCCCAGTACTCACCCGACGGTGAGCGGATCGCGTTCCGGCGGGTGCCCCCACGGAACGTTCACGGCACCCACCAGCCGGCGGTGTACGGGCACGCGCGTGCCGCGGACGGCGGGGACGAGGTGCTCCTGCCGGAGGGCCTGATGGCGAGCCGCCAGATCTCCTGGTCGCCGGACGGCGCGTACCTGGCCTTCGACGCACGGGTCCACACCGGGGGAGGCGTCTCGGAGAGCCGCACCCGGTGCCATCTGGCCGACCTGGCCGGGAGCATCGTGTGGTCCTCGGACCCGGATCTCCGTGCGTGCTACCTGCCGGCGTTCCGCCCGCGGTCGACGCCCGTGGCGTTGCCGGAGTCCGGCCCGGTCCCTGACGTCGCACCGCTCCCGCCGCCACGTCCCATCAACCGGAACAGCACGGCCGTGTACCTGTATCGCAAGCTTGACCCGGAGGCCGCGGCGTCGTGGGAGAACAGCGGGGTGCAGCAGCTGGTGTGGGTCTCGGCCACGGAGTTGACGGTCGATGACCCCGTCAGGTGGTTCCTTCCCGAGGGGTTGTGCGGCTCGGGCTGGGGTGCCCATGTGGGTCGGTTGCGTGGTGACGACCGCACCCTGGCGGTGTTCGTGGACCCGACGGTCGACGACCCGTTCCCCGGTGAGGTGACGGTGCGTGAGGAGGAGCACCGCGAGTTCGACACCATGTACGACATCCCGCCGTGCGACGACGAGGAGCCGGCTCCGGGCGTCGAGCCGGAGCCGATCACTGCGGTGTTCGTGTACGAGCGCCTCGATCCGGACCGGGCGCCCTCGTGGGGGAACTCGGGGATGCAGCGCCTGGTGGAGATCCGTGACGGTCACAGCTGGTTCCGGGACCTGGACCCTGGTGCGCTTCCCGACGACGTGTGCGGTCCCGGGTGGGCCGCGCAGGTCGACTGGCTCGTCGGCACCGAACGCGACCAGGTCCCTGAGGTGATCGACAAGAAGAGCGGCATCGGCGTCCTGGGGTGGGGCACCCGGGTGCTCCAGGCGCGCCATCACAGCCTCGGGTACCTGACAGACGTCCCGCCGTGTCCTGACGTCTAGGCCCAGCGCTGAAGGCGCGCGTCCACCCGTGCCGGGTTCCGGGGCCCGGCACGGGTGAGGGCGTTTTCAGGTGGTGACCTCCTGCCCGTCCTGCACGGTGGCCGCACCTCACCGCTGAGTCCCTTGTGGACGGCGATGCCGGGCTCGTCGTCGTCGGTGGGGAGCGGGTCCGGGCGGCGGTGCCATCCTCCTCGAGGTGGCCACGCCGTCCTGGACCGCCACATTCACGCCGGACCGGAACGTGCGAACCCCATGACGCCGCAGGGGCACACCGAGTTCGAGGACTGACCCTCCCGCGCGGCCAAAGTCAGGCCACGCGCCCGGGGGAAATGGCTCGCGGCGGGGGCGTCGGCGTGGGCAGGATGCTGCCGTTCCCGGTGCAGCGGCCCTGATGGGCTGTTCGGTGCTGCCCACGTCTGTCGATCGAGGCTGAGATGAGCACGTTCCCCGTCCCCCTGAGCGGTGCGAAGGCCCCCACGTTGATGTGGGCGCACGAGCACGACGTCGAGCACGCCGCGCTGCAGCAGCTGCGCAACATCGCGGCGCTGCCGTGGGTGCGCGGGTTGCGCGTCATGCCGGACGTCCACCTGGGCAAGGGCGCGACCGTGGGGTCGGTGATCGCGATGAAGGACGCCGTCTCGCCCAACGCCGTCGGGGTCGACATCGGGTGCGGGATGATCGGTGTGCGCACCTCCTTGACCGCCGCCGACCTGCCGGACGACCTGGGGCCGTTGCGGTCCGCGGTCGAGGCCGCCGTCCCGGTCGGCTTCCGCATGCACGACGAGCCGGTGGACCTCACCCGGTTGCGGCCCGTGGGCGGCGGGGGTGGTCGGTTCGCCTCCGGCACGGACCAGTTCTGGTCCCGGTTCGACGCCCTGCACCACGGGGTGCGGGGCAGGGAGGCCCGGGCCCGGCGCCAGCTGGGGACCCTGGGTGGTGGCAACCACTTCATCGAGCTGTGCGTCGACGACGCGGACACCGTGTGGCTGCAGCTGCACTCCGGGTCGCGGAACATCGGCAAGGAGCTCGCCGAGCGGCACGTCGCCGAGGCCAAGGGCCTGGACCACAACCTGGACCTGCCCGACCGGGACCTGGCCGTGCTGCTGGCCGGTACCCCGCAGATGGACGCCTACCTGCACGACCTGCGGTGGGCGCAGGAGTACGCGGCCCGGTCCCGTGCGGTGATGATGAGCCTGGTCGTCGAGCAGGTGCGGCGGTTCTTCACCGCCGCCCGGCCCACGTTCGACGAGGCCGTGAACGTCCACCACAACTACGTGGCCGTCGAGCACGTGGACGGTGAGGAGCTGATCGTCACCCGCAAGGGCGCGATCCGCGCCGGGTCCGGCGAGCTGGGCCTCATCCCCGGGTCCATGGGGACGGGCTCGTACGTGGTGCGGGGTCTGGGCAACGAGGCGTCGTACTGGTCGGCGTCCCACGGTGCCGGCAGGCGCATGTCGAGGAACAAGGCCCGGCGCACGTTCACCGTCGAGGACCTCGCCGCCCAGACCGACGGCGTCGAGTGCCGCAAGGACGCCGGTGTCGTGGACGAGATCCCTGCTGCGTACAAGGACCTCGACCAGGTCATCGCCGCCCAGACCGACCTGGTGGAGGTCGTCGCACGGCTGCGCACCCTCATGTGCGTCAAGGGCTGACGCGAACCACCAGCGGTCAGTGGGGAGCGTTCGGTGCGGAATGCGAGCGAGGCGCTCCCCGATCGTGGGGAGCGCCTCGCATGGACCTACGTTGGGCCCGCCGCGCCGGGAGCGTGAGCGTCCCGGCGCGGCGGGGTCGGTGGGTCAGCCGGCGTCGCAGCTGACGGTGATGCCGTCCGGTGTCCCGGTGGCGATGAACCCGAAGGTGGTGGACTGCCCGGAGCTGAGCGCACCGTTCCAGGCCGCGTTCGCGACGGTGACCTCGGTGCCGGAGCCGCCGAGGACACCGGACCACAGGTTCGCCACGGACGTCCCGGACGGCAGCGTCACCGCTGTCGACCAGCCCGACAGGCCCGAGGACCCGGCGGTCACGACGACCTCACCCTGGAACCCGCCCTGCCAGGACCCCACGACCGTGAACTCGGCCGTGCACGCACCCGGCGTCGGGTCGGGCGTCGGCTCGGGGTCCGGGGTGGGCTCGGGGTCGGGTGTGGGCTCCGGGTCCGGGGTGGGCTCGGGGTCCGGTGTCGGGTCCGGGGTGGGCTCCGGGTCGGGCGTCGGCTCGGGGTCCGGGGTGGGGTCGGGCGTGGGCCCGGGCTCGGCGCCGGTCGGCTCGGTGCCCCAGATCAGCTCGCCGCCGTCGTAGAGGGTGATCGCCTCGGTGACGGTGAGCGCGTCGCGGGTCAGGCCCTGGAACGACGGGTCGTCCGTGGCGTCCCACCCGGCGCCGCCGGTGACCCGGAACTGCAGCTCACGACGGTGCTGGGACTGCCCACCGGGGTGGATGTTCTGACCCACGCAGCTGAGCTCGACGTAGTACAGGTCGCCACCGGCGGGCACGGCGGAGCCGGACTGGGCACCGCACTCGCTGTAGTTGCTGCTGAGCTGCACCTGCGAGGCGTCCTCGTCGGCGCCGAGCCGGAACCAGTACCGCAGGGTGCCGTCGGTCAGGGACCGGGCCGGGAACGCGGACTGGTTGCGGATCATCACCTTGATCTCGGTGAACGTCGCCGCCGGCGGCTGGTTGAGCTGCGCCTCGACGAAGATCTCCGGCCCGTCCGGGGTCTCGGGGACGGGGAAGTCGGCCAGCGGGGTGCCGCCGTAGTGGGAGACCAACCCGGCCAGTGCGCTGGAGAACCCGGCGTTGTAGTCGATGGCCACCTCGTTGGCGACGTAGTCGCTGCGGTCGTCGGTGTAGGAGTCGTTCGGTGAGGGAGGCCCGCCGACGAGCGCCCCGTACAGCACGTGCCGGGTCTCGACGGGCTGGGTCAGTGAGTCCAGCCAGGAGCCGTGCGCGGTGCGGTGGTGGGGGTGCTGGGGTGGGTTGGCGCCGAACCCGACGACGTAGCTGGAGCTGCGCGGGTTGTCACCCAGGGCGTAGTCGATCTGGCTGACGGCGAAGTCGTGGTACCGGGCCGACCGGGTGTCGTCCTCGATCCAGTCGGAGTACACCAGGGCCACGAACGCGGTGTTGGCCGCGTACCGCAGGGCACCCCAGGAGTCCAGGACGGCCATGCCGCCCGGGGAGTAGGCCACACGCTGGCCGTCGTAGCCGCTGGTCCAGAAGTCGAGCCACCGGTTGGTGTCGTCGATGTACTCCTGGTTGCCGGTCGCCATCGCCAGCAGCGGGTAGGTCGCGAAGGACTTGTCGTCCCAGTTGACCGTCCAGCGGTAGGAGCGGGTGTCGGTCTGGTTCTCGGTGCCCAGGTACTGGTACTCGGCCTCCGCCTTGGCGAGGTAGGCCTCGTCACCGGTCGCCTCGTACAACCAGTACGCGCCCCACACGAGCTCGTCCTGGTAGCCGGACCACGACCGGTAGAACGGCGACACCTGGGTCAGGCAGTCGGAGTAGGCGCCACGGTAGGTGTCGGCGAAGTCGTACAGCTGGACGGCGCTCTCGAGCAGGCGGGCGGAGTAGGCGGGGTCGTCGTCGGCGAACAGCATCGACGCGGTGGCCATGGCTGCGGCGGTCTCGGCGGCGACGTCGCTGCCGGGGCACGACGGGTCGATCTTCGCCGAGGGGCGGTCCATGGTCATGACCTCGGCGGGGCCCCACCACTTGTGGTCCTCGTCGCCGTCGCCGACCTGCACCCACAGCTCGTTGGGTGCGGTGTGGGCCTTGAGGAAGTAGTCGTTGACCCACCGGATGTTGTCCTTGAGGTAGGGCATCTGCCCGGACTGCTCGTAGCCGTCGGGGTAGGCGAGCGCACCCCAGGTGAGCATCGTGGCGGTGAACGCCATGGGGAACCCGAACTTCACGTGGTCCCCGGCGTCGTACCAGCCGCCGGTGAGGTCGACGCCCACGTCGGAGCCGTCGTCCAGGGCGGAGTCCCCGCGCCAGCTGACGCGGTTGTCCTCGGGCAGTGGCCCGGAGCGCTGCGCCTCGTAGAAGAACATGGACTTCTGCAGCGCCTCGCCGTAGTTGTACGAGGGTTCTGCGGCGGCCGGGGCCGCGGTGAGCGGTGCGGTCCCGAGGGCTCCGGCGACGACGGCGGCGCCCGCGCCCCACGCGACCAAGCGGCGGCGCGGCGGGGCCGGTCTGGTCAGGTCGTTCATGCGTCTCCTCCATTGGATGCGGATCAACATCGTCGACCGGTCAGGTGTGGTCAGGACAACGTTTCGAAACGTTTAGGGCAGGCGCGGTTCACCGGCCAGACCGACGGCACCCCGGTCGCCACCTGGGCTCCGGGTCGACGCATCGGACCAAGGTCCTGATCTTGGGCGTTCGGGTCCGCGGATGCGGTCGTGGACCCTGTGACGGACAGTGGTCCCACCAGACGATCCGGCTGACGAGGAGTGTCATGAGCACCGGCCCGCGCAGGCTCCCGCACGCGTCCTTGACCGACACCGTGCAGATCGTCGGGACGGTGGTGCTGCCGACCCTGGCGCGCGGGGTGATCGTCCGCCGCCCGCCGGTGGTCGCCAAGGCTGAGAAGCTGGACGCGGACCGTCGGGCCGTGGAGCTGCTGCAGCGCATGCGCCGCAGGTACGGGCGCGGCCCGCTGCGGTTGCGGTTGCCGCGACGCATGGTGGTGCTGCTCGACCCCACTCACGTGCAGCGGGTCCTGGACCAGACCCCGGAGCCGTTCACCCCGGCGAGCGCGGAGAAGCGTGCCGCCCTGGGGCACTTCCAGCCGCACGGGGTGCTCATCTCCACGGGGGCCGAGCGTGACGACCGGCGCCGGTTCAACGAGGAGGTCCTCGACACGACCAGCCCGGTGCACCGCAGTGCCGACGTGATGGTCGGCCGGGTACAGGACGAGGTCGACCAGCTTCTGACCAGGGCGCGTCGCGACGGGGCCCTGGTCTGGGACGACTACTCGACCATGTGGGACCGCATGGTGCGCCGGGTGGTGCTCGGCGACGGGGCCAAGGACGACGAGGAGCTCACCGAGCTGCTGGTGCGGCTGCGTGCCACCGCGAACTGGGCGTTCCTGCACCCGCGTCGGGTCCGTACCCGTGCCCGGTTCCTGGACCGGTTGGCCGAGCACGTGGACCGGGCCGAGCCGGGGAGCCTGGCGGCGTCGATGGCCGGCACGCCCACCACGGACATGACCGAACCGGGGCAGCAGCCACCCCAGTGGATGTTCGCGTTCGACGCCGCCGCGTGGGCGAGCTTCCGGGCGTTGGCGCTGCTGCACGCATTCCCGGAGCAGATGGCGCGGGCACGCGAGGAGATCGCCGGGCGTGACCTGAGCACCCCCCAGGACCTGTCGTTCCTGCGGGCGTGCATCCTGGAGTCGTTGCGGTTGTGGGCCACGACGCCGGCGGTCCTGCGGGAGTCCACCGAGCGCACCCTGTGGGAGGACGGGCCCATGCCGGAGTCCACGTCGATCCTCACCTACGCGCCGCTGTTCCACCGCGACGACGAGAACCTGCCGTACGCGAACGAGTTCGACCCCGACGTCTGGCTGGACCCCGCCAAGGCCCGCGACTGGCCGCTCATCCCGTTCAGCGCGGGACCGGCCGAGTGCCCGGGCCGCAACCTGGTGCTGCACGTGTCGAGCTCCATCCTCGCGATGATCCTGGCGGGCACGGAGCTGCGCCTGGAGGACGAGGACCGTCTGCACCCCCTGCCCAGCGTGCTGGACCCGTTCTCGTTGCGGTTCCCGGTGGTGGGCTGACGGCGCGCACTGGCTAACCTGACCCGGTGCCTGAGGGTCATACCGTCCACCGGATCGCCCGGCGCTTCGAGCTCGACGTCGTGGGTGAGGTCGCCCGGGTGACCTCACCGCAGGGTCGGTTCGCCGACGGGGCACGGGTGCTCGACGGCCGCCCGGTCGTCGCCGCGCACGCGGTGGGCAAGCACCTGTTCGTGGGGTTCGGTCCCACCGAGGGTGCTGCGCAGCCCGCGCCGGACCGGTGGTCGGTCGCGTCGTCGTGGTTGCGGGTGCACCTGGGGCTGTACGGGGCGTGGGACTTCCACGGCAGGCTCTCGCCCCTGACCCCCGGGGACGTGGCTGTCGGGTCGATGGGCGCACCCCGGTTGCGCCGGTCGGTGCGCGTGGGGGAGGGCGAGTCGACCCTCGCTGACGACGGGCCCTTCCCGCCCGACCCGGTGGGCCAGGTGCGGGTGCGGGTCGCGACCGAGCAGACCGTCGCGGACCTGCGGGGCCCCTCGGCGTGCGAGCTCCTCACCGCCGACGAGGTGCGCCTGCTGGTCGCGCGCGCGGGCCCCGACCCGCACCTGGACGGGTCTGCCGCGGCCAGGCGCCGGTTCGTCGAGGCCGTCCGGGCGCGGCGGGTGGCGGTCGGTCAGCTCCTCATGGACCAGTCGGTCGTCAGCGGCATCGGCAACATCTACCGCGCCGAGCTCCTGTTCCGTGCCGAGCTCGACCCGTGGACGCCCGGGCGGACGGTCCCCGCCGAGGTCGCCGGAACACTGTGGGACGACTGGGCGGTGCTCCTGGAGGACGGGATCACCACCGGGGTGATGCTCACCCGGGCCGATCTCGCCGAGGGGGACCGGGTGCGCGCCCTGACCGACCCGTCCCTGAGGCACGCGGTGTACGGCCGTGCGGGCCGGCCATGCCTGAGGTGCGCCGCGCCGGTCGTCGTCGAGCCCATGGCCGGCCGCAAGCTCTACCGCTGCCCGGCCTGCCAGCGTTGACGACGGGGACATCGCAGGGCCAGCATCTCGGTTCCGCGTGCGCAGGGCGTGGGCCCTCGGGATGACCGGAGTCGCGGCTAGGGTTGACGCGGGCGGGTGTCCGGCCATCAGCACGGCTGGCGGTCTCTCCGGGTTCTCTGGTTTCGGTCGACGATCGGTGGGACGTGCACAGGATCGCTGCGCTGGCGATATGGATGGCGTTGGGGTTCGCGGCAGTCGTCGCTTTCCAGGTGTTCGTCACTGCTGACGAGGTGCAGCCGGTCGGGACCCAAGGGTCGTTCACGGTGGTCGAGCTCGAGTCCGCCACCAAGGACGATGCGATCGGCGTGATCGACGAGACGGCGAAATCCCTGGGCGTCAACATCTTCAAGGTGCAGCCGGACTCGTACGGGCTGCCTCAGGAGCGGACGCTCTTCGCGTTCGTCGGGGACCGTGAGGGATTCGAGGCGAACGGCGGGTACGACTACCCGAGCTTCTCGAGCCGAGCGATGGTCACACACGTCGCGCCGGCCGGTGACATCACGTTCCAGGACCTGCGCGGGAGGTACGTCACAAGTGCTCCGGCAGCCCAGGTGGAGCAGGTCGTCACCAGGCTCGAGCAAGGGGGCGTCCTCGCGACGAGCACGTCGCTCGGGCCGGGCGTGGTCGTGCTCCACGGCGCAGCGGAGGGCAACCTCTTCGGCCCGTCCGTCGTGCTGATGCTGGCACTTGGTCTGGCGGTCGCGTACTCGGTGAGTCGCCGCCGCAAGGTGTATGCGCTCCGCGCGCTTCACGGCTACCGGAGGGTCGCCAGCGTCCGGGCCGAGGTGTGGAGCTGCACGGTCCTGTTCGGCGTGGGCCTGGCCGTGCTGACGGTGGTCGGCGTGCCCTTCCTCTGGGCCCACAACGGGTTCAACCAGCTGTCAGGGTTCCTTCCGGTGCTCGCCGTGACCGTCCTCGGCCTCTACCTCTTCACGGTCGTCGTCGTGCTGGTCGCCGTCCGGGCCGCATCCCGGGGCAGCATCCCCACGATCCTCAAGGGCGAGCGGGCTTCGGTGCGGGAGGGAGTGCTGGCTGCGACTGCGCAGGTGACGGTCCTGGCCATCGTGATGGCGACGACGTCCGCGGCGATGACGCGCATCGAGTCCGTCGCGGCGACCATGGACGAGTACTCCCGGTGGTCCGAGGGCGACCCCCTGTACGCGCTCCGCCTGTCCGTGTCCGGCACGCGTGAGGATGACGTCCGTGACGCTCCAGGGCTGAGCGCGGTGATCGCAGAGCTGGAGCAGGCGGGCCAGGTGCTGATGGCGCACCCGGGGGACGCGTTCAGCGGTGACCCGGACGCCGAGGTCGGGCCCGAGGGCGCGCGCTCGATGATCGTGAACCACGCCTACGTCGAGCGTGAGCCCATCGAGGACCCCGACGGCAGGCCCGTGCGCGACCTCCCTACCGGTGAGGACCACTTCAGCCTCCTCGTCCCCATGTCCTACGACGGGGACGTCGAGCCGTTGCTGCAGCAGTACGTGTCCTTCTTCTCAGGCTTCGCGTGCACCGACGACACCGAAGGTGGTCGTGCGTCGTGCGACCCCGTCGGGTCTGTCGTGCGGACCAAGGCGGGTCAGGACCTCTTCACGTACAACGGGACGGCGCCTCTGCCTGCTCAGATGCAGCCTCCGATGTTCGTGCACGACCCGGTCCTGGTCGTGGTGTCCGCAGACTCCGGACTGATCTCGCCACTGCTGTACCTGTCGTACACCTCGGGCAACGACGTCCTGTTCACAGATCCGGACGTCCTCGACAGCCGCCTCCAGGAGCACGGCATCCGGGGCTCGTTCCAGGGCATCGACGACGCGTCCGACGCCGTCTCGGACTCCGTGGCGTTCAGCCGGCGCCAGCTGCGGATGGATGCGTTCAGCCTGGCACTGGGCTGGGCCGTCCTGGCCCTGGCGGCCGTGGTGATGGTGGCGGTCTACTGCGACCGTCGTCGACGGCCCATGTTCGTGCAGCTGATCCACGGGTACACCTTCGCCGGGAGGCACTGGCCCTACCTCGCCGGCGCCGCCGCCCTGTCGCTGCTGGGTGTGGGCATCGCCGGGGCTGCAGGCGGGAGCCTCGCTCACGGCCGTGACGTGGCCGCGGCCGCAGCGTTCGTCACCATCCAGGTCGTGATCTCCCTGGTTGCGATCAGCATCTACGAGGCCAGGTTCCGTGCCGACGTCATCAAGCGTAACTAGGAGGGTCGCGTGCGATCAGGAGCTGTAGTCGAACCCCTCAAGGCCCGTCCGTTCGAGCTCGTCGTGTCGGGGATGGCCAAGCGGTTCGCGAACAAGACGCTGTGGTCCGACCTGTCGTTCGAGATCCCCTCGGCGGCCATGACCGTGGTCAGAGGCCCCTCCGGTTCGGGCAAGACCACTCTTCTCAACTGCGTCGGCCTCCTCGAGCCGTTCGACCGGGGCACCGTCGCCTTCGGTGGGTGGTCCTTCACCGCCGGCTCCCGGAGCGCATCGCGTCGGTGCTTCCGTGACGTCCTGGGCTTCCTGTTCCAGAACTACGGGCTCGTCGAGTCGTGGAACGTCCGCCGGAACCTGCAGGTTCCGCTCAGGATCCGCCCCGGCTCCCGGAACGGGGGCAGGCACGCGATGGCCGAGGCCCTGGAGCGCGTCGGCATGCGTGGGTCCGAGAAGGAGATGATCTACACGCTCTCCGGCGGGGAGCAGCAACGCATCGCCCTGGCCCGTCTGATGCTCAAGTCGCCGTCGGTGGTCCTGGCCGACGAGCCCACCTCAGCCCTGGACAAGGCGAACGCCGACCTGGTGATGTCGATCCTCGCCGAGGAGGCGCGCCACGGTGCCCTCGTGCTCATCTCGACCCACAGCGACGAGATCGCCGCCCGCTGCGACCACGCCCTCACCCTCGACGCCAGGCCCTCGAACGAGGAACGCGGCACGCCAGGTCCTCAACGGACGGAACCGCCCACGACGGTTCGCCGCTCAGACGCCGAGGTCGACGGCAGGGCACCGTGGACGGCGAGCATCGCGTCCACGGTCCGGGACCAGGGGAACTGAAGCGCGCGCCGTCGGGCAGCCGACCGGGTCCGGTCCCGGGACCTGCTCAGGACCTCACGGGTCGCGGCTGCGAAGCCGACCGCGGTCGGCTCCGCGCACACCCCGGACTCCTCGTCCACCATCTCGACCAGGGCGGAGGTGACGGACGCGACGACGGGCGTCCCGCACGCCAGCGCCTCCAGGGCCGCCAGGCCGAACGTCTCGACCGGCCCCGGTGCGAGGACGGCGTCGGCGTGGGCGAGCAGGTGCGCGACGGCCGAGCGGTCCGTCACGTGCCCCAGGAACGTGACCGGCAGGCCCCGTGCCGCACGCTCCACGGCCCGTGCCGACGGCCCGTCACCGATGACGACCAGCCGGGCGCGCAGACCCCCTGCGTGCAGCAGCCGCAACGCCTCGATCGCGAGGTCCGGGCGCTTCTCCGGTGACAACCGGCTGCACATCACGAGCACCGGTGCCCCCGACCGGGCCGGTGCCCGGACCGGGGTGAACGCCTCCAGGTCCACCCCCAGCGGCACGTGCACCGTGCGCACCCCGATGCGGTCGAACTCCCGGGCCGCGAACCGCGTGGTCGTCACCACCCGGAACGCGGACGCCATCACGTCGTTGTGACGGTCCGCCACGGTCCGTGCCACGCCCGCCGGCAGGTGCAGGCCGGTGCGCAGCACCCCGTCCAGGCGCTCGTGGGCGATCATCACCGCGGGCACGCCGCGCGCGTCGGCCCACGCGCCCAGGCCCCCCAGGGTGAACCGGTCCGAGACCTCCAGACGGTCGGGGGTGAGCGCGTCCAAGGTCCGGCGCACCCGGCGCACGTCCAGCAGCGCCCGGTACCCGCCGGTCCACGGCACCACCGGTCCCGGCAACCGGATCAGCGTCCCCCACGAGCGGCGCTCGGTCGACAGGTGCGTGCCCGGGGCCACGAGCGTGAACTGGTGCCCGCGCTCGCGGTACCCGGCCCCCAGGGCGTGGGCGGTGGTGCGGATGCCGCCGCTGTGGGGTGCGTAGGCGTTGGTCAGGTGGACGACGTGCACCGGTCACCTCACCGCCGTGGTCGCGGGCCGGGCGGCGGTCGCCGCCGCGTAGTGGTCCATGAGCCGTTCGCAGACCACCGGCCACGTGCGTGACCGGACGGCGTCGCGGCCCGCCCGGCCCATGGCCCGGCGTTTGCCCGCGTCGCCGGCGAGGTCCTCGACCCGTGCGCGTAGCGCCGCCAGGTCACCCCGCGGGTACGTCCACCCGGTGCGGGAGTGGTCCACGAGCTCGGCGACGCCCCCGGCTGC
Organism: Cellulomonas bogoriensis 69B4 = DSM 16987; assembly: GCF_000767165.1. Taxonomy (GTDB): domain Bacteria; phylum Actinomycetota; class Actinomycetes; order Actinomycetales; family Cellulomonadaceae; genus Actinotalea; species Actinotalea bogoriensis. The sequence goes on from NZ_AXCZ01000012.1 coordinate 26,077, forward strand.
GACGGCGACGACCGGCACCCCCGCGGCCATGGCCTCCTGGGCGGACTGGCAGAACGTCTCGTGCGGGCCGGTCTGCACGGCCACGTCCAGGGTCGCGACCGTCGTCGCGAGCTCCGTGCCGGTCTGCAGCCCCAGGAACGTCGCGGCCGGCAGGTGCCGTTGCAGCCGTTCCCTCTCCGGTCCGTCGCCGACGACGACGAGCCGTACCCCGAGCAGGTCGTGGACGGCGCGCAGGTCCTCGAGCTGCTTCTCCGCCGCCAGGCGCCCCACGTACCCGACGAGGGTCTGCCCGCCGGGGGCCAGACGGCGGTGCAGGGCCTCGTCGCGGTGGCGGGGGTGGAACCGGTGGGTGTCGACCCCCCGGGGCCACAGCCGTACCCGGTCCACCCCGTGGGAGGTGAGGTCGTCCGCGGCCGCCTGCGAGGGGGCGAGGGTCACGTCGGCGGCGTCGTGGATGGCGCGCACGTGCCACCAGGCGGCCTCCGCGGCGGCGCCCAGGTGGTACTGGCCGGCGAACCCGGCCACGTCGGTCTGGTAGACGGCCACCACGGGGATGCCGAGCCTGGCTGCGGCCCGCACCGCGGGCCGGCCGGTGGTGAACGGGGACGCCAGGTGCACCACGTCGGGCGCGAAGGTCGCGAGCTCACGGACCACGGACCGGGTGGTGGGGACCCCGAGCGGGAAGTCGGTGTACCCGGGCATCGGCACCGACCGCACCGGGACGACGCGCGCCCCGTGCACCAGGTCCGGTGGTTCGCCGGGCGCCAGCACCAGTGCCGGGTGCCCGGCTCGTTCCAGGTGCTCCAGGACCCGCAGGACGGAGTGGGTGACGCCGTTGACCTGGGGGAGGAAGGACTCGGTGATGATCGCGACCCGCACACCGGCAGAGAACCAGCCCCGGGCGGACCGTCGGGCGACGACGCAGCGACGCGACGGTGACCACTGGGCGAACGGTCGGTGCCCGGGGTCCAGGCCCCTGGACCGCCTGGTTCGACGTGTGTCAATATCGACGCATGTCGAACCAGCACCTGGCCGCGCCGGTGGCGCCACGCCTGTCGACCCTGGACCGGGCTCTGCCGTTGTGGATCGGGCTGGCCATGGTCCTCGGGCTTGGGCTGGGACGGTTCGTCCCGGCGCTCGGGGAGGTCCTGGAGGCGATGGAGGTCGGGGGAGTCTCCCTCCCGATCGGCCTGGGGCTGCTGGTCATGATGTACCCGGTGCTGGCCAAGGTCCGTTACGACCGGCTCGGCACCGTCACCGCCGACCGGCCCCTGCTGATCTCGTCCCTGGCGCTGAACTGGCTCGTCGGCCCCGCTCTGATGTTCGCGCTGGCGTGGATCTTCCTGCCGGACCTTCCCGAGTTCCGCACGGGCCTGATCATCGTGGGCCTGGCCCGCTGCATCGCGATGGTCGTCATCTGGAACGACCTGGCGTGCGGTGACCGTGAGGCGGCCGCCGTGCTCGTGGCCCTCAACTCCACCTTTCAGGTGGTCGCGTTCTCCGGCCTGGCGTACTTCTACCTCACCGTCCTGCCCGCGTGGCTGGGTCTGGACACCGCCGGCCTGGACGTCAGCATGGGTCAGATCGCGATCAACGTCCTGATCTTCCTGGGTGTGCCGCTGGGCGCAGGGTTCGCGTCCCGCTGGATCGGTGAGCGCAGCCGCGGCCGCGACTGGTACGAGTCACGCTTCGTGCCCGTGATCTCGCCGTGGGCCCTGTACGGCCTGCTGTTCACGGTGGTGCTGCTGTTCGCCCTGCAGGGCGACGCGATCGCCGCGAACCCCCTGGACGTCGTGCGGATCGCGGTGCCGCTGCTGATCTACTTCGCCCTCATGTGGGTGGTCGGGTTCGCCACCGGGCATCTCCTGCGCCTGGGCTACGCACGCACCACCACGCTGGCGTTCACCGCCGCGGGCAACAACTTCGAGCTCGCGATCGCCGTGGCGATCGGGACGTTCGGGGCCACGTCCGGTCAGGCGCTCGCCGGGGTGGTCGGCCCCCTCATCGAGGTGCCGGTGCTGGTGGGCCTGGTGTACGTGAGCCTGGCGATCGCCCGCCGCTGGTACCGCCACGACCCCACCGCCCCCATCCCCCCCGCAGTCCGCACCGAGAGCGAGACCGAGACCCGCACCGAGACCGAGGCCCCGGCATGACCGACGTCTGCACGCCCGCACCCCGCCCTTCGCTGACGGTCGACGCCGCCGAGCGCGCGGCGCGGGTCCTCAAGGCCGTGGCCGACCCGGTGCGCCTGAGGATGCTCGCCACGGTCGCGAGCAGCCCGACCGGCGAGGTCTGCGTGTGCGACCTGACCGACCTCGCCGACCTCACCCAGCCGACCGTCTCCCACCACCTGAAGGTCCTGCGCACCGCCGGTGTGCTGACCTGCGAGCGGCGCGGGACGTGGGTCCACTACCGCGTCACCGAGCACGCCCGCCCGTTCGTGGACGGTGTGCTCGACGGCGTCGTCCCAGCCGCACTCACCCTCATGACCGCCACGCCCGAACCCGAGCCCGCCAGGAGCTGACATGACCACGCACGCCGAGCCCACCCGCCCGAGCGCCCTGTTCGTGTGCGTCCACAACGCGGGCCGTTCGCAGATGGCCGCGGGCCTGCTCACCCACCTGTCCGGGGGCGCGGTCGAGGTGCGGTCCGCCGGGTCCATGCCCGCGGACCAGATCAACCCGGTGGCCGTAGAGGCGATGTCCGAGCTGGGCATCGACATCCGCGACCAGCAGCCCAAGGTCCTGACCACCGAGGCCGTCCAGGCCTCCGACGTCGTCATCACCATGGGCTGCGGGGACGTGTGCCCGGTGTTCCCGGGCAAGCGTTACGAGGACTGGGCGCTGGCCGACCCCGCCGGGCAGGGCATCGAGGCCGTGCGTCCCATCCGGGACGAGATCCGCGAGCGCGTCCTGCGTCTGCTGGACGAGCTGGGTGTGGAGCCGCGCACCAGCTGAGGGTGGCAGGCTGGGGGCATGGACCTGCGCATCTTCACCGAGCCCCAGCAGGGCGCCACGTACGACGACCTCCTGGCGGTGGCCACCACGGCCGAGCGGCTGGGGTACGACGCGTTCTTCCGCTCCGACCACTACCTGGTCATGGGCGACGGGGACGGGCTGCCCGGGCCGACCGACGCGTGGACCACGTTGGCGGGCCTGGCCCGCGACACCGAGACGATCCGGTTGGGGACGCTGGTCAGCTCGGCGACGTTCCGGCACCCGGGGGTGCTGGCCATCCAGGTCGCGCAGGTCGACCAGATGTCCGGGGGGCGGGTGGAGCTCGGTCTGGGGGCCGGGTGGTTCGCCGAGGAGCACAGCGCCTACGGGATCCCGTTCCCGGACAAGCGCTTCGGCCTGCTGACCGAGCAGCTGGAGGTCCTCACGGGGTTGTGGGGGACGCCGGTGGGTGACCGGTACACCCACGAGGGTCGTCACTACACGCTGACGGACTCCCCGGCGCTGCCCAAGCCGGTGCAGCGGCGCAACGTGCTGCCCGGTGCCCCGGGGGTGCCGGTGATCGTCGGTGGCAACGGCCCGCGTCGCACCCCGGCGCTCGCGGCCCGGTACGCCACGGAGTACAACGCGGCGTTCCCCGAGATCGCTGACATCCCGGAGCGGTTCGCGACCGTGCGTGCCGCGTGCGAGGCCGTGGGCCGGCCCGCGGACGAGCTGACGTACTCGGTCGCGCTGGTGATGTGCGTGGGCGCCGACGAGGCCGAGTTCGCCCGCCGGGCCGCGGCGATCGGCCGTGAGCCGGACGAGCTGCGTGAGCACGGGGTCGCCGGCACCGTCGAGGAGGCTGCCCGGAGGCTCGCGACGTTGCGCGAGGCGGGTGTGGAGCGCCTGTACCTGCAGGTCCTGGACCTGTCCGACCTGGACCACCTCGAGCTGGTCGCCCGGGAGGTCGCCCCCCGGGTGGGGTGAGGTGGGCCAGGTCGGTCGTGCCGGGCCCGCGTGCGCGGGCCGGGTCGGTCAGTAGGTGGGGATGGTCGCGAGGACCATCGCGAAGAACGCGATCCCGACCAGGAGCAGTGCGAGCCCGATGTAGCCGACGATCAGGCCGGCGACGGCCAGGCCGGATCCGCCCTCGCCGTTCTGGCGGATCGCGCGGCGCGCGAGGTGGCCGGTGATCACACCACCGATGGACGCGATCACCGGGAAGAAGGTCAGCCCAAGGACCGACAGGACCAGCGAGATGACCGCCAACGGGTTGGTCCGCGGGCCGGTGCCGTAGGGACCGGGGGCCTGCTGGCCGTACGGGGCACTGCCGTACGGGGCACTGCCGTACGTGGGTGCTGTGCCGTACGTGGGTGCCGTGCCGTAGGTGGGGGCGGTGCCGTACAAGCCCTCGGGGGACGGCGGGGGGTGTGCCGTGGCCGGCGAGGACGGGGGTGCGCCGTACGGGTTGGACTGCCCGGCGGAGCCGAACGGCTCCGGCGTGCTGCCCATCGGGGGGGTGGGGTTGCTCATGGTGCTCCGGCCTGCGTAGAAGGTGCGGCAAGCATCCCACCGAAGGCCCACGCCGTGCCAGGACCGGCCGCTACGGTGTGCACGCCCGGCATCCCTGCACCCCCGACGAGGAGCACCCGATGAGCTCACCCGCACCCACCCGCCGCTTCGGCTGGCAGCGTCATGGCGACGGCCGCCGTGTGCTTCCCGGTGCGGTGGTCGCGCCGGGTGAGCGGCTCAGCTGGCCCCGGACCGTCGGGGTCGGCATGCAGCACGTGGTGGCGATGTTCGGCGCCACGATCCTGGTCCCGGCGCTGACCGGCTTCCCGGTCGCCACGACCCTGTTCTTCTCGGCGGTGGGCACGGTCGTCTTCCTGGTGGTGACCGGCAACAGGCTCCCCAGCTACCTGGGGTCCTCCTTCGCGTTCATCGCCCCGATCATGGCGGCGACGGCGTCCGGGGGGCGGTCCTCGGCCCTGGGCGGGATCCTGCTGGTGGGCCTGGTCCTGGTGCTGGTCGGCGTGGTGGTGCACGTGGTCGGTGCACGGTGGATCGAGGTGACGATGCCCCCGATCGTCACCGGGACCATCGTGGCGCTCATCGGCCTGAACCTGGCGCCGGTCGCGTGGGGCAGCTGCGACGACGACGGGACGTGCACGGGGGTGCAGGCCGCACCGCTCACCGCGGTGATCACCCTGGGGGCGATCATCCTGACGACCGTCCTGTTCCGCGGGATGCTGGGCAGGTTGGCGATCCTGGTCGGTGTGGTGGTCGGCTACGTCGCGGCGTGGCTGCAGGGCGAGGTCAGCTTCGAGCAGGTCGCCGCCGCGCCGTGGGTCGGCCTGCCGGAGTTCATGGCCCCGTCGGTCGACCTCTCGGTGCTCGCCCTGTTCCTGCCGGTGGCGTTCGTGCTGGTGGCGGAGAACGTGGGCCACGTGAAGTCCGTCGGGACGATCACCGGCACGGACATGGACCCGCTGATGGGGCGTGCGATCGCCGCGGACGGCCTCGCGACGGCCTTCGCGGGGGCGGGCGGCGGTTCGGGTACCACCACCTACGCCGAGAACATCGGTGTGATGGCGGCGACCAAGGTGTACTCGACGGCCGCGTACTGGGTGGCGGCCGGCGCGGCGCTGGTGCTGAGCATGTCACCGAAGTTCGGTGCGCTGGTCCACTCGATCTCCCAGGGCGTCCTGGGTGGGGCCGGGACGTTGCTCTACGGGATGATCGGCATCCTGGGGGCGCGCATCTGGGTCCAGAACCGTGTGAACTTCTCCGACCCGGTGAACCTCACCACGGCGGGTGTCGCGCTCGTGATCGGGGTGGCCAACTACAGCTGGGTCACCGAGGGCGGGCTGGAGTTCGAGGGGATCGCCCTGGGGACCGCGGCGGCGCTGGGCATCTACCACGGGATGCGGGCCGTGGCCCGGTGGCGGGGCACGTCGCAGGAGCCCGCGAGCCCGGCGTCGGTGCCCGGTGGTGCCGAGCTGGAGGGCGAGCGTCCCGCCTGAGCGGACCGAGGCGGGTGGGGGTCAGTCGCCCTCGGTGTCCTCACCCGCCGGTTCCTCGCCACCGTCGACGTCCTCGTCACCCTCGACGTCCTCGCCGGCCTCACCGGTGAGGGTGGCGCCGGGGGCGGGCTGGGCGACCTGCAGGGCCTCCTCGAGCGAGATGCAGCCACCGCGCGGTTCCAGCGGCTCGTCGGGGGCGAGGACGACCTGCTCCTCCTCCATGAGGCTCTCCCACGCGGTGCCGACCACCAGGTCGATGGCGGTGCCGTCGCGCAGGTCCAGGACGAGCACCGAGTCCGGCACGTGCGCGGCCAGGGTGTACGCGGCGTCGACGCTCTCCTGACCGAAGAAGATCTGCGCGACCCCGGGGTACTGGGGCGAGAAGTCGCCGGTGGAGACCACGTCGAACCCGCGCGCCGTCAGCGACTCGGCGGTCACGCCGGCCAGGCCGGTGCGACCGGTGCCGTTGAGCACCTGGATCTCGATGTCGCCGTAGGGCACCGGAGCCGCGTCCTCGGTGGGGCAGGGGGGCGCTGAGACCACGGTGGTGGGCTCGGGGTCCTCGACGCGCGTGAACTCCCGCTCCAGGAACGGGGCGTCCAGGGCGCCGGTGTACACGGCGGTGGCGAACAGGCCGGCGACGGCCAGGCCAGCGACGATCGAGCCGAACACGACGGCCTGCCGTTCCTGGCGGCGTCGGCGGCGCAGGGCGCGCGCCTGCTGGGCGGTGACCATCAGGACTCCAGGACGAGGACGCGGGCGTGCAGGACGGGGCGTTGCTGCAGGGCGGCGCGGACCGCTCGGTGCAGCCCGTCCTCCAGGTACATCACGCCCTTGAACTGGACCACGTGGGCGAACAGGTCGCCGTAGAAGGTCGAGTCCTCCGAGAGGAGGTTGTCCAGGTTCAGGGTGCGCTTGGTGGTGACGAGCTCGTCGAGGCGGACCTGGCGCGGGGGGACCGTCGCCCAGTCCTTGGGCGTGGTGAGGCCGTGCTCCGGATAGGGGCGGCCCTCGCCCACAGCCTTGAAGATCACAGGGTGAGTCTAGTGGCGTCGGGGCCCGCGCCTCCGTGGCTTGTGCACGGCGCGTTGGTCGGCGGCCCCGACGGGGCGCGCGCGGGTCAGCGGCAACGGCACCTGTCCGACGGTGCGACGCCGGCCAGGACTGCGTCGGCGTGCTGGCCGCACCCGGTCCAGGTGACCTTGCGGCAGGTGGAACAACGCGCGGGGCTGCACATGGTGGTACTCCTCGTAGGTCGGAACGATGACATCCAAGATACCCCAGGGGGTATGCCCTGCGCCAGGGTGTACCCGGAGGAGGACCACATGAGCGACAGCAGCACGCGCAGCCACGAGCCCGAGCCGGACCGGGTGCGCGCCCACACCGACCCCGAGGTCAACCAGCAGCTCGACGACGAGCGCGTCGGGTCCGTCGCCGCGATGGTCGGTGCACCCGAGGCGGCGGTGCGAGCCCGCCTGGCCGACCTCGACCACGAGTGGGACGTCGAACGCGTGCTCCAGGTCAACGCCGCTGCCCTGACGCTGCTCGGCGTGAGCCTGGGGGCCACCCGCTCGCGTCGGTGGCTGGCCCTCGCGGCCGTGGTCCCCGCGTTCCTGCTGCAGCACGCGGTGCAGGGCTGGTGCCCCCCGCTGGCGCTGCTGCGCAGGCTCGGGGTCCGTACCCGGCGTGAGATCGAGGCCGAGCGCACCGCCCTCAAGGCCCTCCGCGGCGACTTCGACGGGCTCGACGGCGACGCCCCAC
>NZ_AXCZ01000127.1 GCF_000767165.1 Cellulomonas bogoriensis 69B4 = DSM 16987
CGGCATGGCCCGCCTCGCTGGCGGCCGGACGGCCGTTGCCCGCGGGGCACCTGGCGACCATGGCGGACGGCATCGCGGTCGGGATGCCTGGCGACGTCCCGTTCGCCCTGCTGCACGGGGCTCGGGTGCGCGTCCACACGGTGGGGGAGGAGGACCTCTCGCGGGGCCTGCTCCTGGTCGCCGAGCGCGCCAAGATGCTCGTCGAGCCGGCGGGCGCGGCCGGGGTGGCCGCGCTGCTCGCCGGGGTGCAGGTGCGCACACCTGCGGTGGTGCTGCTCTCCGGGGGCAACATCGACCCCCTGGTGCTGCTGCGGGTTGTACGGCACGGGTTGGCGTCCGCGGGCCGGTTCCTGCAGCTTCAGGTCCGGATCGACGACCGTCCGGGGACGCTGGCGTCGCTGCTGGCCGAGCTGGCTGCCACGGGCGGGAACGTCATGCACGTGGGCCACGTGCGCACGGGCGTGGACCTGGCGATCGACGAGGTCGAGCTCGGTGTGCAGGTGGAGACGCGCGGTCCCGCCCACTGCCGTGAGGTCGTGGAGCACCTGCGGGCGGTGGGTTACCGGGCGCGGGAGGCCTGACGTCTCAGGGTGCACGAGGGGCCGGGGAGCTGCTCGCTCCCCGGCCCCTCGTCACAGGTGCTCGCGGCCGGTCAGGGCTGGAAGGGCTTGGCCTCGCGGATGACGACCTCGATGGTCGCGCCCGACGGCGCGGCGTAGGAGGTGGTGTCGCCGGCCGAGCGGCCCAGGATCGCCTCGCCCAGGGGCGACCTCTCCGAGAAGACCTCGATGTCGGTGCCCTCGGCGACCTCACGGGACCCCAGCAGGAACGTCATGTCGTCCCCGCCGACGGTCGCGGTCACCACCATGCCGGGCTCGACCACGCCGTCGTCCGCGGGCGCCTCGCCGACGACCGCGCGGCGCAGCAGGTCCTGCAGCTGGCGGATGCGGGCCTCCTGCTTGGCCTGCTCCTCACGGGCGGCGTGGTAGCCGCCGTTCTCCTTGAGGTCGCCCTCGGAGCGCGCCGCCTCGATCTTCTCCGCGATCTCGGACCGGCCGGTCGTGGTGAGCTCCTCGAGCTCGGCGGTCAGGCGGTCGTGCGCCCCCTGGGTCAGCCAGGTGACTGCGCTGGTGTCGGTCACGGTCGCTCCTTCCGAGCTCCTCGTCGTGCAGGTTCTCGTGTCGTGCGGGCCCGGGGGCGCACGGCCCCGGCGGGTGCTGGTCGGTGTCCCGGGTGCTCCACGTCCTCATCCCGCCGTCGGGGCGGACGTGGAGGTCGTCGTGGCAACCCCCGGGGCAGGTCGCTCACTGCGAAACGACGATTGTAGCAAGGGCCTCAGGGGACCCAGCAGTCACGGACGACACCGGTGACGGCTGGTTCGGAGGTCCGTACCGCGTTCGCCAGGCGGACGGTGCGGGTGTCTGCCGGTGGGACGACCACCTCGACGACGCCCACCTGCGCGAAGGCGGAGTTCAACGCCTCGACCGTGCACCGGACCTCGGTCCCCGGCTCCAGCCGGGTCACCTCGTACACGACCTCGACCTGGTCGTCGGCCAGGGTGAAGCCCACGTCCTGCCAGGTGACGGGAGTGCGGGCGAGGCCGATGCCCACCCACACCACCACTGCCGTACCGAGCACGCCCAGCGCGGTGAGTGCGGCCACCGCACGCCGGTGGTGGCCCGGGCGGGGTGGTGGGCCGTAGCGGCCGGCGGGCGGACTGGTGGGCTGGGTCATGGCGCTCCTGGTCGGGTCGTCTGGTCCCATTGTCCCGCACCTGCCGGCCGCGGGTGCGTCCGGCGTCGTCCGTGAGTGCGAGAGGATGGGTGCGAACCGACACCTGGGAGGACGCACGGTGGGCACCACGGACGCACCACGGACGGGCCTGCGGCTGATGGCGGTGCACGCGCACCCGGACGACGAGTCGAGCAAGGGCGCCGCCACCACGGCGATGTACGCGGCCCAGGGGGTCGAGGTCCTGGTCGTCACGTGCACCGGTGGGGAGCGGGGGAGCATCCTCAACCCCCGGTACCCGGTCCGGCCCTCGTCCCCGGAGGAGATGGCCGACATCCGCCGGGAGGAGATGGCGGCCGCGGCCGCGGCGCTGGGGGTACGGCACCACTGGTTGGGGTTCGTGGACTCGGGCCTGCCCGAGGGCGACCCGTTGCCGCCGTTGCCCGAGGGGTGCTTCGCGCTGGTGCCGCTCGAGGAGGCCGCGGGCCCACTCGTCCAGCTCGTGCGGGAGTTCCGCCCGCACGTGATGACCACGTACGACCCGACGGGCGGGTACCCCCACCCCGACCACGTCATGTGCCACAAGGTCGCGGCCGAGGCGTTCGCGGCGGCGGGCCAGGCCGACCGGTACCGGGGTCGGGGTGAGCCGTGGGCGCCGCACAAGCTGTACTACAACCACGACTTCTCGTTGAACCGGATCAGCACGGTGCACCAGGCGGTCGTCGACGCAGGGCTGGAGTCGCCGTTCGGGGACTGGGTCGCGTCCCGGGCCATGCGGGAGATCCCGGAGCGGCAGGTCACCACCCGGGTGCGGTGCGCGGACCACTTCGCGGACCGTGACGCGGCACTCGTGGCCCACGCCACCCAGATCGACCCCGAGGGCTTCTTCTTCGCGGTTCCCCGTGACCTGGAGATCGACGTCTGGCCGGTCGAGGAGTACGAGCTGGCCGAGTCGCGGGTGCCGACCACGTTCCCTGAGGACGACCTGTTCGCAGGGATCCACCCGGAGGACGACCGGTGAGCGCGGTGCTGGGCGCGTGGGTGCTGGCGCGGGTTCCGCTGCTGAACCCTCCGGTCGAGCCTGAGCTCCGACCGGGCCTGGACCCGGAGGCCGTCACCCCGGGCCTGCTGGGCTTCGTGGTCGTCTTCGGTGTGGTCCTGGCCGCGATCCCGCTGCTCCGGTCGTTCGCCTCCAAGATGCGGCGGGTGAACCATCGCAGCCGCAGCCGCAGCCGCGTCGACGAGCCGGGTGGTGAACCCCCCACCGGCGGGGGTGACGCCGACGAGGACGGGGCGGTGCGGCGGTGACGCTGCGGGTGCGTGCGGTACCGATGGCGTCGGGCCGTGACCGGGCCCTGAACCTGTCGGTGGTGCTCGCCGAGATCGCGGCAGCCGCCACCGCCGGGGTACGGCTGCTGGTGCTGCCGGAGTACGCGACGGCGTTCGACCCCCGCGGTGTGGACGCGGACCTAGCGGAGGGCGTCGACGGGCCTGTCGTCGCCGAGGTCCGCGAGGCGTCGGCGCGGGCGGGGGTGGCGGTCGTGCTGGGAACCGTGGTGCCCGGCGCCCGGGCCGGTCGGGCCGCGAACGTCGTGGTGGTCGTCGACGGCGGCCGGGTGGTGGGCGAGTACCGCAAGGTGCACCTGTACGACGCGTTCGGGCACCGCGAGTCCGAGCGCCTGGACGCCGGTGCTCCGGGGGCGGCGCCGGTCGTCGTCGAGGTCGACGGGATGCACGTGGGCGTGATGACCTGCTACGACCTGCGGTTCCCGGAGTCGGCGCGCCGCCTGGTCGACGCGGGCGCCACCGTGCTCGTCGTCCCTGCGGCGTGGGCTGCGGGCCCGGGCAAGGCCGACCAGTGGGACGTCCTGCTGCGGGCCCGGGCCGTGGAGGACGTGTCGTACGTGGTGGCGGCGGCGCAGACGGGGCGGGGCGTGGTGGGGGACTCCCAGGTCGTCGACGCCCGTGGTGTGGTGCTGGGCCGCGGGAGCGCGGACGCCGTCGACGTCGAGCTGGACCCGGCTCACGTCCAGGAGCAGCGCCGGCTCAACCCGTCACTGCAGAACCGGCGGTACCGGGTGGTCCCGGCGCCCTGAGCAGGACCGGCTGAGCAGGACCGGGTGAGCAGGACGGGCTGAGCAGGACGCCCTCAGCGGGCGGCCGCCACCACCACTGCCACCGCGGCGTAGTGGCACCCGAAGCCGACGACGGTGAGGGCGTGGAAGACCTCGTGGAACCCGAACCACCGTGGGCTCGGGTTCGGGCGCTTGGTGCCGTACACCACCGCACCCACCGTGTAGGCCAGCCCACCGACGGCCACCAACCACACCACGCCGGCGCCCCCCGTCCGGGAGAACTCAGGCAGGAACCACACCGCCACCCACCCCAGCGCGATGTAGATGGGGACGTAGAACCAGCGGGGAGCCCCGAGCCAGAACACCCGGGCGAGCAGACCTGCAAGCGCCCCGGCCCACACCACGACGAGCAGCGTCCTGCTGGTGGGGAACGGGAGCAGCAGCGCGGCGAGGGGGGTGTAGGTGCCGGCGATGATGAGGAAGATGTTGGTGTGGTCGAGCCGGCGGAGCACGGCGGTGACGCGGTCCGACCACCGGCCCCGGTGGTAGACGGCGCTCGTCCCGAACAGCATGATCGCGGTGGCTCCGAAGACCGCCGTGGTCACCGTGGGCGCGCCCGCAGGGGCCAGGGCGACCAGGATCACCGCTGCGACCAGCACGAGCGGGGCGACGCCGGCGTGGATCCACCCGCGCAGGCGCGGTTTGACGGCCGCGGACAGGTGCTCTGCGACCACGGGTCCTCCTGTCACGGGCGCGGGTTACGGTTGCGTAGGTTACTACACCGTAGGTCGGCGCGGCACGATGTTCGGGCCCGGCGGGCGGTACCGTGACCCGCGTCACGTCACGGCCTGGGCCAGGCCCGTCACACCTGAGGATCACCGTATGCGCCTGCCTCACCCCCTGTACGGACTGTACGAGCGTCGCCTGACCGCCTCCCTGCCCAAGGGTGCGGTCCCGCACCACATCGGGGTGATCCTCGACGGCAACCGCCGGTGGGCCCGCAACCTGGGCGCGAGCGCCTCCACCGGTCACCGCCGCGGGGCCGGCCGCATCGCCGACCTCCTGGGCTGGTGCGAGGAGGTCGACGTCAAGGTCGTGACCCTGTGGATGCTGTCCACGGACAACCTCGCCCGCCCCCGGGAGGAGCTCGACGAGCTCCTGGGCATCATCAGCGACACCGTGACCGACCTGTCCGCCTGCGGACGGTGGCGGATCCAGGTGATGGGAGCGCTCGACCTGCTTCCCCAGGACGCCGCGCAGGCTCTGCTCGCCGCCCAGGAACGGACCCGGGACGTCGCGGGCCTGCACGTGAACGTCGCCGTCGGGTACGGGGGCAGACGCGAGATCGCCGATGCCGTGCGGTCCCTGCTGCGTGAGCACGCCGCCAACGGGACCTCGATCGAGCAGCTCGCGGAGTCCTTCGACGTGGACCACATCGCCGAGCACCTCTACACCAAGGGCCAGCCCGACCCCGACCTGGTCATCCGCACCTCCGGTGAGCAGCGCCTGGGCGGGTTCCTGCTGTGGCAGTCCGCCCACTCGGAGTTCTACTTCTGCGAGGCCTACTGGCCCGACTTCCGGCGCGTGGACTTCCTGCGGGCGCTGCGCTCCTACGCAGCCCGCGAGCGTCGCCTGGGACGGTAGCCGCACGTGACGATCGGGTGAACTTCCGGAGCAACACGGCCGTGGACGACACCTGAGGCGGACGGCGCAGGCGTACCGTCTGGGCATCGGGCGACGCCCCGTCGCCCGGGTGGGGAGAACGGCATGGCCACGAGCGGCACGCGCACCTACGTCCTGGACACCTCGGTCCTGCTGTCCGACCCGAGGGCGGTGCACAGGTTCGACGAGCACGACGTCGTGCTCCCGGTCGTGGTGATCACCGAGCTGGAGGCCAAGCGCCACCACGCCGAGCTCGGGTACTTCGCGCGCTCGGCCCTGCGCCTGCTGGACGACCTGCGCCTGCTCCACGGTCGCCTGGACCACCCGGTTCCGGTCGGGGACCAGGGCGGCACGCTGCGGGTCGAGCTCAACCACGTCGACCCCACCGTCCTGCCGACCGGCTTCCGCCTGGGCGACAACGACACCCGCATCCTCACCGTGGCCCGCAGCCTCGCCGACGAGGGCGCCGACGTCACCCTGGTTTCCAAGGACCTGCCCCTGCGCATCAAAGCCGCTGCCGTCGGCCTGGACGCCGCCGAGTACCGCGCCGAGCTGGCCGTGGACTCGGGCTGGACCGGTACCACCACCCTCCAGGTCTCCGAGCAGCACATGGCCCAGCTGTGGGAGTCCGACCGGCTGGACCTGACCGAGCTCGACCTCACCGGGCAGGAGCCCGGCCCCCTGATCTGCCACACCGGGGTGGTCCTGCACTCACCCCGCGGCTCGGCACTGGCCCGGGTCACCGCGGACAAGCACCTGCGCCTGATCCGCGGCGACCAGGAGGTGTTCGGCGTCCACGGTCGCAGCGCCGAGCAGCGCATCGCCATCGACCTCCTTCTCGACGAGGAGGTCGGCATCGTCTCCATGGGCGGCCGGGCGGGCACCGGCAAGTCGGCCCTGGCGCTGTGCGCCGGGCTCGAGGCCGTCCTCGAGCGCCGTCGGCACCGCAAGGTCCTGGTGTTCCGGCCCCTGTACGCCGTGGGCGGCCAGGAGCTCGGCTACCTGCCCGGAACCGAGGCCGAGAAGATGAACCCCTGGGCCCAGGCCGTCTTCGACACCCTCGGCGCCCTGGTCCCCGGGGACGTCATGGACGAGGTCGTGGCACGAGACCTGCTGGAGGTCCTGCCCCTGACCCACATCCGCGGCAGGTCGCTGCACGACGCGTTCGTGATCGTCGACGAGGCCCAGTCGTTGGAGCGCAACGTCCTGCTGACCGTCCTGTCCCGGATCGGGCAGGGGTCACGCGTGGTCCTCACCCACGACGTCGCCCAGCGGGACAACCTCCGCGTCGGGCGTCATGACGGGGTCGCGGCGGTCATCGAGACACTCAAGGGCCACCCCCTGTTCGCCCACGTCACCCTGACGCGCTCCGAGCGCTCACCCGTCGCGGCGCTGGTCACCGACCTCCTGGAGCGGGCTGAGATCTGACCCTACGACGCTCGGCGGCCCACACCCACGGCGGACGCATGAGGACCTCCGCCGGGCCCCACGGGAACACCGCCCGCCATGCCCACGCCAGCAGGACGGTGCCCAGGACCAGCGGGACGGCCAGCGGCACCTCCAGCGCCCCGACGGTCACCAGGGGCCGGTCCGGGAGCAGGTGCAGCACCAGCAGGTGGCCCACGTACGCCGTCAGGGCCAGCTGCCCCGTGCTCGCCAACGGCCGTGACAGTCGTCCCAGGGAGGGCGTCGCCACCAGCGCCACGCCCAGGACCACCACCGCCGCCCCGGTGCTCCCGAGCAGCCACAACGGCATCTGGCTGTGCGGGGTGAGGACCACGAGGTGGTCGAACCCCGCCCGGCTCGTGGGCGCCCCCACCAGCCGCACCAGCCCCCGCGAGACGACCAGCGCCACCACGGCCGCAGCGGCGCCCCACCCCACCATCGCCCAGGCCGTGCGCGGCCCACGCAGGTCCGCACGTCCGATCAGCATCCCCACCACGAACGGCACCAACCAGGTGACCAGCGGGTAGGGCCCCGTCATCACCAGCGTGTCCAGCGCCTCCACCGGGTCCTCGGCCTTCGCCCCGTTCGTCCGGTCGTACACCCGCTCCGTGAGCTGCAGCACCACCAGCACCAGGACGGGACCCACCACGCCACCCACCGCCGCGCCCACGACCAACCACCGTGTGGGAACCCGCACCAGGACGATCGCCAGCGCGAACAGCAGGGCGTACGTCGGGAGGATCACCTGTGCCTGGTGGTCCAGCAGCCCCAGGAGCACCCCGATCGCCAGCAGCAGCGCCGAGCGCCACGCCAGGATCCCAGCATGGTCCACCAGCCGCGGTCGACCCCTGGCCAGCAACGACGTCCCCACCCCCGCCAGCAGCACGAACAGCAGCGACGCCCGCCCGTGCGCCGAGGTCCACACGTACCCCCACGCCCCGTCCATGTGCTCCGGGCCGCTGTTGACCAGGAGCATCCCCACGATCGCCACCGCACGCGCGACGTCGAGCGCAACGAGTCGACCCCGCCCGCCGCCGTCAGCCGCCACCGACCCCTCCGTCCCCGCAGCACGTCCCTCCCGGTGAGGCTAGGCCCGGTCGACGTGCGGCGCGACGGCGGGCCGTGCCGCACGTAGCGTGGGGACGTCCGCCGAGAGGAGGCACCGACGTGCGACCCCAGCACCCCCCGCGCGCGTGG
>NZ_AXCZ01000129.1 GCF_000767165.1 Cellulomonas bogoriensis 69B4 = DSM 16987
CCGTCGCCGTCGGCACCGAGCTCGTCGATGAGCTGGGCCGCGGCCGCGGCCGAGCGGGTGTCGTTCCACAGCAGGGCGGGCCGCACGACCTCGCCCTGGGCGTCCAGGGCGACCATGCCGTGCTGCTGACCGCCGACGGCCACCGCGGCGACGTCGTCCAGGCCTCCGGCCTGCTCGAGCGCGGTGGTCAGGGCGTCCCACCAGTGGTGGGGGTGGACCTCGGTGCCGTCGGGGTGCGACGCGCGGCCGGTGCGGACCAGCTCACCGGTCTCGGCGTCGCGGATGACGACCTTGCAGGACTGCGTGGACGAGTCCACGCCGGCGACGAGCGCCATCGTTCCTCCTCAAGGGTGTGCCCGCGCGGGGCGGGCCTTGCGTGGGATGAGAGAAGGCCGGGGGCGGGGGGACAGGCCCCCGCCCCCGGCCCGGGGTGGAACAGGTCAGCGGGCGCCGAGCGCGTGCTCGAGGGCCAGCTGGTTGAGGCGCACGAAGTGGAAGCCGCGCTCGGCGACGGCGTCCACGTCGAGCTCCTCGTAGGCGCTCTTGTCGTTCAGCAGGTCCTGCAGGGTCTCGCCCTCGGCCAGGGTGGGCTTGGCCAGGTCGAACACACCCGCGGCCTCGAGGGCCTCCTGGACCTCGGGGTCGGCGCGGAAGGCCTGCGCGCGCTCCTTGAGGATGAGGTAGGTGCGGATGTTCGCCTCGGCCGAGGCCCACACGCCCTCGAAGTCCTCGGTGCGCGAGGGCTTGTAGTCGAAGTGGCGGGGGCCGTCGTACTTCGGGCCACCGCTGGGGAAGCCGTTCTCGACCAGGTCCACGGTCGCGAACGCCGAGAACAGGTCGCCGTGGCCGAACACCAGGTCCTGGTCGTACTTGATGGACCGCTGGCCGTTGAGGTCGATGTGGAACAGCTTGTCGGCCCACAGCGCCTGGGCCAGGCCCGAGGTGTAGTTCAGGCCGGCCATCTGCTCGTGCCCGGTCTCCGGGTTCAGGCCCACGATGTCGCCGTGCTCGAGCTTGGCGATGAAGCCGAGGGCGTGCCCGACGGTCGGGAGGATGATGTCGCCGCGGGGCTCGTTCGGCTTCGGCTCGATCGCGATCCGCAGGCCGTAGCCCTTGTCCTTGATGTAGCCGGCGACGGCGTCGACGCCCTCGGCGTAACGGTCGTGCGCGGCGTTGAGGTCCTTGGCCGAGTCGTACTCGGCGCCCTCACGGCCACCCCACATGACGAAGCAGTCCGCGCCGAGCTCGGCGGCCAGGTCGACGTTGCGGAGGATCTTGCGCAGCGCGTAGCGGCGCACGCGGCGGTCGTTGGAGGTGAACGCCCCGTCCTTGAAGATCGGGTGGCTGAAGGTGTTGGTGGTGACCATCTCGACGGTGACGCCGGTCTCCTCCAGAGCACCCTTGAAGCGGGTGAGGATCCGGTCGCGCTCGGCGGCGTCGGAGCCGAACGGCACGACGTCGTCGTCGTGGAAGGTCACGTGCGCCGCGCCGAGCTCGGCGAGCTTGTGCACGGAGGTGACCGGGTCCAGCCACGGCCGGGTGGCCGAGCCGAACTGGTCCTGAGCGTTCCAGCCGACGGTCCACAGACCGAAGGAGAACTTGTCAGCGGGTGTGGGCTTGGGCGCCATGAGTGTGGCTCTCCTCGATGAGAACGGCGTCGGTCGTGCCGACGAGTGATGGGTGGCGAGGCTCCAGCACAGCAGGCCCCGCTATTTGTTGTCTCGCTGAACTTATGCGGTCCGGCGGGTAGGGTCAAGGGCATGGACGTCCCGGGGTCGACTCAGGTCGGCCCTGAGCCGCGCCTGAGCGGCCGTGGGGCCGCGACCAGGGCCGCGCGCCAGCAGTCGCTGCGGCACCACAACCTGGGACTGACCCTCCGTCACATCATCGACGCGCCCACCCCGGTGTCGCGAGCGGACGTCGCGGCGGCCACGGGCCTGACCCGCGCGACCGTCTCGGCCCTGGTCGACCGGCTCCTGGCGGCCGGGCTGGTGGCCGAGCTCGAGCCGGTCGTGGGCCACCGTGCGGGCCGTCCCGCGGTGCCGCTGGTCCCGGCGCGGGGCACGGTCGCCGCCGTCGGGATGGAGGTCAACGTCGACTACCTGGGCGTGCGGGCCCTGGACCTGGCCGGACGGGTGATCAGCGAGCGCATCGAGCTGGGGGACTTCCGGGGGAGCGAGCCCGGCGAGGTCCTGGACCGGCTCGCACGGCTCGCGGGTGCGGTCCTGGCGCTGCTGTCGGCGGACGGCGTGGCCCTGGTGGGCTCGGCGCTGGCGCTGCCGGGTCTGGTGGACACGGTCACCGGCCCGCTGCGGGTCGCGCCGAACCTGGGGTGGCGCGAGGTCGACGTGGTCGGGCTGCTGGCGGCCCACCCGGTGCTCGCGGGCATGCCCCCCCGGCTGATGAACGAGGCGAACCTGGCGGCCCGCGCCGAGGCCCACGCCCGCCGGGTGAGCGGGCCCACGAGCTTCGTGTACGTCTCGGGTGAGGTGGGGGTCGGGGGTGCGATCGTGCTGGACGGCACGATCTTCGGCGGGCGGCACGGCTGGAGCGGTGAGATCGGCCACCTGGTCCTGGGGACGAGCGGGGCGTTCGAGGACGGCGGGACGCTGGAGTCGTTCGCCGGTCAGGACGCGATCCTCGCGAGGGCCGGGCTGGCGCGCAGCACGTCGGTCCAGGACCTGCTCGCCGCCGCGGCGGGTGACGAGGCGGTGCGGGGCGTGCTGGCGGACGCGGGTCGTGCGCTGGGGACGGCACTGGCCAACGTGGTGAACATCGTGGACGTGCACCACGTGGTGCTGGGCGGGATCTACGCCCAGCTCGCCGAGCACCTGCGCGAGCCGGTGGTCGAGCAGCTGCGACGCCGGGTGATCACGGCGCAGTGGTCGACCGTCGAGCTGAGCGTCGCGGTCGCGGGTCAGTTCCCGGCGATGACCGGCGGTGCCCTGGCGGTCCTGGAGACCTTGGTGGACGACCCGGCGGGCTGGGCCGGCGAGGACGTCCTGCACCCTGCCTGAGCCTGCCTCAGCCTGCCCCCGGCTCCGGTCCGTGACCGGATCGTGACCTCTTTCGGATGCCTCCAGGCTTGTCCCGGAACCGTTGACTTCATTAAATTAAGCCAACGGATGAGTTAGTTCATCCCCGCAACAAACAGCGTCCCCACGCCGCCCGTCGGGCGGGCAGGGAGCCGCCGGCCAGCCCGCCCTCGCAGGAGAGGGCGACCCGCACGCCGGCGTCGTGGCGAGGCTGCCGCGCACCGACCGGTGCGTCGTACAACCGAAGGGTGACAACGATGTCGTTCAGAACCACGAAGGTCATGGCCCTGGCCACCGGGGCCGCGCTCGTGCTGGCGCTGGGAGCGTGCACGAGCGAGCGCACCACCGACCCCGAGTCCGACGGCCCCGCCGCCGAGGCGACCGAGGGCGGCATGGTCGGGATCGCGATGCCGACCCGCAGCCTCCAGCGCTGGAACAACGACGGCGCGCACCTGGAGCGGCTGCTGGGCGAGGCCGGCTACGAGACGTCCCTGCAGTACGCGGACAACAAGGTCGACCAGCAGATCACCCAGATCCAGAACATGATCAACCAGGGTGCCGACGTGCTGGTCATCGCCTCGATCGACGGCACCGCCCTGGGCCCGGTGCTGGCCGAGGCCTCGAGCCAGGACATCGCCGTCATCGCCTACGACCGGCTCATCAACGAGACCGAGGACGTGGACTTCTACGCCACGTTCGACAACTACCGGGTCGGTCAGGAGCAGGGCCGCTACATCGAGGACCAGCTCGGTCTGGCCGACGGCGAGGGCCCGTTCAACCTCGAGCCGTTCGCCGGCTCGCCCGACGACAACAACGCCCGGTTCTTCTTCTCCGGGGCGTGGGACGTCCTCCTGCCCTACGTGGAGTCCGGGCAGCTGGTCGTCCCGTCGGGCAAGTCCCCGGCGAGCAACGACCAGTGGGCCAGCATCGGCATCCAGGGCTGGTCCTCCGAGACCGCGCAGTCCGAGATGCAGAACCGCATCAACTCCTTCTACACCGACGACAAGATCGACGTGGTCCTGTCGCCCAACGACTCCCTGGCCCTCGGCATCGCCCAGGCGCTGGAGGGTGCCGGCTACGTCGTCGACGAGGACTGGCCGATCCTCACCGGTCAGGACGCCGACCTGGCGAACGTGCAGAACATGCTCGCCGGCAAGCAGTCGATGACCGTGTGGAAGGACACCCGCAGCCTGGGCACGCAGGTCGCCGCGATGGTCGACCAGCTGCTCCAGGGCCACGAGGTCGCGGTCAACGACACCGAGACGTACGACAACGGCGTGAAGGTCGTCCCGACCTACCTGCTTCCCCCGCAGGTCGTGACCCCCGACCAGGTCGGCGAAGCCCTCGTCGGCTCGGAGTTCTACACCGCGGACGAGCTGGGTCTCTGAGACCCGGACGTCGGTAGCACCGCCCGCACCCGGGCGAACCGTCGTCACGGCGGTCCGGCCGGTGGGAGACCCCCACCGGCCGGGCCCACCCCCGGCGACCCCGCCCGGCCCTGACCGGGACCCCACCACAGAGACGTGAGCAGACATGTCGAGCGACAGCACGATCCTCGAGATGCGGGGCATCACCAAGACCTTCCCGGGCGTCAAGGCCCTCCAGGACGTCACCCTGCGCGTGCAGCGCGGCACCGTGCACGCGATCTGCGGTGAGAACGGCGCTGGCAAGTCCACGCTGATGAAGGTCCTGTCCGGGATCTACCCGCATGGCAGCTACGAGGGCGACATCCTCTTCGAGGACGAGCCCTGCGAGTTCCGCACGATCCGCGACAGCGAGGGCCGCGGCATCGTGATCATCCACCAGGAGCTGGCCCTCAGCCCCTACCTGTCGATCGCCGAGAACATCTTCCTCGGCAACGAGCAGGCCAGGCGCGGCGTCATCGACTGGACCCGCACCAACGTCGAGGCCGCGCGCCTGCTGGCCCGCGTGGGCCTCTCCGAGAGCCCGGACACCAAGATCGTGGACATCGGTGTCGGCAAGCAGCAGCTGGTCGAGATCGCCAAGGCGTTGTCCAAGCGGGTCAAGCTGCTGATCCTCGACGAGCCGACGGCGGCGTTGAACGACGACGACAGCGCCCACCTGCTGGACCTGATCCGCAGCCTGAAGGGCCAGGGGATCACCTGCATCATCATCAGCCACAAGCTCAACGAGATCGCCTCGATCGCCGACGCCACGACGGTCATCCGGGACGGGCAGACGATCGAGACCCTCGACATGCACGGCGAGGAGCCGGTGACCGAGGAGCGCATCATCCGCGGCATGGTCGGGCGTCCGCTCGACAACCGGTTCCCGGAGCGGTCGGTCACCATAGGTGAGGAGGCCCTGCGGATCGAGGACTGGACGGTCCATCACCCGATCCAGCACGAGCGGGTCGTGGTCGACCGCGCCACCTTGTCGGTGCGGCGGGGCGAGGTCGTGGGGATCGCGGGTCTGATGGGTGCCGGGCGCACCGAGCTCGCCATGAGCGTCTTCGGGCGCTCCTACGGCAGCAACATCTCCGGACGTCTGATCAAGGACGGCAAGCAGATCTCTCCCCGCACCGTCCAGGAGGCGATCCGCCACGGCCTGGCCTACGCCACCGAGGACCGCAAACGGTACGGGTTGAACCTCATCGACGACATCAAGCGCAACATCAGCGCCTCGGCGCTGGGCAAGATCTCGCAGTGGGGGGTCGTGGACCCCAGCGGCGAGGCCCGCATCGCGGGGCGCTACCGGCTGGACATGAACATCAAGGCCCCGACGGTCGACGTCCTGGTGGGCAACCTGTCCGGCGGCAACCAGCAGAAGGTCGTCCTGAGCAAGTGGATCTTCACCGACCCGGACGTCCTCATCCTCGACGAGCCGACCCGCGGGATCGACGTGGGCGCCAAGTTCGAGATCTACACGATCATCAACCGCCTGGCGGAGGCCGGGAAGGCCGTGATCGTCATCTCCTCCGAGCTGCCCGAGCTGCTCGGCACCTGTGACCGGATCTACGCCCTGAGCCAGGGCCGCATCACCGGGGAGCTCGCCCGCGAGGACGCGACGCAGGAGTCCCTCATGCGATACATGACCATGGAGAAGGAAGTGGCCCGATGAAGAGCCTCAAGCAGAGCCTGGGCGGTGACGTCCGGCAGTACGGGATCATGGGCGCCCTGGTCATGATCGTGCTCCTGTTCCAGGTGCTGACCGACGGTCGGCTCCTGATGCCGAACAACCTCGCGAGCCTGGTCCAGCAGAACGCGTACGTGATGATCCTCGCGATCGGCATGGTGATCGTCATCATCGCCGGCCACATCGACCTGTCGGTCGGGTCGGTGGTCGCGTTCGTCGGCGGGGTGGTGGCCCTGGCGATGAAGGACCTGGGGGCGCCGTGGCTGGTGGCGGTCCTCATCGGGCTTCTGCTCGGGGCGCTGGTGGGTGCCTGGCAGGGCTTCTGGGTCGCCTACGTGGGCATACCGGCGTTCATCGTGACCCTGGCCGGCATGCTGATCTTCCGTGGGCTCGCGATCGTCCTGGTGGGTGTGACGGTCGCCGGGTTCCCCAGCCCGTTCGTCCAGATCTCCAACGGGTCGGTCCCCAACTTCCTGGGGTTCATAGCCAACCGGGACGTGGTGACGTTGGCGCTCGGCGCGGTCGCCATCGCGGCGCTGGTCGGCAGCCAGGTGCGGGCCCGGCGCTCGTTGCAGCGCAACGAGCTGCACACCGAGCCGTTCGGGGCGTTCATCGCCAAGGCCGTGATCTTCTCGGCGATGATCGCCGGGTTCGCGTGGGTCCTGGCCGGCAGCACCGGCGGCTCGCCGATCGTGCTGATCGTGGTGGGTGTCCTGATCGTCCTGTACTCGTTCATCATGAGCCGGACGGTGTTCGGCCGGCACGTGTACGCGATCGGCGGGAACCTGCACGCGGCGATCTTGTCCGGGGTGAACACACGCCGGATGAACTTCTGGATCTTCGTCAACATCGGGTTCCTGGCGGGTGTGGCGGCCGTGGTCACCACGTCCCGCGCCGGTGCTGCGGTCGCCGCCGCGGGAACCATGTACGAGCTCGACGCGATCGCCGCGTGCTTCATCGGCGGTACGGCGGTCACCGGTGGCATCGGTCGGGTCTCGGGCGCGATCGTGGGCGCCCTGATCATGGGTGTGCTGAACATGGGCCTGTCGATCATGGCGGTCGACGCAGCCTGGCAGCAGGCCATCAAGGGCCTGGTGCTGCTGCTGGCGGTGGCCTTCGACCTGATCAACAAGCGGCGGGCCGGGACCCGCTGAGGTACCCGCACCGCTGATCGTCGCTCCCCCGTGGGACGGGCCGGTATGGTCCGGCCCATGGGGGAGACGGCGTTGTGGCTGGGCGCGTACCCGCCCTCGGGCCCGGAGGGACCCGCGGGCCAGGGCGAAGGGATCTGGCGGCTGCGCCTGGACCCGAGGACCGGCGGTCTGACCGGTGCCCTGGCGGCGGCGCTCCCCGCACCGTCGTTCCTCGCGCGGGGTCCGGGCGGGATGCTCTACGCGGCGTCCGAGACCGCCCCGGGCACGGTCACGGCGCTGGAGGTGGTCGGCGAGGGGCTGGTCCCGGTCGCGACCGTCGCGGCTGGCGGTGACTCGCCGTGCCACCTGCTGGTGACCGAGCAGGCGCTGTACGTCGCCACCTACGGGTCGGGCACGGTCTCGGTGCTTCCCCTGGACGCGGACGGCCGGTTCACGGCCCAGGTCCTGGCCTCGGGCGGGCCGGTGCAGGTCCACGGGCACCAGGGCTCGGGCCCGCGCGCGGACCGCCAGGAGGCCCCCCACGCGCACTCCACCATGCTGTCCCCGGACGGCCGGTACGTCCTGGCCGCCGATCTCGGCACCGACGAGGTGCGCCGGCTGCGGCGCCGCCCGGACGGGCTGCTGGACGACG
>NZ_AXCZ01000350.1 GCF_000767165.1 Cellulomonas bogoriensis 69B4 = DSM 16987
GCGGGGCGCCTGGACCGCTCGGGCGGCGGCGGGGCGGTGGGCCGGTGCTGGTTCTCCTGCTGAACGGCGTGGGCCGCCGCCTCGGCCTGGGCGCGCTCGCGCAGTTCACGCCTGGACAACGGCCGACCGACCGGGTCTGCCCCGCCGGGGTGCCCTGCCTCCGCCTCGAGCGCCGCGAGTCGTCGACGTTCCTCCTCACGCCGGCGGCGTCGTTCGCCGCCCGAGAGCTCACTCATGATGCCCCCGGTAGAGGTTGTGCTTGGCGATGTACTGGACCACACCGTCGGGTACCAGGTACCAGACCGGTTCCCCACGCTCGGCGCGGGCCCTGCAGTCCGTCGACGAGATCGCCAGAGCCGGCACCTCGAGCTGGGTCACCGCACCCACCGGCACGTGCTCCACGGACAACGTGTGCCCGGGACGCGTGACGGCCACGAAGTGCGCCATCGACCAGAGCTGGTCGGCGTCCTTCCACTGCAGTATCTGCTCCAGGGCGTCGGCTCCGGTGATGAAGTGGAGGTCCGCGCCGGGACGCTCACGCTGGATGTCCACGAGCGTGTCGACGGTGTAGGTCAGTCCCGGCCTGTCCACGTCCACCCGGCTGACCGTGAACCGGGGGTTCGAGGCGGTCGCGATCACCGTCATCAGGTACCGGTGCTCGGCGGAGGTCACCCCAGGGTGCTGCTTGAGCGAGGGGCGGCCGGTCGGGACGAACACGACCTCGTCGAGCTCGAGCTGGGCGGCGGCCTCGCTCGCAGCGACCAGGTGGCCGTGGTGGATGGGATCGAACGTGCCCCCCATCACCCCGATCCTCGGTCGGTGCTGACTCATGCCGCTGGCTTCCTCCAGGTACGCGTGGACGTGAGGTCGGTCAGTGACCCGAGCCGACGCTGCGGAAGGCGAACGTGACCGCCAGCAGCACCATGAGGGCACCGAACCCGATCAGCCCGTAAGCCTCCGGGGCCATCGGCAGGTGGTTGACGACCTCTGCCTGCTCAGCGGTGACCACTGCAACGTGCACGTCGGACCTCCAGGTTCCACGGCTCTCCCGCGCGGGCCGCGGGATCGGTCAAGT
>NZ_AXCZ01000145.1 GCF_000767165.1 Cellulomonas bogoriensis 69B4 = DSM 16987
GGGCGAACCCCCACCGCTTGGGACCCACGGGTCAGCCCCGGACGTGGCCGTCCCCGTGGACGACCCACTGGGTGGTCGTCAGCTCCGGCAGCCCCATCGGGCCACGGGCGTGCATCTTCTGCGTCGAGATGCCGATCTCGGCGCCCAGCCCGAACTGACCGCCGTCGGTGAACCTGGTGGAGGCGTTGACGATCACCGCCGCCGAGTCGACCTCGGCCACGAACCGGTCCGCCGCCCGCAGGTCGCCGGTCACGATCGCCTCGGTGTGCCCCGAGGACCAGGCCCGGATGTGCTCCACCGCAGCGTCGAGGTCCGGCACCACCCGCACCGCGATGTCCAGCGACAGGTACTCCGTGGCCCAGTCCTCGTCGGTCGCGGGCACCACGTGGACCCCGTCCGGAGCGGACCGTGCGGTCCGCTCGTCCCCGTGGACGACGACGTCGGCGCCGGAGAGAGCCTCCAGCGCCGACGGGAGGAAGGTCTCGGCCACATCGGCGTGGACCAGCAACGTCTCGACGGCGTTGCACACCCCCACCCTCTGGGTCTTGGAGTTCATGAGGATCGGCAGCGCCATCGACGGGTCGGCGCCTGCGTCGACGTACAGGTGGCAGTTGCCCGTACCCGTCTCCACCACCGGGACGGTCGCCTCGGCCACGACCGTACGGATCAGGTCCGCACCGCCCCGCGGGACCAGCAGGTCGACCAGCCCGCGGGCGTGCATCAGGGCCACGGCACCGGGGCGGCCGTGCTCGTCGATGGACTGCACGCAGTCAGCAGGGAGCCCGACCGACTCCAGCGCCTCCCCCAGCACCCGCACGATCACGGTGTTCGAGCCGGACGCCGCGGTGCCGCCGCGCAGGATCGCGGCGTTGCCGCTCTTGAGGGCGAGCCCGGCGGCGTCGACCGTCACGTTGGGGCGGGCCTCGTAGATCATCCCGACCACGCCCAGGGGCACCCGCACCTGCCGCAGCCGCAGACCGTTCGGCAGGGTCGAGCCGCGCACCACCTCACCCACCGGGTCGGGCAGCGCCGCCAGGTCCCGCAGGGCGCCGGCGATCGCCTCGATGCGCTCAGGGGTGAGGGCGAGCCGGTCCAGCAACCCTGCGCTCGTCCCTGCGGCACGCCCGCGCTCCAGGTCCACGGCATTGGCGGCGACCACCTCCTGCGCCCCGGCCACCAGGGCGTCAGCCATCGCGTGCAGCGCGCTGTCCTTGGTCGCCCGGTCGGCGCGTGCCAGCGCCCGCGCCGCCACGCGCGCCCGTCGGGCCACGGCCCGCACGGCCTCCTCGACCTCGACGGGAACCGTCGTGGTGCCGGTCGTGGTCGCAGTCGGTCCGGTGGGGCTGGCCGTGGTCGTCATCCCCGCAGGATAGGCACTACCGGGGGGTGTGGACGACCACGAGGTCGTCGGCGTGGACCACCTCGCGGTCGTACCCGGCACCCAGTCGCTCGACGAGCTCGGTGGTGGTGCTCCCCATGAGGTCGGGCAGCTCCTGGGAGCCGTACGACACCAGCCCGCGCGCGACCACGCGCCCCTGGGCGTCGGACAGCTCCACCACGTCCCCCGCGTCGAACTCCCCCTCGACGGCCGTGATCCCGGCCGGCAGCAACGACGTGCGCCGCTCGACCACGGCGCGCACGGCACCGTCGTCGAGCACGACCCTGCCGTGGCTGCGCGCGGCGTGGGCGAGCCACAGGCGCCGCCGGGACATGCGCCGGCCCGTGGCGCTGAACCAGGTCCCGACCTCGCGCCCCGCCAACGCCGCACGGACCTGCGGTGCCGCGGTGAGGACCACGGGGATCCCAGTCCCGGTCGCGATGGCGACCGAAGCGAGCTTGGTGACCATGCCCCCGGTTCCCACCGCGCTCCCCCGCGCGGTGACGACCACGCCCTCCAGGTCCTGCGGACCGTCGACGGTGCTGATCCGGCGCGAGCCGGGCCGGCTGGGTGGCCCGTCGTGGAGCCCGTCGACGTCGGTCAGCAGGACGAGCGCGTCGGCACGGACCAGGTGCGAGACGAGCGCCGCGAGACGGTCGTTGTCACCGAAGCGGATCTCATCCGTCGCCACCGTGTCGTTCTCGTTGACCACGGGGACCACACCCAGGTCCAGGAGCCGCTCGAGGGCGCGCTGGGCGTTGCGGTAGTGGCCGCGCCGGATCGTGTCCTCCGCGGTCAGCAGCACCTGCCCGACCTGCAGCCCGTGCCGCGCGAACGCGTCGGTGTAGCGGGCCAGGAGCAGCCCCTGCCCCACCGAGGCGGCCGCCTGGGCCGTCGCCAGGTCCCGCGGCCGTCGAGCCAGGCCCAACGGCCCGATGCCGGCCGCGATCGCACCGGAGGTCACCAGGACGACCTGGTGACCTGACCGCACGCGGTCGGCGAGCACGTCCACGAGCCGACCCAGCGCACCGGTGTCCAGGCGGCCGTCCGTACCGGTGAGGGACGACGACCCGACCTTCACCACCACCCGGCGGGCGTCGGCGAGGTCGGGACGTCGGGTGATCACTCGTCCTCCGGGGAGGTCCACCGACCTGCCTCGCGCTCGGTCCAGAGCTCGGCCCTGGCCTCGGCCTTCGCGTCCATCCGCTCCTTGTACTCGTGCCTCTTGTCCGCACGCGTGGGGCGGTTCCGCTCCTCCAGGCGCAGGTCCGTGCCGCGGGGACCGCCGAGGAGCTCCGAGCCGGTCTGCAGGGTGGGCTCCCAGTCGAACACCACCCCGTCACGCTCGTCCCCGATGACGACCTCGGCTCCGGGTGTGGCGCCGGCGGAGAACAGCTTCTCCTCGACACCGAGCCGGGCGAGCCGGTCGGCGAGGTAGCCCACGGCCTCGTCGTTGGAGAACTGCGTCTGGCGCACCCAGCGTTCCGGCTTCGCGCCGCGCACCTGGAACCAGGTGCGGTCCGGGCTGTCGTGACGGGTCACGGTGAAGCCCGCCTCGTCCACGGCCCGTGGCCTCAGGACGACTCGTGCGGGCACCGCCGGCGGGGCGTCCGCCCGCGCCTGACCCACCACCCGGGCCAGGGCGAACGTCAGCTCGCGCAGACCCTCGTGGCTGGCGGTCGAGATCTCATGGACCGTGAGACCACGCGCCTCTAGGTCGGGACGGACCATCTCGGCGAGGTCCCGGGCCTCCGGGACGTCGATCTTGTTGAGGACCACGAGCCGAGGGCGCTCGGTCAGCGGCACCCCGCCCGAGACCTCCAGGTCCCCGGAGTAGGCCGCCAGCTCGGCCTCGATGACGTCCAGGTCGCTGACCGGGTCGCGGCCGGGTTCCAGGGTGGCGCAGTCCAGCACGTGCACCAGGACGGCGCAGCGCTCGACGTGCCGGAGGAACTCCAGGCCAAGGCCCTTGCCCTGCGACGCCCCGGGGATGAGCCCAGGGACGTCGGCGACCGTGTAGCGTGCCGAACCCGCCTGCACGACCCCGAGGTTCGGCACGAGCGTCGTGAAGGGGTAGTCGGCGATCTTGGGCCGGGCGGCGGAGATCGCCGCGACCAGGCTCGACTTGCCGGCGCTCGGGTACCCCACGAGCGCCACGTCGGCGATCGTCTTCAGCTCCAGGACCACGTCCTGGCTCTCGCCCGGTTCGCCCAGGAGCGCGAAGCCCGGAGCCTTGCGCCGCGGGGAGGCGAGGCTGGCGTTCCCCAGCCCTCCGCGCCCGCCCGCGGCGATGACCAGTCGCGTCCCGGCACCCACGAGATCGGCGAGGACCTGGCCGTCCGGGTCCTTCACCACCGTGCCGTCCGGGACCTTCAGGACCAGGTCCTCGCCGGCACCGCCCTGCCGGTTGTCCCCCATGCCCTGCGTGCCGCCCGGGGCGTGCCGGTGGGGCGAGTGGTGGTACTCGAGAAGGGTGGTGACCTGGGCGTCGACCTCGAGGACGACGTCGCCGCCGTCACCGCCGTTGCCTCCGTCGGGCCCGGCGAGGGGCTTGAACTTCTCACGCCTGATGGAGGCGCAGCCGTGACCTCCGTCGCCACCCGATACGTGCAGGACGACGCGGTCGACGAACGTGGCCACGGTGGGCTCCCTTCAGGTGGGCCTGGGGCAGGGAGGCTGCCCTGGGACGACGAAGGGGCGCACCCGAACGGTGCGCCCCTTCGTGGGAAGACTGGTCAGGCGTTGGCGGCGACGATGTCGATGACCTTGCGGCCCCGACGCACACCGAACTTGACCGCACCCGGGGTGAGGGCGAACAGGGTGTCGTCCCCACCGCGCCCGACGTTCACGCCAGGGTGGAAGTGGGTGCCGCGCTGGCGGACGATGATCTCACCGGCGTTGACGAGCTGCCCGCCGAAACGCTTGACACCGAGACGCTGTGCGTTGGAGTCGCGCCCGTTCCGCGAGGAGCTCGCGCCCTTCTTGTGTGCCATGACTGACCTGCTTTCGCGCTGTGCTGACGGAGGGTGGAGTGCCGGCCGGAGCCGTCAGCTCACTTGATGCCGGTGACCTTCAGACGGGTCAGCTTCTGCCGGTGGCCCTGACGCACCCGGTAGCCGGTCTTGTTCTTGTACTTGAGGATGTCGATCTTCGGGCCCTTCTCGGCCCGGACGATCTCGGCGGTCACGGTCACCTTGGCCAGGGCCTCAGCGTCGGACGTCACCTTCTCCCCGTCGACGAGCAGCAGCGCGGGCAGCTGGACTGTCGACCCGGCGTCACCGGCCAGACGGTCCACGACGACGACGTCGCCGACCGACACCTTCTCCTGGCGGCCACCAGTCTTGACGATCGCGTACACCACGTTGATGCTCATCTCTACTCGTCGAACCACGGTCATACGTGTGGGGCGTGCTCAGATCTCGGGGAGCGCCGCGCGAGGGTCGGGATGACCCGACCATCGGGGCGCGCACGGTCGCACGCGCCAGAACGCGCCGACGTCCAAGAGTACGGAACGCACCTTGCACGGTCAAATGCTCAGGCCGGGCCCTCGCCCTGGTCACCGGCGCCGGCCTCGCCGCCTTCCGGCGCGGGCGCGATCGTCTCGCTCCCGTCCGGCCCGGAACCCTCACCCTCGTCGTCGTGAGCGTGCGCGGCTGCGGCTGCGATGGTCGCCAGGGTCGCCTTGACCGCCTCCCTGGCCTCAGGGAGCACCGGCACGCTGACCGCCGGCGCAGCAGCCGCGGCCTTCTTGCGGCGGGGCTTCTTGCCCTCACCGGACTGCTCGGCCTTCTGCTCACCACCACCCTTGGCCTCGACGGGGTCGGCGTGCACGATGAACCCGCGACCGTGGCAGTGGTCGCACGTCTCGCTGAACGCCTCGACCAGACCCTGACCGACACGCTTGCGGGTCATCTGGACGAGCCCCAGCGAGGTCACCTCGGCGACCTGGTGCTTGGTCCGGTCCCGGCCCAGGCACTCGACCAGCCGGCGGAGCACGAGGTCACGGTTGGACTCGAGCACCATGTCGATGAAGTCGATCACGATGATCCCGCCGATGTCCCGCAGCCGGAGCTGGCGGACGATCTCCTCGGCGGCCTCGAGGTTGTTCCGCGTGACCGTCTCTTCCAGGGTCCCGCCGGCACCGGTGAACTTGCCGGTGTTGACGTCCACGACCGTCATCGCCTCGGTGCGGTCGATGACCAGCGACCCTCCCGAGGGCAGCCAGACCTTGCGGTCCATCCCCTTGGCGAGCTGCTCGTCCACGCGGTGCGCGGCGAACACGTCCTGCTGGTCGGTCCACCGCGTCACCCGCTCACGCAGGTCCGGGGCCATGTCGTCGACGTAGCCGGAGATCGTCGACCAGGCCTTGTCCCCCTGGACGACCAACGAGCCGAAGTCGTCGTTGAAGATGTCACGCACGACCCGGATCGCCAGGTCGGGCTCACCCTGGAGGATCGCGGGCGCCGACGCGGACTTCGCCTTCTTCTCGATGGCGGCCCACTGGTCCTGCAGCCGCTGCACGTCCCGGCGCAGCTCCTCGTCCGAGGCCCCCTCGGCAGCGGTCCGGACGATCACACCGGCACCGTCGGGCACGATCTCCTTCAGGAGCTTCTTCAGACGGGCACGCTCGGTGTCGGGGAGCTTGCGCGAGATCCCCGTCATGCCCCCTCCGGGGACGTACACCAGGTACCGTCCGGCCAACGTGATCTGGGACGTCAACCGCGCACCCTTGTGGCCGATCGGGTCCTTGGTCACCTGCACCAGCACCGAGTCACCGGACTTCAGCGCCTGCTCGATCCGACGGGGCTGGCCCTCCATCCCGGCCGCGTCCCAGTTGACCTCACCGGCGTACAGGACCGCGTTGCGGCCCTTGCCCACGTCGACGAACGCAGCCTCCATGCTGGGCAGGACGTTCTGGACCCGACCCAGGTAGACGTTGCCGGTCATCGAGGACTGGGCGTTCTGCGCCGAGCGGGACACGAAGTGCTCGACGAGCACGCCGTCCTCCAGCACGGCGATCTGCACCCGGCCGTCCGCCTCACGCACGACCATCGCCCGGTCCACGGCCTCTCGCCGGGCCAGGAACTCGGCCTCGGTCAGGACCGCACGCCTGCGTCCCGCGTCGCGCCCCTCACGCCGCCGCTGCCGCTTGGCCTCCAGGCGGGTGGACCCCTTGAGGGCGGTCACCTCGTCACTTCCGCTCCGGCCGGACCGCGCCTTGCGCGGGCTCTCCGCCTCACCCTGGTCACGGCTTCGGCGTCGCCGACGCCGACGACGGCTCGAGCTGCTGGTGCCCTCACCCTCACCCTCGCCGCCCTCGACGGCCTCCCCGGTGGCGGGTTCGCCGGCGTTCCCGTCGGGACCGTCGGCGCCGTCACCGCCCGGGGCCTCGCCCGAGCCCTCGACGTCAGACTCCTGTGTACCCTCGTCCTCGCTCCGGTCGCCCCCACGG
>NZ_AXCZ01000130.1 GCF_000767165.1 Cellulomonas bogoriensis 69B4 = DSM 16987
GCCCTGGCCCTCGGCGCCCACGCCGCCCTGCACCCCGACGACGCCGCCCACCACCTGCGCACCACCACCCAGGACCGGGGCGTCCACGGCGCGGACGTCGTGCTCGAGATCGCAGGCACCGACGCCGCCGTCGCCCTGTCCGTCGAGCTCGCCGCACCCGGCGCCACGGTCGTGCTCACCGGCATCCCCGACGCCGACACCACCACGTTCCCCGCCTCGACCGCCCGCCGCAAAGGCCTCACCCTCAAGCTCTCACGCCGCATGAAGGAGATGTACCCCCGGGCCGTCCGGCTCGCCGCCGGCGGCACCGTCGACCTCACGTCGCTGGTCACCGAGACCGCACCCCTGACCGACGCCGTAGGCGCCTTCACGCGCGCCCAGGCGCGCCACGGCCTGAAGGTCGTGATCGCCCCCCACCTGTGACCACCGGGCCCGCGCCCCGCCGACCGGCGCCCGCCCGCGTGGCGCACCCCACCCCCCGACCACCCCGTTGCTACCGTCGGAGCATGCGACGGGTACCTGGGGTCCTCACGGCCACGACGCTCCTGCTCCTGGCCGGGTGCGCCACCGAACCCGGCGACGCCGAGCCCACGGACCAACCCGACCCCACCGTGACGGTCACCGAGACCCCCGACCCCGACGACACGACCGACGCCGACGACGCACCCACGACCCTGCCCGGCGAGGTGGTCGACACCTTCCCCCACGACGGCACCGCGCTCGCGGTCGTCGGGGTCGAGCACGACGACGACCTGAACGTGCGTTCCGGTCCGGGAGTCGAGTTCGACGTGGTGCACACCGCCGGCCCCCTGGACGAGGAGATCACCGCCACGGGCACCAACCGGTCCCTGGAGGACGGGTCCCTGTGGGCCGAGGTCCAGGTCGCCGGGACCACCGGCTGGGTCAACACCGCCTTCCTGTCGACCCTCGGGCAGACCGACGACGTGACCTCCCAGCTGTCCGAGCGCCCCAGCGGGGGAGACCCGGTCGGTCTCGGCGAGCAGGTCGCCCAGCTCCGTGCCGACGGCGCGCCCTCGCCCCGGGTCACCGTCGCCGACCTCCCCGACGGGGGAGATCTCGGCGAGGTGGTGGTCGACCTCCTGGGCCTTCCCGACGACTCCGTCGAGGGCGAACGTCTGCGGGTGTTCCTGGTGCAGGACGGCGGCACCTGGACGGTGCGGACCGTCGAGGCCACGTACCTGTGCTCACGAGGAGTCACCGACGAGCTCCTGTGCCTGTGAGGCCTGCACCGCTACGGTGACAGCATGACCGCCGAGCCGGCCCCCACGACCCATCCCGTGCGGCACTCCCTGCCCCAGGCGTTCCTCGGGGTGGTCCTGCTGACCGTGGGGGTCGTGGCGTTCCTCGGCCACCTGGGCGTCGTGGACGTCACCCTGGGTGCCCTCGTGAGCACCTGGTGGCCCATGGTGGTCCTCGCGCTCGGCCTGTCCGCCCTGCTGAGCGCACCACGGGCATGGCTGGTGCCACTGGTCCTGATCACCTTGGGCGTCCTGCTGCAGCTGGGGCAGCTCGGCCTGGTGCAGGTCAGGGTGTGGGAGCTGCTTCTGCCGACCGTGATCATGGTCGCGGGCATCCTGCTGCTGACCCGTCTGTCCCCGTCCCGCGAGGACGCACCCACGGTGAACGCCGCCGTCCTGTGGTGGGGGGCCTCGCGCCGCACCAGGTCCCAGGACTTCCGCGGCGCCAACCTCACCGCCGTCATGGGCGGTATCGACCTCGACCTGCGATCGGCTGAGATCGTACGACGGGCGGACGTCTCGGTGTTCGTCCTGTGGGCCGGGGTCGACATCAAGGTCCCGCCCACGTGGCGCGTCGAGGTCACCGGCCTGCCCGTGCTCGGAGGGTGGGAGGACAAGACGCTCACGCCACCGGACCCGCACGCACCCCTCCTGGTCGTGCACGTCACCGCGGTGATGGGTGGCGTCGAGGTGTCCAGCCCGGCTCCCCGGACCTGAGCCCGTCACCTCACAGGCCGTCACCTCACAGGCCGTACCCGTCGCCCGTGCGAGGAACGTTCCCCGCAGGAAACGCACGGGCCACGCCTTGAGAAACATCGGCTTCCTACCGTCGTCACAACGGCCCGCACCACGGGGTCGTGACGAAGGCCCGTCGAGCGGGTCGACGGGACAGGATCTGAGGAGACGCCATGACCACCCAGCCCGCCACCGCCCAACGGCCCACGACCGGAGACCGCCACGTCGTCGTCGTCGGAGGCGGCATGGTCGCCCAGCGCCTGGTCGAGGCCCTGCGCGACCGTGACAGCACCGGCACCTGGCACGTCACCGTCCTTGCCGAGGAACCACGTGCCCCCTACGACCGTGTCGCGCTGACCTCCTACTTCGAGGGTCGTGACCCCGAGGCGCTCGCCCTGGGCGACCCCGCCCTGTGGAAGGACCCGCTGGTCACCCTCGTCCGCGACGCCCTCGTCGTCGACATCGACCGGCAGGCCCGCACCGTCCGCGCCGCCGACGGCCGCACCTGGGCCTACGACGAGCTCGTCCTGGCGACCGGGTCCCGGGCGTTCGTGCCCCCGTTCCCCGGCACGGACC
Source organism: Cellulomonas bogoriensis 69B4 = DSM 16987 (assembly GCF_000767165.1). GTDB lineage: Bacteria > Actinomycetota > Actinomycetes > Actinomycetales > Cellulomonadaceae > Actinotalea > Actinotalea bogoriensis. The sequence continues at coordinate 2,571 of NZ_AXCZ01000130.1, forward strand.
TGCCCGGTGTCTTCGTGTACCGCACCATCGACGACGTCGCCGCCCTGCGTGGCTGGGTCGAGCAGGCCAGCGAGAGGCTCGGGCGACCCGCACGCGGCGCAGTCATCGGCGGCGGCCTGCTCGGGCTCGAGGCGGCAGGGGCCCTGCGTGCCCTCGGCGCCTACAGCACCGTCGTCCAGTTCGGCACCCACCTCATGTCCGCCCAGATCGACCTCGGTGGGGGAGAGGCGCTGCGCCGGCTCATCAACTCCACCGGGGTCGCCGTCCGCCTGAACTCCACCACCACCCGTATCCGTCCCGACCGCCAGGGCAACGCCCGCCGCATGGACTTCGCCGACGGTGGGCGCCTGGAGGCCGACGTCGTGGTGGTCGCCACCGGCATCGCGCCCCGCGACGAGCTCGCCCGGGCCTGCAACCTGCCCATCGGCCCCCGGGGAGGCGTCGTCGTCGACTCCGGCTGCCACACCGAGGACCCCCACATCTGGGCCGTGGGCGAGGTCGCCTGCATCGACGGCGCCTGCATCGGGCTCGTCGCACCCGGCTACGCCATGGCCGAGGTCGTCACCGACCGCCTCCTGGGCGGCGCGGCCGAGTTCCCCGGCGCCGACACCGCCACCAAGCTGAAGCTCGCGGGCGTCGACGTCGCCAGCTTCGGCGACGCGTTCGGCACCACACCGGGCGCCCTGGAGGTCGTGCACTCCGACCCCGTCGCAGGCGTGTACAAGAAGCTCGTCCTGTCCGACGACGGCCGCACCCTCCTCGGCGGCGTCCTCGTCGGCGACGCGTCCGCCTACGCCTCCCTGCGTCCCATGGTCGGGCGCGAGCTGCCCGGCGACCCCTCCGCGTACATCCTCCCCGAGGGCGGCGCACCGGCCGAAGGGCTCGAGCTCCCCGACGACGCGACGGTCTGCTCCTGCAACAACGTCACCGCCGGGTCGATCCGCTCGGCCGTCACCGAGCACGGCTGCACCGACCTCGCCGGGGTCAAGGCCTGCTCCAAGGCGGGCACCAGCTGCGGCTCCTGCCTGCCCCTGGTCAAGAAGATCACCGGGACCGAGCTCGAGCGCGCGGGCATCGAGGTCAGCACGGCTCTGTGCGAGCACTTCGACATGTCGCGCCGCCAGCTGTTCGACGCCGTCCGTGTCACCGGGCTCACGACCTTCACCGACATCATCAGCCGGCACGGCCGGGGCCGCGGGTGTGACATCTGCAAGCCCGTCGTCGCCTCCATCCTGGCCTCCCTGGACGACGGCCACGTGCTGGAGGGTGAGCGCGCCGCCCTGCAGGACACCAACGACCACGTCATGGCCAACCTGCAGAAGGACGGCACCTACTCCGTCGTCCCCCGCATCCCCGGCGGTGAGGTGACCCCGGAGGGTCTGCTCGTGATCGGTCAGGTCGCCAAGGACTTCGGCCTCTACACCAAGATCACCGGCGGTCAGCGCATCGACATGTTCGGCGCACGCCTCGAACAGCTCCCCGACATCTGGACGCGCCTGGTCGACGCCGGCTTCGAGTCCGGCCACGCCTACGGCAAGTCCCTGCGCACGGTGAAGTCCTGCGTCGGCTCCACCTGGTGCCGGTACGGCGTCCAGGACTCCGTCGGCCTGGCCGTCGCCCTCGAGCTCCGCTACCGCGGCCTGCGCTCACCCCACAAGATCAAGCTCGGTGTCTCCGGGTGCGCCCGCGAGTGCGCCGAGGCCCGCGGCAAGGACGTCGGCGTCATCGCCACCGACAAGGGCTGGAACGTGTACGTCGGCGGCAACGGCGGGTTCACCCCCCGCCACGCCCAGCTCCTCGCCGAGGACCTCACCACCGACGAGCTCGTCCAGGTCGTCGACCGGTACCTCATGTACTACATCCGCACCGCCGACCGCCTGCAGCGGACCGCGCCCTGGATGGAAGAGGTCGAGGGAGGCCTCGAAGGCGTCCGCCAGGTGATCCTCGAGGACAGCCTCGGGATCGTCGACGACCTCGACGAGGCCATGTCCCGGCACGTCGACGCCTACCAGGACGAGTGGCGCGCCACCCTCGAGGACCCCGACAAGCTCCGCCGGTTCGCCTCCTTCGTCAACGCACCCACCACACCCGACCCGACCCTCGCCTACGTCGCCGAGCGAGGCCAGGCCCGCCCCGCCACCGACGCCGAGCGCGACGGCACCGCAGGCCCCGTCCTCGTCGCCGGCACCACCTTGGAGGTCCGCTCATGAGCATCCAGACCGCACCCGCCCCCGGCGACCCCACTGCCGAGACCTGGGACGTCGTCTGCCTCCTGGACGACCTGCTGCCCGAGCGCGGCGTCGCCGCCCTCGTCCACGACACCCAGGTCGCCGTGTTCAGGCTCCACGACGACACCGTCCTGGCCGTCCAGCAGCGCGACCCCTACAGCGGCGCCAACGTCCTCAGCCGGGGCATCGTCGGCACCCGCACCGTCGACGGCACCGAGGTCCCCACGATCGCCTCACCCATGTACAAGCAGGTGTTCGACCTGCGCACCGGCACCTGCCTGGAGACCGTCGGCCAGAACCCCCGCCACCTGCGCACCTGGCCCGTACGCGTCGTCGCCGGCGTCGTCGAGATCGGGACACCGGCATGACGGCCCTGCTGGCCCTGGACCTGACCGGACGACGCGTCGTGGTCGCCGGAGGAGGACCCACCACCCGCAGCACCGTCACCGACCTGACCTCCCAGGGCGCCGACGTCCACCTCGTCGCCGACCGCCCCGTACGCCCCGAGGACCTCCACGGGGCATGGCTCGTGCACACCTGCACCGGTGACCCCACCCAGGACGCACGCGTGGCCCGCCTCGCCGCCGACCACCGCACCTGGTGCGTCGGCGACCACGGCACCGCCCGCACCCCCGCCCTGACCACCACCGACGACCTCGTCATCGGCGTCACCCCCACCACCGGGACCGACACCACCACCGCCGACCGGGTCGCCCACGCCCTGGCCGACCACCTCGCCTGCGACCCCGTCGACCAACGCCACCACGGCACCCGACCCGGCCGCGTCCTGCTCGTCGGTGGCGGACCCGGCGCACCCGACCTCCTCACCGTCCGGGGACGACGCGCCCTGTCCCAGGCCGACGTCGTCATCACCGACCGGCTCGGCCCCACCCAGCTCCTCGCCGACCTCCCACCCGACGTGGACGTCATCGACGTCGGCAAGACCCCCGGCAACCACCCCGTCCCCCAGCACGAGATCAACCGCCTGCTCGTCGACCACGCCCGGGCCGGACGCACCGTCGTCCGCCTCAAGGGCGGGGACCCGTTCCTGTACGGCCGCGGCGGCGAAGAGGTGCGCGCCTGCCACGAGGCCGGCGTCCACGTCGAGGTCGTCCCCGGCGTCAGCAGCGCGCTCGCCGTGCCGGCCGCAGCGGGCATCCCGGTGACGCACCGGGGGACCAGCGCCGCGGTGCACGTGGTCAGCGGTCACCTGGCCACCAGCCGCGACGACGCCGACGTCCTGGACGAGGCGACCGTGGCCGTGCTGCGCGAGGCCAGCGCCACCGTCGTGGTGCTCATGGGTGTGGGGGCGCTCCCGGACCTGACCGCCCAGGCCGTGCGGGCGGGCGCCGACCCCACGACCCCGGTCGCGATCGTGGAGGAGGGGAGCACCCCGCGCCAGCGCGTGCACCGCGGCACCCTCGCCGACATCGCCGCACGCGCCGCGGCGGACGGGGTCCGCTCACCGGCGGTCATCGTGATCGGCCCGGTGTGCGACCCGGCGCTCCTGCTGCCCCAGGCGGCACCGGCCGTGAGAACGGTGCCCGCGACCCACCCCTCGACCCCCATGATGGTGTCGTGAGTGAACCGATCGCCCAGACGATGGCCGGGTGCGTCGTGCTCGTCACCGCCGAGCGCCGGGCCGCCGAGCTCGGGGCCGCGCTGGCCCGTCGCGGCGCGACCATCAGGCACGCACCGTCCCTGTCGATGATCCCCAACGAGGACGACGCACGGCTCATGGCCGGCACCCGGGAGCTGATCGCCGACCCGCCCGACGTGGTGGTGGTCACCACCGGGATCGGGTTCCGCGGGTGGGTCGACGCCGCCGACGCCGCGGGGCTCGCCCCCCCGCTGCTCGCCGTCCTGGGTCGCGCCCGGCTGGTGGCCCGGGGGCCCAAGGCACGGGGAGCCATCCAGGCTGCCGGCCTCCAGGCGGACTGGGTCGCCGAGTCCGAGACGTCGGCCGAGATCGCCGAGGTCCTCCTCGACGAGGGCGTGGCCGGCCTGAGGATCGCCGTCCAGCACCACGGTGCCGGCGCGGACGGCCTCGACGAGGCGTTCGCCGCCGCCGGGGCGGACGTCGCGTCCCTGGTGGTGTACCGGTGGGGGCCGCCACCGGACTTCGAGGCGTTGCGCGCCTCGGTGCGGGCGGTCGCCGAGGGTGAGATCGACGTGGTCACGTTCACCTCTGCACCCGGTGCCGCCGCGTGGCTCGACGCGGCCGACGACAGCGGCGTCAGCCCGCAGGTGCTCGACCGCCTGCGGGAGGAGTGCACCGTCGCCGCGGCGGTGGGACCCACCACCGCCCAGCCGCTGGTGGACCGCGGCATCGAACCGCTGGTCCCGGACCGCAGCCGGCTCGGGTCGTTGGTGCGGGCCGTGGTGTCCCACTTCGGTGGCCTCACGGCGGTCGAGACGGTCGCCGGGCCTCTGCGGGTCCACCGCGCCGCGGCCGTCCTGGACGGGAAGGTGCTGCCCCTGCCACCCAGCGGACTGGCGGTCCTGAGGCTGCTCGCCGAGCGACCCGGGTCCGTCGTGTCCCGGCAGGACGTCCTCAAGGTGCTGCCCGGCACCTCCCAGGACGCCCACACCGCCGAGGTCGCGGTCGCCCGCCTGCGGGAGGTCACCGGCCGCGAGCTCGTGACCACGGTCGTCAAACGCGGGTACCGTCTGGCTCTGGCCCCGACCGACCTGGAGGTCGCACCATGAGCGCACCGGTCCTCATCGGCTGCTCCCACGGCACCGACAACCCCGACGGCCGTGCCGTCGTCCGCGGCATCCTCGAGCAGGTGCGGCTGACCCGACCCGACCTGGACGTCCGGGAGGCGTTCGTCGACGTCCAGGAGCCCGAGGTCGACGACGTCGTCCGTGGGGCGCTGGACGAGGTCGGGTCGGCGGTCGTGGTCCCGTTGCTGCTGTCGGCGGGGTTCCACACCCACGTGGACATCGCCCGGGCCGTCGAGCCGGCGGGAGCCGCGGCGACCGGAACCCTCGGCCCCGACCCCCGCCTGGCGGCCCTGGTCGTGGACCGGCTCACCCAGGCAGGGGCCACACCCGCCGACCACGTGGTGCTCGCCGCGGCCGGGTCGAG
>NZ_AXCZ01000131.1 GCF_000767165.1 Cellulomonas bogoriensis 69B4 = DSM 16987
CGGGCCGCCAGTGCCGCGATCTCCGGGCGCAGGGGCAACCCCGTGACCTGGCCGCCGGCCAGCGCGGTGCCGGGGAACGTGACACCGACCGCGGCGGCCCACCGTGCGCCCAGCCGGTTGGCGAGCCCGGGTCGGGCGTTCTGCTCGTGGATCACCACCGGGACTCCCAGCCGACGCGCAGCGAGGTAGGCGGGGGTCGAGACGTAGCCGCCGAAGCCCACGACGACCTGACTGCCCTCGTCGCCGATCACCTGGGCCGCCAGGTCCACGGCCTGCCGCAGGCGCGCAGGCAGCGCGAGCCAGTCGGCGGTGGGTCGCCGGGGCAGCGGCACCCTCGGGATCTCGACGAGGTCGTACCCGCGAGCAGGCACGAGCTCGGCCTCCAGGCCCTGGGCCGTCCCCAGGACGGCCACCCGCGTCGTGGGGCGTCGCCGCCGCAGCTCGTCGGCCACGGCGAGCAGGGGGTTGACGTGACCGGCGGACCCGCCACCGGCCAGGAGCACCGACTCAAGCACGGGGACCTCCGGGAGCGTCAGGGGCCAGCTCACGCACAGCGGCCGCGAACAGCTCACCGCGCTGGGCGTAGGAGTCGAACTGATCCATCGAGGCGCACGCGGGGGCGAGCAGCACCGTTGCGCCCGGGCGGCTCATCCGCCGGGCCTCGTGGACGGCGCGGGTCATCACCGCCCCAGTGTCGGCCGGGTCCACCCGCACCACCGGGACCCCGGGCGCGTGTCGGGTGAGGGCCTCGGCGAGCGGAGCGGCGTCCACACCGATCAGGACCACTCCCACCAGGCGCTCCGCGTGGGTGCGCACGAGCTCCTCGAACCGGGCTCCCTTGGCCAGGCCCCCGGCGATCCACACCACCGAGCCGGGGGGGAACGAGGCGAGCGCCGCCGACGCCGCGTGGGCATTGGTGGCCTTGGAGTCGTCGACGAAGACCACGTCGTCGACGACCCCGACGGGGCGGGTGCGGTGCGCCCCCGGTGCGAACGCCCGCAGACCAGCGGCGACCGCCTCCGTGGGGACCCCGTGTGCCCGGGCCAGGGCGGACGCCGCGAGGGCGTTCTCGATTACGTGCGGGGCAGGCGTCCCGGAGGGACCGGCGAGGTGCGACAGGTCGTCCACGGTGGCCAGCTCGGCCGCTGTCGAGGCGCGACGAGGGTCGTCGGCAGGCGCGTGGAACGCCCTGTCCACGAGAAGGCTCTCCACGACCCCGAGCTGGCCGGGGCCAGGGGCGCCGAGCGTGGTGCCCACCGCTCGCGCGCCCTCGGTGACCTCGGCCTCACCCACCAGTCGCTCCAGCCGGCCGTCTCGGGCCGGGTACACGCACGCGACCTCAGCGCCGGTCAGGACGCGGGCCTTCGCCGCTGCGTAGGCCTCCATCGACCCGTGCCAGTCCAGGTGGTCGTCGGCGAGGTTCAGCAGGGCCGCGGCCCTGGCCCGAACCGTGTGGGTGAAGTGCAGCTGGAAGCTCGACAGCTCGACGGCGAGGACGTCGTGCGCAGGGTCCTGGACCGCCTCGACGACCGGGGTGCCCACGTTCCCGACCGCAGGCGCCCGCAGGCCGGCGGCCTGCAGGATCGAGGAGAGCATGCCCACCGTCGTCGTCTTGCCGTTGGTGCCGGTCAGCGCCAGCCACGGTGCAGGTCCACGCCCACCGCGGGACGCCCGCGTCCGCCACGCCAGCTCGACCTCGCTCCACACGGGGACCCCGCGCGTCACGGCAGCGGCGAGTAGAGGCCCGTCGGGTCGCCATCCCGGGGAGGCCACGACCAGGTCGAAGTCGGTCGGGTCCAGCGCGCCATCGTCCTGGAGGTCGGCGTCCTCGGCCCGGTGGTCCAGCGTCCAGACCTTGGCACCGTGGTGGCGCAGCACCTCGGACGCCGCGCGACCGGACACACCGAGCCCGGCCACCAGGACCCGGGCGCCGTCCAGGTCACCGGCCCGGGGGACGACCCCGGGCACTAGCCCGCCACCCACTCTGCATAGAACACACCGACACCGACCGCGACGAACAGCCCGGCGATGATCCAGAACCTGATGACGATCGTGACCTCTCCCCACCCCGAGAGCTCGAAGTGGTGATGCAGGGGCGCCATCTTGAACACCCGTCTGCCGGTGAGCTTGAAGAACCCGATCTGGATCACGTCGGACAGCACCACCAGCACGAACAGACCGCCGATGATGGCGGCGAGGACCTCCGTGCGGGACAGGATCGAGAGCCCGGCCAGCGCACCACCCAGCGCCAGGGATCCGGTGTCCCCCATGAAGATCTTGGCCGGGGAGGCGTTCCACCACAGGAACCCGAAGCAGGCCCCGGTGATCGCCGCGGCGACGATCGCCAGCTCCAACGGGTCTCGCACCTCGTAGCAGCGCGGACCGGCGCTCAGCGCCGACTGGCACCGCTGGTTGAACTGCCAGACACCGACGATCACGTACGCGCCGAACACGATCAGCGACACCCCGGTCGCCAGGCCGTCGAGCCCGTCGGTGAGGTTCACCGCGTTCGACCACGCCGTGATGAGGAAGTTCGCCCAGATCACGAACAGGATCAGCCCCAGCGTCGCGCCTGCGAACGCCAGGTCCAGGTTCGTGTCCCGGATGAACGAGATCTTGGTGGAGGCGGGCGTCCGGTAGTTCTCGCTGGGGAAGCTCAGCGCCGCGACCGCGAACGTCACGCCGACCAGGCCCTGCCCGATGATCTTCCATCGTGCCTGCAGGCCGAGGCTCCGCTGGCGGGAGATCTTGATGAAGTCGTCGAGGAACCCGACCAGACCCAGCCCGGTCATCAGGAACAGAACCAGCACCGCGGACGCGCTCGGCAGGCTCCCGCGCTGCAGGCTCGCACCCGCGAACCCGATCAGGGTGGCGGCGATGATGACGACGCCGCCCATCGTGGGCGTACCCCGCTTGGTGTAGTGCGCCGTCGGTCCGTCCTGGCGGATGAACTGCCCGTACTGCTTGCGTACGAGCAGGCGGATGAACAGCGGCGTGGCCAGCAGGGTGACGAGCAGCGAGAGGCCGCCCGCGACCAGGACCGCGATCACGCCTGGCCCTCCGCGACGAGGAGGTCCGCCAGTCGCCACAGCCCCGCACCGTGCGAGGACTTGACCAGGACCACGTCCCCCGCCCGCAGCTCGGACCGCAACCACTGGGCGGCGGCGTCGACGTCGGGCAGGAGGCGGGACTCCTCACCCCAGGACCCCTCCTGGACGGCGCCGGTGTGGATCGCGCGTGCACCGTCGCCCACGACCACCAGGCGTGACACGTCCAGGCGCACCGCCAGGCGCCCGATGCGGTCATGGGCGTCGACGGAGTCCTCGCCCAGCTCGAGCATCTCGCCCAGGACCGCGACGGTCCGGCGCCCCCGACCCCGGACGGCCAGCGCCTGCAGGGCGGCCCGGACCGAGTCCGGGTTGGCGTTGTAGGAGTCGTCGATGACGGTCACCCCGTCGGGCCGTTCGGTGACCTGCATGCGGTGCGGGCTCAACGCCCGCGCACCGGACAGCCGCTCGGCAAGGACCGCCAGGTCCAGGCCGAGGACCCGGCACGCCGCGACCGCCGCGAGTGCGTTGTGCACGTGGTGCGCGCCGACCAACGTCAGGTGCGCCGACGCCGAGGCGTCGCCGTGCTCCAAGGTCATGCGGGCACGCCCCTGGTCGTCCAGCGACACGTCGACCGCACGGACGTCCGCCCGGCGGTCCTCCCCGAAGGTGAGCACCGGGCCCGGCGCCACCGCAGCCATCGCCGCGACCCGTGCGTCGTCCACGTTCAGCACCGTGGTGCCGCCCGGCAGCAGACCGACGACGATCTCGGCCTTGGCACGTGCGACCGCCTCGATGCCCCCGAACTCCCCCAGGTGGGCCGAACCGACCTTGAGGACGACGGCCACGTCCGGCGGGGCGATGTCGGTCAGGTACGCGATGTGCCCCACACCGCTGGCGCCCATCTCCAGCACCAGGTGCCGGGTGGTCGCGTCCGCACGCAGCACCGTCAGCGGCAGACCGATCTCGTTGTTGAAGGACCGCTCCGGCCACACCGTGGGGCCGTCGGCCTCGAGCAGCTGGGCGAGCACGTCCTTGGTCGTCGTCTTGCCGACCGATCCCGTCACCGCCACGACGTCCAGGTCGCCGGCACGTCGTAGCCGCGCGAGCACCTCCTTGGCCAGGACACCCAGTGCCACCGTGACGTCCTCGACCAGGATCATGGGCACCACCTGGTCTGCCTCGTCCCGGACCTCGCGGGACCCGAGGACCACCGCTGCGCCCGAGTCGACCGCCTGGGCCGCGAAGGCGTGCCCGTCGACCTGCTCGCCCGCGATCGCCGCGAACAGGGAACCCGGGACCACCTGCCGGGAGTCGGTCACCACGGGGCCGGTCACGTCGGCTGGGTCCCCGACCAGCCGCCCCCCGGTCACTGCGGCGATCTCGGCAGGGCTCAGGTCGATCACTCGTCGTTCTCCGCGCTGGTCGTGGAAGCGGCCCGGACGGTCTCGAGGAACACGTCGCGGTCGTTGTACCGGTGGAAGACCCCGGCGACCTCCTGGGTGGGCTCGTGCCCCTTGCCCGTGACGATCACCGTGTCCTGGGACCCTGCGAGCCCTGTGGCGAACCGTACAGCCTCGGCCCGCGGGGCGACCTCGTGCACGTCGGCGAGCCCGGGACGTACCCCGCGCACACCCTCCAGGACGGCGGCGCGGATGCTCGAGGGCTCCTCCGAGCGGGGGTTCTCATCGGTGACGACCAGGACGTCGGCACCACGTGCCGCGGCCTCGCCGAGCAGGGGTCGCTTGCCCCGGTCGCGGTCGCCGTCCGAGCCGAAGACCACCACCAGACGCCCGGGCGTGATGGGACGCACCGAGTCCAGGGCGAGGGCCAGCGCCTCAGGGGTGTGCGCGTAGTCGACCAGGCACAACGGCCACGTGCCGTCACGCTCGACCACGCGCTCCATGCGGCCCGGGATCCCCCCGGCCCTGCCGACGGACTCGACCGCACGCTCGAGCGTGAGGCCCGCCCGGTGCGCCATCACCACGGCCAGGGCCGCGTTCGAGACGTTCACCAACCCGGGCAACGGGCTCGTGGCCCGGACCGCCACACCGCCCGGACCGGTGAGCGTGAACGTGGAGCCCACCCCGTCCAGGCCCACCTCCGCCCCGCTCACGCGCCAGTCCGCCTCCGTGGTCGTGGTGGAGCGGGTGGCCAGCGTGTCCACGGGGACCTGGGCCTCACGGGCCATCCGCTCTCCCCACGGGTCGTCCACGCACACGACCGCCCGGCGGGCCTGGTCGGGGGCGAGGAGTCGGGCCTTGTCGCGGAAGTAGCCCTCCATGTCGCCGTGGAAGTCCAGGTGGTCGCGCTGGAGGTTGGTGAACCCGACGACGTCGAACTGCAGGCCGCCGACCCGGTGAAGGGCCAGGGCGTGCGAGGACACCTCCATGGAGCACGCGGTGATGCCCTCCTGGACCATGCGCGCGAACAACCCGTGCAGCACGGGGGCCTCGACGGTCGTGCGTGGGCTCTCGACCGTGCGGTCACCGACCCGCAGCTCGACCGTGCCGATCATCCCGGTGGATCCGTGCTCGGCCGCGAGCGCGGCCTCGACGAAGTACGCGGTGGTGGTCTTGCCGTTGGTGCCGGTGACGCCCGTGACGACAAGGCGCCGGGCGGGGTGGTCGTACAGCCAGGCCGAGACCGCACCCAGCAGCTCCCGGGGCGCTCGGGTGACGAGCACAGGCACCTCGGTGGAGACCCCCCGTACGACGTCCGCACCGGCCTCGTCGGTGAGCACCGCCACCGCACCCGCGGACAGGGCCTGGTCCACGAAGCGCGCCCCGTGGGTCCGCAGACCAGGCAGGGCCGCGAACAGGTCACCGGGCTCGACCTCGGCCGAGCCGACCGCGACCCCGCTCAGCACGGGGTCGGCGGCCGAGGGCCCGTCGATCAGGACGAGGTCACCGCTGAACGCCTCGAGGAGGTCGTTGAGGTGACGGGAGGGTCGATGCTCCGGGCGCATCAGGCCGACGGGGGACGTCACGCGGGCGAATCTACCGCCCGGCACGGGGCCCATGCGCGATCACTCGTAGGTGCTGGGGAAAAGGTCGGGCTCGGCCGCGCTCGGGGCGACACCCAGGTACTGGAGGGCGAACCCGGTCACCTCGGAGAACAGCGGCGCCGCGACGACGCCACCGTAGATCGAGGTTCGGGGGTCGTAGAGCACGACGTTCACCACCAGCCGCGGGTCCTCCACGGGGGCGACGCCGATGAAGGAGGCGACGTGCTTGACCACACCGCCGCCCTCGAAGGCCTGCGCCGTGCCGGTCTTCCCCCCCACGCGATACCCGGGCACGGCGGCGTTGGACCCGGTGCCGTCGGCGACGGCACTCTCGAGCATGCTCACCACCGCGCGGGCGGTCTCCTTGCTCACGACGCGCTCCTGGTCCACGTCGACGGGGTCCAGCTCGCCGTCGGGCCCCTGCACGCCCTTGACCAGGTGCGGCTGGACCCGGACGCCGTCGTTGGCCAGCGTGGCGAACACCTGGGTCGACTGCAGCGTCGTGGCCGCGACTCCCTGCCCGAACAGCACCGCGTGCTGGGTGCGCCGGTCCCACCGCTCGTGGTCGTGCAGGAGGCCGGCCGACTCCCCGGGCAGGCCGACCCCGGTCGTGCGACCGAAGCCGAACCTGCTCAGGTACTCGTGGCGGACGTCGTTGGGCAGGCGCTCCCCCGCCATCAGGGTTCCGGTGTTCGACGACATCGCCAGGATGCCGGTCAGCGTCAGGTCCAGGACCTCGTGGTCGTCGGAGTCCCGGAACGTCTGACCGGACACGGTGTACCGGTCCGGCACACGGAACCTCGACGTCGGCTCGGCCAGACCCTCCTCCAGGACGGCGGCCATCGTGATGGCCTTCGCCGTGGACCCGGGCTCGTACACCGTCCATGCCGAGCGACTCCCGCGGTCGTCCGCGTCCCACGACCCCGGGTCGTTCGGGTCCACGGCGCCGGAGTCGGCAAGCACGAGGATCTCCCCGGTGCGTACGTCCATGACCTGGATCGCGCCCCACTGCGCCCCGGTCTCCTCGACCTGCTCGTCCAGGACCTGCTGGGCCATGAACTGCAGGTCCCGGTCCAGGGTCGTCACGAGGGTGCCGCCCGCCACCGCCGGCACGAAGCCGCGCTCACCGGTCGGGATCCGCTGGCCCCGCGCACCGCGCTCGAAGGTCTGCGACCCCGGGGTCCCGGTCAGTGCCTCGTCGAAGAGCTGCTCCAGACCCGCCTGGCCCGCTCCCTCGGCCCCGACGAACCCCAGGACGTTGCCCGCCGTGGTGCCGGCCGGGTAGATCCGGTCGGTGGTGCGGTCGCCCCCGACCCCTGGGACGCGTTCCTTGCGCACCTGCTCGTAGACGTCCGGCGCCACCGACCGCGCCAGGTACACGAACCCGCGCTTGTCGTCCGGGTCGTCCGGTCCCCACAGCCGCGCGGCCAGCTCGGCCTCGGGCACGTCGAGCAGCCCTGCCAGCGTCGTGGCGACCTCGGGGAGACGGTCCGGGTCCATCTCCTCGCTGACGACCCGCTGGTTGGCGTGGATGTCGTAGCGCACCACGGACGTGGCGAGCACGACGCCGTTGGTGTCGACGATGTCCCCCCGGTCCGCGGGTACGGCCACCGTGTGCAGACGCCGGTCGAAGGCCTCGGCCGCGATCGCCTGCCCGTCGACCGCCTGGACCTGCACCAGCCGGACCACCAGGACCAGGAGCATCAGCATCACCACGGCCAGCAGGATCCGCTGGCGCACGTGCGGCTCCGCCGGCGCGAGGACGGCGGCAGGACGGCCGGCGGGGCGTGAGGGTCGCGCCGTGGGCACCCGGCTGGCCG
>NZ_AXCZ01000133.1 GCF_000767165.1 Cellulomonas bogoriensis 69B4 = DSM 16987
GCTCGCGGCCGCCGGTGCGGCGTTCGACACGGGCCCGGACGGGGTGCTGTCGCTCACCCGTGAGGGCGGGCACGGTGCGGACCGCATCGCCCACGCCGGCGGGGACGCGACGGGCGCTGAGATCTCGCGGGCCCTGGTCGCCCAGCTGGAGGCCGTGCGCTCGGACCCGGGGATCGAGGTGATCGAGCACGCCCTGGTGCTGGACCTGCTGACGGGCGCGCCCGGGCCGGACGGGTCGTCCGGGCCTGTGTGCGGGGTGACGTTGCACGTCATCGGTGAGGGCACCCGGGACGGGGTGGGGGCCGTCCTGGGCCGGGCGGTGGTGCTGGCCACCGGGGGCATCGGGCAGCTCTTCCAGTCCTCGACCAACCCCGCGCAGGCCACCGGTGACGGGTTGGCGGCGGCGTTGCGGGCCGGGGCCGTGGTGGGTGACGTGGAGTTCGTCCAGTTCCACCCGACGGTCCTGTGGTTGGGTGCCGGCGTCAAGGGTCAGCTCGCGCTGATCTCCGAGGCGGTGCGCGGTGAGGGCGCGATGCTGCTGGACACCGACGGTGTGCGGTTCATGCCGCAGGTGCACCCGCAGGCCGAGCTCGCGCCGCGGGACGTCGTCGCGCACGCGATCGTCCGGCAGATGGCCGCGACGGGATCGGAGCACGTGTACCTGGACGCCCGGCACCTGGGCCCGGACTTCCTGCGGCGCCGGTTCCCCACGATCGGGCGGCGGCTGCTCGACGAGGGCCTGGATCTGGGCACGGACCTGATCCCGGTGGCCCCCGCCCAGCACTACCACTCCGGCGGGGTGGTGACCGACGTGGACGGACGGTCCTCGGTCGAGGGGCTGTACGCGGTCGGCGAGGTCGCGTGCACGGGGGTGCACGGCGCGAACCGGCTGGCGTCCAACTCGTTGCTGGAGGGCCTGGTGTTCGCGGCCCGCGCCGCGGACGACATCGCCGACCGGTTGTCGCGCGGTGCCCTGCCCCGGGTGGAGCCGGTCGAACGTCCTGGTGATCCGGCCCTGGTCGCCGCGACGGTCCGGACCCGCCTGCAGCGCATCGCCCAGCGCGGCCCGGGTGTGATCCGTAGCGCCCAGGGCCTGGCGCACGCCGCGCAGGCCCTGGCCGCGGTGCCGGTCCGGGCCCACGAGGTCCCGGGGGTGGTCGCCGCGCCGCAGACGGCGGAGTGGGAGACCACCAACCTGCACCAGGTCGCGACGTTGCTGACGGCGGTCGCGGCCGAGCGGACCGAGAGCCGGGGTGGGCACTTCCGGGAGGACCACCCCGACCCGGTCGAGGGCTGGCGTGCCAGGGTGGTCGCCCGGTTGGGGGCCGACGGGGTCCTCGAGCTGGCCCGGGCCCCGCTGGACCTCAGTCCGTCCCGCGCTCCAGCACCAGATCGGGTCGGGCCGCGCGCAGGGTGAGCATCCCGCCGGAGAGGTTCGCCGAGTCCAGGCCCGCCTGGTCCAGGGCACGGTGAGCCAGGTAGGAGCGGAACCCGCTGGCGCAGTGCACCCGCACGGGTCGGTCGCCGGCCGTCCGGCGCACCTCGTCGAGGCGGTCGCGCAGCTCGGTGTGGGGGACGTTCAGGGCGCCCGGGAGGTGACCGGAGGCGAACTCCTCGGGTGAGCGGACGTCCAGGACCAGCGCCTCGTCCCGGACGTCGTCGAGCTGGTCGGCGTGCCACAGACGCAGGGTGCCGTCCAGGACGTTCTGGGCCATGAAGCCGGCCATGTTGACCGGGTCCTTGGCCGAGCCGTAGGGCGGGGCGTAGGCGAGCTCGAGCTCGGCGACGTCGTCGACGGTCATCCCGGCGGCGATCGCGGTGGCCAGGACGTCGATGCGCTTGTCGGCGCCGGCGCGAGCCACTGCCTGCGCACCCAGGACGCGGCCGTCGGGCGCGAACGTCATGAGCAGGTGCACCTGCTCGGCCCCGGGGAAGTACCCGGCGTGGTGTCCGGGGTGCAGGTGGACGGCGTGGTGAGGGGTCCCTGCCTGCTCCAGGGTGCGTCGGTTCGCCCCGGTGAGGGCGGCGGTGAGCCCGAACACGCGCACGACGGCGGTGCCGAGCACCCCCCGGGCGGACCGGCCGGGGGTCAGCCGGCCCAGGATCGCGTCCGCGGCCCGCCGGCCCTGACGGTTGGCCGGGCCTGCCAGGGGTACGGGGCCGAGCGCCCCGGTGACGGCGTGGCGGACGGAGGTGGCGTCACCCGCCGCCCAGATGTGCGGGTCGGACGTGCGCTGGGCGTCGTCGACGACGATCGCACCACGGTCGTCGACCTCCAGGCCCGCGGCGCGGGCGAGGGTGGAGTCGGGTCGCACACCGACGGCGAGGACGACCAGGTCGGCGGGCAGGGTCGTGCCGTCCGCGAGCCCGACCTCGACGGCTGCACCGGCACCGGGGGTGGCGGTGACGCGGTCGGCTGCGACGCCGGTGAGGGTGCGCACCCCGTGGGCGGCGAGCTCGGCGTCGACCAGGGCGGCGAGCTCGGCGTCCAGCGGCGGCAGGACGTGCGGCGCGAGCTCGACGACGTCGACCTCCAGGCCCCGCAGGCGCAGCGCCTCGGCGGCCTCCAGCCCGATGAACCCTGCTCCCAGGACCACCGCCCGACGAGCGCCGTCCGAGACCAGGTCCCGCAGGGCGTCGGCGTCGGGGACGGTGCGAAGGGTGCGCACCTGGGGCAGGTCGAGGCCCTCGATCGGGGGGCGCACGGCGGTGGCGCCGGGCGCCAGGACCAGCGCGTCGTAACCCAGGGTGTAGGAGCCCGTGGCGGCCGCGACGGTGACGGTGCGGTCGCCGGGGTCGATCGCGGTCACCTCGTGACCGGTGCGCACGTCCAGGTCCAGGGCTGCGCGCAGGGTCTGGGGGGTGTGCAGGAGCAGCGAGGACCGCTCCTCGATCTCCTCGCCGACGTGGTAGGGCAGGCCGCAGTTCGCGAACGAGACGTGCTCGCCCTTCTCCAGGACGACGATCTCGGCGTCGTGCGCGAGCCTGCGTGCGCGTGCGGCGGCGCTCATCCCGGCCGCGACCCCACCGACGACGACGATCCTCATGTGTGTCTCCTCTGCTCGGGCGTGCACGGTGCAACGGCTGCACCACCCGACCCAACATACCCCAGGGGGTATCTATTCCCTGGGTCGAGGGTCCCGCTCAGGCCAAGGACAGGAACAGCTTCTGCAGGCGCTCGCGGTCGATGCCCGACGCCTCGTCACCCTGGGTGATGCACTGCTCCAGGCCGGTGGCGATGATCGCGAACCCGGCCCGGTCCAGCGCCTTGGACGCCGCGGACAGCTGGGTGACGACGTCGGCGCAGTCCGCCCCCGCCTCGAGCATCTTCAGGACACCCCCGATCTGCCCCTGCGCCCGGCGCAGGCGGTTGATCACCGCGGTCATCTCCTCGGGGTCCAGCTGCATTCGACGTCCTTCCCTCCGTGTGGGCGCACGGCCCACCGCGTGCGGGCCCAGCCTCCCCCCATTTATACGGTACGGGGTATCAGCCGGGTAGTCTGGGCGGGTGGCAGCCCCCGAACGGACCCTCGCCCCCGACGTCCTCGCCGACCTCGTCCGGCGGGCTCTCGACGAGGACCTCGGCCCCGCGCCGGGTCGGGACGTCACCACCCAGGCGACCGTCGCACCCGGCCAGCAAGGTGCCGCCCACCTGGTGGCGCGCCAGCCCGGCGTCGTGGCCGGCCTCGCCGTCGCGCCCGAGGTGCTGGGCCAGGTCGCCACCCGCCTGTCGGTGGCCCGCCCCGCCCTGGACCTCAGGGTGCAGGACGGGGCCACCGTCACCGCCGGCACTGTGATGGCCGTGGTCACCGGGCCCGTCCAGGCGCTCCTCGTCGCCGAGCGCACCCTGCTCAACCTCGTCTCCCGCGCCTCGGGGGTCGCGACCCACACCCACCGGTGGGCCCAGGCGCTCGCTGGCACCGGTGCCACGGTGCTCGACACCCGCAAGACCACTCCCGGCCTGCGTGACCTCGAGAAGTACGCGGTCCGCTGCGGCGGCGGCGAGAACAAGCGCATGGGTCTGCACGACGTGGCCATGGTCAAGGACAACCACGTCGCGGCCGCCGGAGGGGTGGCGCGTGCGGTCCGTGCGGTCCGCGACCGGTTCCCCGACGTCCCGGTCCAGGTCGAGGTCGACACCCTGGACCAGGCCGTGGAGGCCCTGGACGTCGGGGCGCGCTTCCTGCTCCTGGACAACATGCCCACCCCCCTCCTCACCCAGGTGGTGGCGACCGTCCGGGCGCGCGAGCCGCAGACCGGACCCGTCGTCCTGGAGGCCACCGGCAACCTCACCCTGGACCGGGCCCGCGAGGTCGCGGCCACCGGCGTGGACCACCTGTCCGTCGGGGCGCTCACCCACTCCAGCCCCATCATCGACGTCGCGCTGGACCTCGTAGGATCACCGGGGTGACCACCGACCCCCGCACTCCTGCGACCGCCAGCCCCGAGCCTCCCGTCGACGACCTTCCCGAGCAGGTCAGGGTCCGACGCGAGAAGCGCGACCGGATCCTCGCCGAGGGCCGGGAGGCCTACCCCGTCGGTGTCCCGGTCACCCACCCGATCGCCCAGGTCCGCGCCGAGCACGGGCACCTGGAGGCCGGGGTCGAGACGGACCAGGAGGTCGGCGTCGCCGGGCGCGTCGTGTTCCTGCGCAACACCGGGCGCCTGTGCTTCGTCACGCTCCAGGACGGGGCGGGGGAGCGCCTGCAGGTCATGCTCAGCCAGGCCGTGGTGGGTGAGGACTCCCTGACCCGTTTCAAGGCCGACGTCGACCTGGGTGACCACCTGTTCGCCCACGGCCGCGTGGGGTGCTCCAGGCGCGGCGAGCTCAGCGTCTTCGCCGACGACTGGCAGCTCGCGGCCAAGGCGCTGCGCCCCCTGCCGGTGCTGCACAAGGACCTCTCGGAGGAAGCCCGCGTCCGCCGGCGCTACGTGGACCTCATCGTGCGACCGGCGGCCAGGGACGCCGCCCGCATGCGCGCCGCCGTGGTGCGCTCGCTGCGCGACACGCTGCACTCGCGGGACTACATCGAGGTCGAGACCCCGATGCTCCAGACGCAGCCCGGCGGTGCCACGGCGCGGCCCTTCACCACGCACATGAATGCGTTCGACCTCGAGCTCTACCTGCGCATCGCTCCCGAGCTGTTCCTCAAGCGTGCCGTCGTCGGCGGCATCGACAGGGTCTTCGAGATCAACCGGAACTTTCGTAACGAGGGCGCGGACTCCTCGCATTCACCCGAGTTCGCGATGCTCGAGGCGTATGAGGCCTACGGCGACTACGACACGATGGCGCGGCTGACCCAGGACCTGGTCCAAGGTGCCGCCCTCGAGGCGCTCGGCACCACCACATTGGCCCTGGTCGACGGTACCGAGTACGAGATCGGCGGCACCTGGGACACCCTCACCATGTACGGGTCGTTGTCCGAGGCTCTGGGTGAGGAGATCACTCCGCAGACGCCCGTCGAGACGCTCATGCGACTGGTCGAGCGATTCGACGACCAGATCGACCCCAGTCGCCAGAACCACGGAAAGCTCGTCGAACAGCTGTGGGAGCACCACGTCGGTGACCACCTCCACAGGCCCACGTTCGTGCGGGACTTCCCGGTCGAGACCAGCCCGCTCACCCGCGCGCACCGCACGCAGCCGGGCATGGTCGAGAAATGGGACCTGTACGTCCGCGGATTCGAGCTGGCCACCGCCTACTCCGAGCTCGTCGACCCGGTCGTCCAGCGTGAGCGGTTCGAGGCGCAGGCGCGCCTGGCCGCCGCCGGCGACGACGAGGCGATGCGCCTGGACGAGGACTTCCTGGAGGCCATGGAGCACGCCATGCCGCCCGCCGGCGGAATGGGTATGGGTGTGGACAGGCTGCTCATGGCCCTCACCGGGCTCGGAATCCGCGAGACGATCCTCTTCCCGCTGGTGAAGCCGACGCACTGACCGCTCCGGACCTGCTCGCCGGTCTCGGCCGATCTCGGCCGATCTCGCGGTGCACGGCGTAGGATCGGGGCATGGACTGGATCGGTGACGCGCTCTCGGCCCTGGTGCCCTCTGTGGGCGTCGGGCTCATCTTCTGGTTCGTCATGCGCGCGGTCATCCACGCGGACCGGCGTGAACGCGCGGCGATCGCTCAGCTGGAGGCCGAGGAGCAGGCGGCGGCGCAGTCGGAGCAGAATGCACCGCAGGTGGTAGACCACAAGCAGTGACGTGTGCGGTCCGCCGGGTCGGTGTCCGGCAGGTAAATCCGCGCGGCGGATGCTCCGGAGAAGATCATCGTCCACATCCGGCTGCCCGCGTCCTGTCCAAGAGGTGTATTGTTCCTCCGACCGGCAATTTCCTGGCGGAAAGAGGATGGCAATGGCACAGAAGGTTCAGGTCGTCCTGGTCGACGACCTCGACGGGGGCACAGCGGAGGAGACGGTGTCCTTCGCTCTCGACGGGGTCTCCTACGAGATCGACCTCAGCGCCGAGAATGCCACCGCGCTCCGTGAGGCATTCGCCTCGTGGGTGGGCCACGCGCGTCGCGTGGGTGGACGTCAGCGGCGTGGTGCGGCCCGTGGTCGCAGCGCCGGTGGTGACAGCGCCGCGGTGCGTGAATGGGCACGGGCCAACGGCTACACGGTCAGCGACCGTGGGCGAATTCCGGCTGAGGTGAAGGCGGCTTACGACAACCGCTGAGCGCGGTCGTCACGGCGCTCTCGTAGCAGGCCGAACACAGAGAAAGGGCCCGGCAGCCAGGCTGCCGGGCCCTTTCTCGTCCTCAGCGCGTCAGCGCCGTGCGCTGCTCATGCACCGGGGCGCTTCGCAGTGAGCTCCCGGACCGCGGCGTACTGCTCGCGCACGCGCGGCTCGGCGGCGGCGCTGTACACCTCGCTGGTGCTCGCCGCCCACGAGGGTGCCTGGGCGGTGGCGTCCTGCGAGGCAGCCAGCACCCATGCCGCCTGGCGTGCGGCGCCGTCCGCGACGTACTCCCCGGGCTCGGGGACGGTGACGTCCAGGCCGAAGATCGTCGGTGCGATGCGGCGCACCGCCTCGGACTGCGCGCCACCACCGATCAGCTGGACGCGCTCCACCGGCACGCCCTGGGCGCGCATCGCGTCCAGGCCGTCTGCGAGGGCGCACAGCATGCCCTCGACCGCGGCCCGGGCCAGGTGCGCGGGCGTGGTGTTGGTGAGCCGGACGCCGTGCAGGGCGCCGGTCGCGTCGGGGCGGTTGGGGGTGCGCTCGCCCTCCAGGTAGGGGACGAGCACGAGGCCGTCGGCGCCGGCCGGTGCGGCCAGGGCGAGGTCGGACAGCGTCGCGTGGTCCACGCCGAGCAGCCGTGCGGCGGCGTCCAGGACGCGGGCGGCGTTGAGCGTGGCGCACAGCGGCAGGAACTGCCCGGTCGCGTCGGCGAACCCGGTGACCATGCCGGAGGCGTCGGCGATCGGCTGGGCCGAGATCGCCGAGACGACGCCCGAGGTCCCGATCGACAGGGCCACGTCTCCGGTGCTCATGCCGAGCCCCAGGGCGGCGGCCGCGTTGTCACCGGCGCCGGGGCCCACCAGCAGGTCGCCCGAGGTGCGCTGGAGGCGGTGTGCGACGTCGGCGGGGCCCACCACCCGCGGGAGGACCGCGTCGTGCCCCAGGGCCCGCTCGAGCAGGTCGCGGCGGTACTCGCCGGTGAAGGGTGACCAGTAGCCGGTGCCCGACGCGTCGGAACGGTCGGTGGCCAGGGTCGTGAGGTCCGCACCGGGGCCGTGGCCGGCCAGGCGCCACGACAGCCAGTCGTGGGGGAGCGCCACGGCGGCGACGCGCGCGGCGTTCTCGGGCTCGGCGTCCCGCAGCCAGCGCAGCTTGGTGACGGTCAGGGAGGCGACCGGGAC
>NZ_AXCZ01000228.1 GCF_000767165.1 Cellulomonas bogoriensis 69B4 = DSM 16987
GCCCCGAGCCGCCGGAGGGCGGGACCCGACCGCGGGCGCTGCTGGGACGGGCCACCGTGGCCCAGACGCTGGGCCGCTGCACGGCGGCACTCGGCGCCGACGGTTCCGTCGTCCTCTGCGACCCCTCCGTCGCGGCGGAGCTCGACGGCGACACCACCCGCCGCGCGCGGCTGGTCGAGACCGAGCAGGTGACCGTCACGGTCCCGTAGCCACCCCTGCCGGATCCGGCATCCGCGAGGTTTGGCGACCGGGCACCGGTGCAGGACCATGGTCGGGTGCGAGGGATCATTCTGGCCGGTGGGTCCGGCACCCGGCTCCACCCCATCACCCAGGGGATCAGCAAGCAGCTGGTACCCGTGTACGACAAGCCGATGATCTACTACCCGCTCTCGACCCTCATCCTGGCCGGGATCAGGGACGTGCTGGTGATCACCACCCCGCACGACGCGGACCAGTTCCGACGGCTGCTGGGCGACGGCTCCCGGTTCGGCATCGCGATCGAGTACGCCGTGCAGGAGCACCCGGACGGCCTGGCGCAGGCATTCGTTCTCGGTTCGACGTTCGTCGGCCGGGAGCCGGTCTGCCTGGTCCTGGGTGACAACATCTTCTACGGGCCGGGCCTGGGCACGCGGCTGCAGCGGTTCAAGGACCTCGACGGCGGGGCGATCTTCGGCTACCGGGTCGCCGACCCCACCGCGTACGGGGTGGTGGAGATCGGTCGCGACGGCCGCGCGCTGTCGATCGAGGAGAAGCCCGCCCGACCTCGCAGCGGGTACGCGGTGCCGGGCCTGTACTTCTACGACAACGACGTCGTCGAGATCGCCAGGGACCTGCGCCCCTCGGCGCGCGGGGAGTACGAGATCACCGACGTCAACCGGCACTACCTGGACCAGGGGCGCCTGCACGTGGAGGTGCTGCCGCGCGGGACCGCCTGGCTGGACACCGGGACGTTCGACTCCCTGCTGGAGGCGTCCAACTACGTCCGCACCCTGGAGCACCGCCAAGGGCTGAAGATCGGCTCACCGGAGGAGGTGGCGTGGCGCCAGGGCTTCCTCACGGACGAGGAGCTGCGCGCACGCGCCACCGCGTTGTCGGCGTCCGGGTACGGGGCCTACCTGCTCACGCTCCTCGAGGAGTCCTGACCGGCAGGTCTGCCCACCGTCGCGAGGTCGGCCAGAACCTCACCGGCAGCAGCGACCCACCGCTGCTCCCAGGGCCCGATC
Source organism: Cellulomonas bogoriensis 69B4 = DSM 16987 (assembly GCF_000767165.1). GTDB lineage: Bacteria > Actinomycetota > Actinomycetes > Actinomycetales > Cellulomonadaceae > Actinotalea > Actinotalea bogoriensis. The sequence goes on from NZ_AXCZ01000228.1 coordinate 1,224, forward strand.
GCCTCGACGCCGGCTGCCGCCAGACTCTCGTGACCCAGCACGGACCAGGACGGGCGGGCCGCTCCCCGGGGGCGGGCGGACGTGGGAACCGCGCGCACCAGAGCCGGGTCCATGCCCGCGGCGCCCACCACGGCCCGGGCGAACTCGAACCAGGACGTCTCCCCCGCGGCCGTCCCGTGGTAGGTGCCCGCCGGTGCGCCACGGGCGACCAGCCGGTGGACCAGGCGGGCCAGGTCCAGCGCCCAGGTCGGCTGACCCCACTGGTCGTCGACCACCTCCAGGGCGCCGCGCTCGGCCGCGAGCACGGCGATGGTCCGCGGGAAGCACGTCCCGTCGCGCCCGTACAGCCACGCGGTCCGCACCACGAGGTGGTCGGGGCACTCCGCCCGCACCGCCCACTCCCCCGCCAGCTTGCTCCGCCCGTAGGCGGTGCGGGGGTCGGGCGACGCGTCCTCGTGCCACGGGAGCGGAGGCGCGCTCGCGACCTCGCCCATCACGTAGTCGGTGGAGACGTGGACCAGACGCGCACCCGCCTCGTGGGCGGCCCGCGCCACAGCCGCCGCACCCACGGCGTTCACCGCGAACGCCGTGGCCTCGTCGGCCTCCGCCGGGTCGACCGCGGTGTAGGCCGCGCAGTTGACGACGACGTCGTGCCCCGCGACGGCGGCGCGCACGTCGCCCGGACGCGTGATGTCCAGGCCGGCGCGGTCCACAGCGGTCACGTCCTCGGACGCCGCGGTGAGCACCCGCACGACCTCTGACCCGAGCATGCCGGACGCACCCGTCACCAACCACCGCATGGCCACTCCCCTCGCGTACGTCGCGGCCATGATGCCCCACCGCGATCGCCGTTACGGTGTGCGTGCAGCACCGAGGAGGAGACGATGGATCTGACACCGCTGAGTGTCGAGGGCGCCTGGGCGGTCACCCCGCGGCTGCACGGGGACGACCGCGGAGTCTTCCTGGAGTGGTTCCGGGGCGAGTCGTTCGCCCGCGCGGTGGGGCAACCGGGGCTGCGCCTGGCCCAGGCGAACCTGTCGGTGTCGGCCGCAGGGGTGGTGCGGGGCATCCACTTCGCCCAGCTGGCCCCGAGCCAGGCCAAGTACGTCACGTGCACCTCGGGTGCGGTGCTGGACGTCGTGGTGGACATCAGGGTCGGCTCACCGACCTTCGGGCAGTGGGACGCGGTGGTCCTCGACGACGTCGAGCGCCGCGCGGTCTACGTGTCCGAAGGCCTCGGCCACGCCTTCATGGCCCTCGAGGAGCGCTCCACGGTGGTGTACCTGTGCTCGGCCGGGTACGCCCCCGACCGTGAGCACGGGATCAACCCTCTCGACCCCCGGATCGGCATCACCTGGCCCACGACGGGCCGTGACGGTCGGGCGCTGGAGCCGCTCCTGTCCCCCAAGGACGCCCAGGCCCCCACCCTGCTCCAGGCCCGCGACCTCGGGACGCTGCCGACCGTGGACGAGGTGCACGCCTTCCGCGAGGGGCTGCGGTCGCGCTGACCGGTCAGCGGCCCAGGGCCCGGTACCGCTGCTCGGTCCGGTCCTTGTGGGGGCGCCACCACCGCTCGTTGTCCTGGTACCAGCGGACCGTGGCCTCGAGCCCGGCCGCGAAGTCCCGGTAGGTCGGCTCCCAACCGAGCTCCTCGCGCAGGAGGCTGGAGTCGATCGCGTAGCGCAGGTCGTGGCCCGGGCGGTCGGGCACGAGGTCGTAGGCGTCGCGCGGGTGACCGAAGATCTCCAGCAGCGCCTCCACCACCTCCCGGTTGGTGTGCTCGCCGTCGGCTCCGATCAGGTACGTCCGCCCGGCCCGGCCCCGCTCGAGAATCGCCCACACCGCGCGGTTGTGGTCCTCCACGTGGATCCAGTCACGCACGTTGGCGCCGGTGCCGTAGAGCTTGGGCCGCACCCCGTCGATCAGGTTGCTGATCTGCCGTGGGATGAACTTCTCCACGTGCTGGTAGGGGCCGTAGTTGTTGGAGCAGTTCGAGAGGGTCGCCTCGACCCCGTAGGACCGGCACCAGGCACGCACCAGCATGTCGCTGGCGGCCTTGGTCGAGGAGTACGGGCTGGAGGGGT
>NZ_AXCZ01000200.1 GCF_000767165.1 Cellulomonas bogoriensis 69B4 = DSM 16987
CGGGTCGAGCCCTCGAGCGGGAGGTCCCCGTACACCTCGTCGGTCGAGACGTGGTGGAACCTGCGCCCGTGCCGGCGCACCGCCTCCAGGAGCGTGAAGGTGCCCTCGACGTTGGTCCGCAGGAAGGGTCGCGGGTCTGCCAGGGAGTTGTCGTTGTGGGACTCCGCCGCCAGGTGCACGACCGCGTCGCACCCCGCGACCAGCGAGTCGACCAGGTCCACGTCGGCCACGTCCCCCACCACGAGGTCCACGTCCTGGGCGCAGGGCGCCAGGGAGGCGCGGTCCCCCGCGTAGGTGAGCGCGTCCAGGACCGTCACCGTGACGTCCGGTCGTTCACGCACCGTCTGCTGGACGAAGTTCGCACCGATGAACCCCGCACCGCCGGTCACCAGGAGCCTCATGGGCCACGACCCTAACGCGGCCACCACAGGTGCCCGCGGACCCACCCGGCCGTGGAAGGATGTCGCAACTATGAGCGCCATGCACGTCACCGACGTCGCGATGATCTCCGACTTCCGGCTGCCGGGCGGCACCTCCCAGAGCGTCTCGGAGGAGATCACCGCCCAGCACTCCGCAGGCATCAGCACAGCGCTCGTGCACGTCAACGGCCCACTCGTCGGCAGGGTCCGGGGGTTCCACCCCGCCGTGGCCGCCCACGTGCGCAGCGGCCGGGCGACGCTGGTCGTCGACGGCGACGTCCACGCGTCGGTCGTCACCGTGCGCCACCCCGCAGTGCTGGAGCAGGGCGCTGCCCAGCTCCCGAGGATCACCGCGGACCACGTCGTGATCATCGCCAACGCCGGCCCCACGGACATCGACGGCCGCGCGGTGTACGACGTGGCCCGGACCGACCAGGTGGCGCGCGACCACTTCGGCGTGGACCCGGTCTGGGCACCGATCGGCCCCCTGGTCCGCGAGGCGATCGCCGACGACGTGCCCGCAGGACGACTCGCCCCGGCCGACTGGGTCAACATCATCGACGTCGACGCGTGGTCCGCGGAGCGGCCGGTCCCGCCGAGCACCCGGCCCGTCGTCGGACGGCACAGCCGACCCTCGCCGCAGAAGTGGCCCGCCGACGCACAGACGTTGCGGGCCGTCTACCCCACGGACGGGTCCTGGGAGGTCCGGGTGCTGGGCGGGGCCAGACCCGTGGCCGACCTCCTCGGCACCGTCCCGTCGAGCTGGACCGTGCACGAGTTCGGTGACGTCCCGCCCGCGGAGTTCCTCGCCGGGCTCGACTTCTTCGTCTACTACCACGACCCGCGGTGGGTGGAGGCGTTCGGGCGGACGATCGTCGAGGCGATGGCCTCGGGGGCGCTCGCCGTGCTCCCCCCGCACTTCCGGGTGCTGTTCGGGGACGGAGCCGTCTACGCCGAGCCCCACGAGGTGCGCGCGGTCGTCGACCGGCTGCACCACGACCGTGATGCCTACGGGGCCCAGGTCGACCGTGCCAGGTCGATCGTGCGGGACCGGTTCAGCCACGGGACGCACGTCGCGCGCCTGTCCGCGCTCCTCACGCCGCGGGAGCCGGAGCCGGGCCTGCGCCCGTCCGGTGGCCCGGCAGCGGCCCCCGACGACGGCCCGCGGCTGCTCATGGTCTCCAGCAACGGCGCCGGGATGGGTCACCTCACCCGGTTGCTGTCCTACGCCCGGCAGGTGGAGGACGGCACCACCGTGTCGTTCCTGTCGATGTCCCAGGCGGTACCCGTGGCCGGACGCATGGGTCACGACTACGAGTACCTGCCCTCGGCGAAGGCGCTCGGCATGCCCCCGGGGCGGTGGCGGGAGATGTTCGTCGGGCGGGTCACCGAGACCCTGCGGCGCCGACGCCCCGACGTCGTGGTGTTCGACGGGACCTGGCCCTACCCCGGTGTCGAGGAGATCCGGGAGCAGGAGCCCTCGCCGCGCTGGGTGTGGTCGCGGCGTGGCATGTGGCGGCGAGGGCTGAACGTCGAGCAGGTGCGCAAAGCGGCCTGGTTCGACGCGGTGCTCGAGCCCGGGGACCTGGCCGCGGCCCGGGACCGCGGCGCGACGGTCGACGCCCCGTCGCACAAGGTGCGCCCGGTCACGCTGCTGGACCGTGAGGACCTGGACGACCGCGCACGGGCACGCGCAGAGCTCGGCCTGCCCGCGGACGGGCCGTTGGCGCTGGTGTCCCTGGGCGCGGGCAACATCAACGACACGGGGTCGCAGATCGGGGCCGCGGCAGCGGCGCTGCGCACGCTCGGTGTGGGGATGTGCGTGACGGTCCCCGAGATCGCCGGCGCGGGCGCCGCGGTCGGCGCGGACGTGCACCTCGTGCGCGACTACCCGTTGTCCCGCAGGTACCGGGCGTTCGACCTGGCGATCGCGGCCTCCGGCTACAACTCGTTCCACGAGCTCCTGAGGTTCGGGACCCCGACGCTGTTCGTCCCCAACCGGGCGACGTCCCTGGACGACCAGGAAGGCCGGGCCGAGCACGCCGCCGCCCAGGGGTGGGCCCACCAGGTGGCCGACATGACCGATCCGGGAGCCCGGGACCTGCTGGCGGACCTGCTCGACGCCGGCCCGTCGATGGCCACCCGTGCGGCCGCAGCCGACCCGGGGAACGGTGGGACCGACGCCGCCCGGTTCCTCATCGACGTCGCAGGTGGAGGTGGGCGATGAGCGGGAGCACGTCGACGGGCCCGAGGCTGGGCACGGTACCGGCCCGCGCCCTGCGGATCGCACGCAGGGTGCCCGGGTCCGAGCGCCTGGCGGGCGCCGTGGTGCGCCGGCTGCGCCGCAGCCGGATCGCCAGGGAGGTCGTCGCGCGGGTGTTCGACGTACGCAGCGGCACCCCGGGGGGCACCACGTTCCTGTCAGCGGGACGCCTCCTGGACGGTCACGGGCTCGAGAACCTGCCGGTGGTCCTCGTCGACGCCGTCGGGGCGCCGGCGGCGGACCTGCCGGCCATGGTCGAGGCCGTCGCCCGGGAGCAGCTGCTGACGGGGGGTTTCAGGCCGGTCGTCCTGCTGAGCGGGGACGACCTGTCGGCGGCACGACGGTACGGCTACCCGGTCGAGCTGGTCGTCCAGGAGGACGCCTGGCCCACGGACAGCCCGGTGCCGTGGCCGGACTACCTGCGGCACCGCATCGGTGACGTCGTCCACACGTACAACGTGTCGATGACCGTCGCGCTGCGGTCGGTGCAGGACGTCCACGGGGCCTCAGCGGTCCTGGCGACCTGCCGGCCCCCCTCCGTACGGTGACCGAGATGACCGAGATGACCGAGGTGAGCGGCAGCGGCCCCCGGCGGGCCCGAGCACAGCGCAGGGGGCGGTCGTGGGCTTGAGGGGACTGGGCAAGCGGCTCCCACCGATCGCCCGACGCGACGCAGAGCTGCGCCGGTACCGGGATCGGCTCACACAGCTGGAGCGTGAGCTCGCCCGGGCCCAGAAGCGCATCCGCCGGTTGGAGCGGTCCGGTCCCACGGCCGAGGAGATGGCCGCGCGGGTCCGCACCTCCGGCCTCTTCGACGCCCCGTGGTACCTGGCGCACACCGGCGACACCCCGGACGACCCGGTGCTGCACTACCTCACGGTCGGCGACGCCGCGGGCCTCTCACCCCACCCGGCGTTCGACCCCGCCACCTACCGGCGCCACCTGCGTCCCCGTCGGTGCTCGACACCGACCCTCTGGCACTACCTGACCTCCGGGGCCCGGACGGGCACCTCACCCCACCCCGCCTTCGACGCCGAGGCGTACCTGGCGACGGCCCCGCAGGCCGCGGACCACCCCGGAGGGGCCCTCGGCCACTACCTGGAGCACGGGGCCCCCGGCGTGCTCACCGACGGGACGCTTCTGCCGGCCCCTGCGGACTTCCTGGCCTCGGCACGCCGGGCCGGCGCGGTGCACCACCTGGACGCCCCCACGGTGCCGGTCGAGGTCGACTGGGAGCAGGCTCTGGCGGCTGCGGACGAGCGGACCGACGTCCTGTCCGTGGTCGTCGTCGTGTCCCAGGACCCGGCCCGGGCCGCGACCGGTGTGCGACGCGTGACGCAGACCGCCGAGGTCCCCACCCAGGTGGTGGTCGTCGACTGCTGCACCACCCGTGCCGACCGGCTCCGGCTGCGGGTCGAGCTCGACGGGATCGAGCAGGTGCACATCCACACGCCGGACGGCACGGTCCCGGCACCTGCTGCGCGGAACATCGGTGCCGCACTCACCACCGGCCGGACGGTGGTGTTCGTCCCCGACACGGCCTGGGTGTTCCCCGGGTGGGACAGCGCGCTGCTGCAGACCGCGGCGTCGCACGTGGCGGTCCAGCCGCTCGTCCTGGACCGTGGCGGGAGCATCTGGTCCGCAGGCGTCGCGCTCGACCCCGTCACCGGTCCGCACCACCCCCTGCGGGGGTACGCCGGGGACGCACCGGAGGCCCGGGGCGAGCGGGTGGTCGACGCCGTCGACACGTGCCTGTGCCTCGGGGCCGAGGGCTTCCTGCGCGCCCGTGGGTTCGACACCGCGGCCGACGGGGACCTCGTGGGCCCCGACCTGTCCGTCCGCCTCAGGGCCGCGGGCCGGTCC
>NZ_AXCZ01000474.1 GCF_000767165.1 Cellulomonas bogoriensis 69B4 = DSM 16987
GCCCCGCAGAGCACGGCGGTCGCCCCGCACGCGGCGCGGGCCAGGGAGGCGGTGGAGCAGGCCGGGGCCGCACGCGACGGGGGTGACCCGTTGGAGGCGTTGCGCGCACTGACCGAGGCCGAGGCGGCCCTGGACGAGGCGCTCGCCCCCTACCGCGAGGGTGAGGAGCGGCGCCGTCGGGCGCTGGCCCTGCTGGACGAGACGATGGGCCGCCTGCACTCCCAGATCCGTGCGACGACCGACTACGTCTCGACCCGGCGCGGGGCGGTGGGGCCCGACGCGCGGACGCGCCTGGCGGAGGCGGGCCGCCTGTACGAGCAGGCGTACCACCTGCGGGCCACGGACCCGGCCGCGGCGCTGGGGTGCGCCCAGCGCGGTGAGGCGTTCGTCCGGGACGCCCAGCACCAGGCCCAGCGGGACGTG
>NZ_AXCZ01000137.1 GCF_000767165.1 Cellulomonas bogoriensis 69B4 = DSM 16987
CGCCTGCCGGCTCGCACCGCCCTCGACGACGGCCACCTGCACCGCGTGGGTGCGCGTGGCGTCCCGGACCGCGGTGGTCACCTGGTCCAGGGCAGCCGCCGGTGCGGTGACCACGAGGCGCTCCAGCTCGCCGGTGGCGGCCAGTGCCGCTGCCGCCCGACCCACCAGGGGGACGCCGCCGAGCTCCACGAGGGCCTTCGGCACGTCCATGCCGAGCCTGCTGCCGCTGCCCGCGGCGGTCAGGACCGCGACCAGCGGAGGCCGGGCCCCGCGCACCACCTGCGTCAGGAGGCCAGCACCTCGTCGAGGATGGCCTCGGCCTTCTCCTCCTCGGTGTGCTCGGCCAGCGCGAGCTCGGAGACGAGGATCTGGCGGGCCTTGGCCAGCATGCGCTTCTCGCCGGCGGACAGCCCGCGGTCGGCGTCACGGCGGGACAGGTCGCGGACGACCTCGGCCACCTTGATGACGTCGCCGGAGGCGAGCTTCTCGAGGTTCGCCTTGTAGCGGCGCGACCAGTTGGTCGGCTCTTCGGTGTACGGCGCACGCAGCACGTCGAAGACCTTCTCCAGGCCCTCGGCCCCGACGACGTCGCGGACGCCCACCAGGTCGACGTTCTCGGCCGGGACCTCGATGGTCAGGTCACCCTGGGCCACCTTGAGCTTGAGGTACGTCTTGTCCTCACCCCGGATGGTCCTGGTCTTGATCTCCTCGATCAGCGCTGCCCCGTGATGCGGGTAGACAACGGTCTCGCCTACGGTGAAGGTCATGTGGAGGAGTCCCCTTTCGCGGAGGACCACCTTACCACGGCAGCCCCGCGCGCCCCGAGGTCGCCCGTCACCGTTTGCCCTGGTCAGCCGCCCCCAGGTCACCGCATGTCTGTGGACCCACTAGGCTGGCGCCCGTCCGAGCGGCCTGGGTGGGTGCCTGCCCGCGGCCGCGACGCACCAGCACAGCACCGCCCTCCTCGACGCGACCCAGGAGCTCCACGTGGCCAGCCGGACGACCGCACCCAGCACCACCGACGCCCGCGCACGAGCCGCCCGCAGGCTGCTCGCCGGCCCGGTCGCCGCCGCCCTCGCCCTCGGGCTCGGAGCCTGCTCGGTGACCAACCCGATCTCCACGGCCGCCGAGTACGACGGGTCCGACGGCGTGCGCGCCGCGTTCGACGGGCTGCGCGCCACCAACCTCATCGTCCTCACCGAGGCCGAGGGCGCGCCCGGCACGCTGATCGGCGCGCTGTCCAACCCCGGTTCCGAGGCGCACAGCGTGACGGTGAACGTCGGCGGCGCCGCCGAGGAGTCCTTCGACCTCGCCGCCGGCCAGACCGTCCTGATCGGTCCGAACCGCGAGGACACCCTGGACGTCACGCAGATGCCGGTGGCGCCCGGTACCAACATCGAAATCCGCTTCACCACCGGTAGCGCGGGATCCACCACCGTGCTGGTGCCGGTGCTCGACGGGACGTTCCCCGAGTACACGGCGCTGGTCCCGGACGCCGACGTGCCGGAGGCCGAGACCCCCGGCGGTGAGGACGCCGACGGGGGCGAGGACCCGGAGCCCGCCGTCGGGACGCCCGGGGACACCGACGGCGACGACCGCGGTGTGGACGTCGAGGACGGGGACACCCCCGCCACCGACGACTGACGGGGACGACCGAACCGGCACGACACCCGGCCCTGGGCCGGGTCGGTCGGCGCCCTCAGCCGGGCCGGACGGCCGGGCTCAGCCGAACCGGCCGGAGATGTAGTCCTCCGTCGCCTGGACCGACGGCGTGGAGAAGATGGTGCGGGTGTCGTCCATCTCGATGAGCCTGCCCGGCTTGCCGGTGCCGGCGATGTTGAAGAACGCCGTGCGGTCGCTCACCCGGGCCGCCTGCTGCATGTTGTGCGTGACGATCACGATCGTGTAGTCGCTGCGCAGCTCGGCGATCAGGTCCTCGATCGCGAGGGTCGAAATCGGGTCCAGGGCCGACGCGGGCTCGTCCATCAGCAGGATCTGGGGCTTGACCGCGATCGCGCGCGCGATGCACAGACGCTGCTGCTGACCACCCGACAGCGAGGAGCCGGGCCGGTTCAACCGGTCCTTGACCTCGTTCCACAGGTTCGCGCCCTGCAACGACCTCTCGACCAGGTCCGCGGCGTCCTGCTTGGAGATCCGGCGGTTGTTCAGGCGCACCCCGGCCAGGACGTTCTCAGCGATCGACATGGTGGGGAACGGGTTCGGCCGCTGGAACACCATGCCGATCTGCCGCCGGACGGCCACCGCATCCACGTCCGGGCCGTACAGGTCGACCCCGTCCATCGCCACGGTGCCCTCGACCCGACCACCGGGCACGACCTCGTGCATGCGGTTCAGGGTCCGCAGCAAGGTGGACTTGCCGCAGCCCGACGGGCCGATGAACGCGGTCACCGACCTGGGCTCGATGGCCATCGAGACATCCGCGACGGCCAGGAACGAGCCGTAGTAGACGTTCAGGTCCTTGATGTCGATGCGCTGTGCCACGGTGCGTCTACCTCTCAGTGCCCGGCCTTGGGGGCGAAGTACTTGGCGATGAGTCGTGCCGCGAGGTTCAGGAGCATGACGATCGCGATGAGCGCGAGCGCGGCGCCCCAGGCGCGGTCGAAGTTGATGGTGGCGATGCAGTCCACGGCGTCCGGCGCGCACGGCACCAGACCCTGGGAGTACTGCCGGAAGACGTAGACCGGCAGGGTCATCATCCGGCCCTCGAACAGGTTCGTGTTGATGGAGTCGACCACCCCGGCCACGATCAGGAGCGGGGCGGTCTCACCGATCACGCGCGCCACCGCCAGCATCACACCGGTGACGATGCCCGCGATGGAGGTCCGCAGGACCACCTTGATGATGGTGAGCCACTTGGGCACGCCCAGGGCGTAGGAGGCCTCGCGCAGCTCGTTGGGCACCAGTCGCAGCATCTCCTCGCAGGAGCGCACCACGACCGGGATCATGAGCACCGACAGCGCGACCGACCCGACGGCCCCCAGACGCACGCCGGGACCGAGGATCAGCGCGAACAGGGAGTAGGCGAACAACCCGGCGACGATCGAGGGGATGCCGGTCATGACGTCGACGAAGAACGTCACCGCCCGCGCCAGGGGGCCGCGCCCGTACTCCACCAGGTACACGGCCGTCAGGACCCCGATGGGCACCGAGATCAACGCGGCGAAGCCCGTGATCAGCAGGGTGCCGACGATCGCGTGGTAGATGCCGCCGGCATCCAGCCCGCCGAACACCCCGCGCATCGAGACCGTCAGGAAGTACGGGCTCATGCGGTCCATGCCGTTGGCGACCACGGTCCACACGACCGAGACCAGCGGGATCAGCGCGACGAGGAACGCGCTGGAGATCACCACCGTCATGAGCCGGTCGGTCAGACGGCGCCTGGGGTCGGCCCGGGTCAGCAGGTCGCGGGTCGAGGGACGCACGGCGGTGCGGTCGGTCGCCATGTCAGTTCGCTCCCGAGAATTCCTTGCGGCGGGCGACGACCCACCGCGCGGCCATGTTCACGACCAGGGTGATGACGAACAGCGCCAGGCCGGTCGCGATCAGCGCGCTCACACCCAGCGGGTTCGCCTCGGCGAACTGGTTGGCGATGTTCGCCGCGATCGTCTGGTGCTCACCGGCCTGCAGCAGCGCGAACGAGTAGCTGAAGCCGGGCGACAGGATCATCAGGACGGCCATGGTCTCGCCCAGCGCGCGCCCGAGGCCCAGCATCGCGGCGCTGATCACGCCGGACCGGCCGAACGGCAGGACCGCCATGCGGATCATCTCCCAGCGCGTGGCGCCCAGGGCCAGGGCCGCCTCCTCGTGCAGGCGCGGCGTCTGCAGGAACACCTCGCGGGACACCGCGGTGATGATCGGCAGGATCATCACCGCCAGCACCACGCCCACCGTCATCAGGACCCGGGGCGGGGTGCTGGCCGGGCCCGCGAACAACGGGATGAACCCGAGGTTGTCGGCCAGCCAGTGCCACGCCGGCTCCAGCCGGGGCGCGAGCCACAGCCCGCCCCACAGGCCGTAGATGACCGACGGGATCGCCGCGAGCAGGTCGACGACGTAACCGAGGCCGGAGGCCAGTCGGCGGGGTGCGTAGTGGGAGATGAACAGCGCGATTCCGATCGCGACCGGCACCGCCATCGCCAAGGCCAGCAGCGCTGCCAGCAGGGTGCCGAACACCAGGGGGCCGATGTACTGCAGCAGCGTGGTCCCCTCGGGGATCCAGCTGATCGCGTCCGCGAGCTCGTCCGCGGGGGTGGTCATCGCCGGCCACGCCCGGATCACGAGGAACACCGCGACCGCCGCCAGCGTGAGCAGGATCAGCGCACCGGCGCCGGTCGCCAGCACCGCGAACGCGCGGCCGGCCACGTCCCGGCCGGGTCGTCCCGCGCCGAGGCCTGCCCGCGCCGACGCGGGTGCGTCGGCCGTCCGTTGCTCGGAGGTGCTCACATCGTGCTCCTGGGTGTGGCGTCACCCGGGCCGTGGCCGGGCCGGGTCTGTGGTGGTCGGTGCGGGTCGGCTCAGGTGATCGACTCGACGACCTCCATCACCTGGGCCCGCAGGGCGTCGCCCAGGGGGGCGGCGCCGGCGGCGGTGGCGGCCGTCTGCTGGCCGTGCTCGCTGGCGACGTAGGTGAGGAACGCGCGGACCATCTCGGCGTTCTGCGGGTCGCGGTACACCGCGCACGCCAACGAGTAGGAGATCAGCACGATGGGGTACACACCGGCCTCGGTGGTGTCCCGCTGGAGCTCGACCACCAGGCTGCCCTCGGGCCGGTCCTCGACCAGGGGCGAGGCGTCCACGACGGCGGCGGCCGCCTCGGGCGAGTACGCCACCGGCTCACCGCCGACCAGCACCGACACGGTGCCCAGGGTGCCCACGCGGGAGGCGTCGGAGTAGCCGATCGTCCCGGTGCCGTCCATCACCGTCTGCACCACCCCGGAGTTGCCCTGGGCCGACTGCGCCCCGGACAACGGCCACACCCCCGTCGGGTCGTGCGGCCAGTCCTCCCCCGCGGCCTCGTGGAGGTACTCCACGAAGTTCTCGGTGGTGCCCGACTCGTCGGACCGGTGCACCGGGGTGATCGCCATGTCAGGCAGGTCCACACCGGGGTTCTCGGCCGCGATCTCCGGGTCGTCCCAGCGGGTGATCCGGGTGTCGAACACCCGGGCGATCGTCGACGCCGACATCGCCAGGTTCTCGACCCCCGGCACGTTGAACACCACGGCGATCGGCGAGATGTACAACGGCAGCTCGGCGACCTGGCCGCCGCACCGCTCGGCCGCGGCCTCGAGCTCGTCGGCGTCCAGCGGTGCGTCCGTCCCCGCGAACGCCACCCCACCCTCGATGAACTGGGTGCGCCCGCCGCCCGAGCCCACGGGGTCGTAGGCGACCGACGCGCGCGCGTTCAGGCCCTGGAACCCCGCGATCCAGGCGTTCATCGCAGCCTCCTGCGACGTGGCGCCCGCGCCGGCGATCTGGCCCTGGAGGTCCTCGCTGACGATCCCCCCGAGGTCCACCTCCAGAGGACCGCCCGGGCGCCGCGGGTCACCCAAGGGGTCGTCCGACCCGCAGGCCCCCAGGAGCAGGGAGGCCGCCACGACACCTGTCAGCGCAGTCGTGCCACGCCGTGCCCGCGCCTCGCGCACCTGGTCCCCTCCGGGTCGTCAGTCCGCGTCCGGTCCGCGGCCGTTCACCAGAGTAGGGCCCTGGGCGCCACCAGCAATTCACCAGGTGAACACGAGGTGAACGCAGGATGAAAGTCTGCGGCAGCGCTGCTCAGCGGTCCTCCGGGTCCTCCAGCTTGTAGCCCAGTCCGCGCACCGTCAGGACCCGGGACGGGGACGACGGGTCGGGCTCCACCTTCGCCCGGATGCGTTTGACGTGCACGTCCAGGGTCTTGGTGTCGCCCACGTAGTCCGACCCCCACACCCGGTCGATGAGCTGACCACGGGTCAGCACCCGGCCCGCGTTGCGCATGAGGAGCTCGAGCAGCTCGAACTCCTTGAGCGGGAACGCCGTGACCACGCCGTCAACCTCGACCACGTGCCGGTCGACGTCCACCCGCAGGCCACCGACCTCGATCACACCGTCGTCCGCCTCACGCTGGGCGGCCTCACCCCGGCGACGCAGCACCGCCCGCACCCGCGCGATGAGCTCACGGGAGGAGTACGGCTTGGTGACGTAGTCGTCCGCCCCCAGCTCCAGGCCCACGACCTTGTCGATCTCGCCGTCCTTGGCCGTCAGCATGATCACCGGCACGTCACCCCGGCGACGCAGCTCACGGCACACCTCCGTGCCGCTCATGCCCGGCAGCATCAGGTCCAGCAGCACCAGGTCGGCCCCGCCCTGGTCGTACTCGGTCAGGGCGTCGGGGCCGGTAGCCGCCTCCGCCACGTCGTACCCCTCCTTGCGCAGCAGGTACGACAGCGGGTCGCGGTAGGACTCCTCGTCCTCGACCACCAGGATGCGCGTCATCGTGATGACTTCCTCGCTTCTTCTCTCGTCGGTGCACCGCCGGTCGCCTCGGGCGCCAGCGGAAGCCGGATGGTGAAGGTGGAACCGTGTCCCGGACGGGACCACACGGTCACCTCGCCGCCGTGGTCGGCGGCCACGTGCTTGACGATGCTCAGCCCCAGACCCGTGCCACCGGTGTCGCGGGAGCGGGCCGGGTCCACCCGGAAGAACCGCTCGAACAACCGGGACTGGACCTCCACCGGGATCCCGATGCCCTGGTCGACCACCGCGACCTCGACCAGGCCCTCCTCGGGGCGCAGGGTGGTTCCCACCGCGACCCGCGTCCCCTTGTCGGAGTAGGCGACCGCGTTGTCCAGCAGGTTGCGCACCGCCGTGACCAGCAGGTCCCGGTTGCCCAGGACGGTGGCATCCAGGTCCGGGCCCGCCTCGAGGGTGATCTGCTTGCGGTGCGCCGCGGTCTGGGCCCGGTCCACGGCCTCCCGCACCACGTCGGTGACCCGCACCGGGGCCGCGTCCTGCAACGGGTCGGCCACCTGCAGCCGGGACAGCTCGATGATCTCGTGGACCAGCGCCGACAGCCTCTGGGACTCGGTCCGGATGCGTCCGGCGAACCGACGGACCGCCTCGGGGTCCTCCGCGGCGTCCTCCACGGTCTCGGCCAGCAACGACAGCGCACCGACCGGAGTCTTCAGCTCGTGGGACACGTTCACCACGAAGTCCCTGCGGATCTCCTCCACCCGTTGGGCCTCGGTGCGGTCCTCGGCCAGGACGAGCACGTGCCAGTGGCCCAGCGGCACGACCCGCACCTGCAGCACCACGGTGCCGCTGCCCACCGGCCCGCGCCGCAGCTCGAGCTCGGCGTCGTGCGGGCGGTCCTCGGCCGCGGCAGCGGCGACCATGTCCTCCAGGACGGGATGGGCCAGGCGCTCACCGCGGACGAGCCCGATGTTGCGCGCGTCCGCTCCCGCCCGCACGACCTTGCGGCCCGGCAGCCCCACCACGACCGTCGCCGACCGCAAC
>NZ_AXCZ01000136.1 GCF_000767165.1 Cellulomonas bogoriensis 69B4 = DSM 16987
CTGGCCCTGGGGCGCGCGGCCCGCGGGACCCCCACACCGGTCGAGCCGCTGTACCTGCGCCGCCCGGACGTCATGCCGGCGGAGGGCCGCAAGCGGGTCACCGGGTGACGGCCCGTCCCGACCCTGCGGGGGACACGCCGGCCGGGACGGCGGGGGAACCGGCGGGGGTCGCCGTGCGGGCACTGACCGCCGCGGACCTCCCGGACCTGGTCACCCTCGAGGACGAGCTGTTCGGAGCAGGCGCGTGGACCGGGGCGATGCTGGACGCCGAGCTCACGGGCCCCGGCCGCTGGTACGCAGGGGTCGACGACGCTGCGGGCCTCGCCGGGTACGTGGGGCTGTGGTTCGACGGTGAGGTCGCTCAGGTGATGACCCTGGGGGTCGCGACCCGGGCGCAGCGTCGAGGGCTCGGCCGGGTGCTCCTCGGGGCGTTGGTGGACCGCGCGCGGCAGCTGGGTGCCCGGGCGGTGATGCTCGAGGTCCGGGTCGACAACGACCCCGCCCTCGAGCTGTACCGGGGCGCGGGCTTCGAGGTCCTGGCCCGCCGTCGGCGCTACTACCAGCCCGAGGACGTCGACGCGTTCACGATGGCTCTCACGCTGGGCCCGTGAGGGGTGGCCCGTCGTGCGCCCTACCCTTGTCCCATGCCTGACGCCTCCCTCGTCCTGGGGATCGAGACCTCGTGCGACGAGACCGGGGTCGCCCTCGCGCGGATCCACGCCGACCGGACCGAGCTGCTGGTCGATGCGGTCGCCAGCTCGGTCGACGAGCACGCGCGCTTCGGCGGCATCATCCCGGAGATCGCCTCACGGGCCCACCTCGAGGCCATGGTCCCCACGATCACGCGTGCACTGGCCGAGGCGGACGTGGACCTGGGTGAGGTCGGCGCCGTCGCGGTGACCGCGGGCCCCGGGCTGATCGGCCCGTTGACGGTGGGCGCGTCGGCCGCGAAGGCGCTCGCGGTGGGCCTGGGGGTGCCGCTGTACGGGGTGAACCACGTGATCGGCCATGCGGCTGTCGACGAGCTGGTCCACGGGTTGTTCCCCGAGCGGGTCATGGCGTTGGTGGTCTCGGGGGGGCACTCGTCGTTGCTGCTGGTCGACGACGTCGTCACGGGAGTCGCCGAGCTGGGGCACACCCTCGACGACGCGGCGGGGGAGGCCTTCGACAAGGTGGGGCGCCTGCTCGGCCTGCCGTACCCGGGGGGCCCGCACATCGACCGGCTCGCGCGCGAGGGCGACCCGACGGCCATCCGCTTCCCGCGGGGGCTGACTGCGGCGAAGGACCAGGCGCGTCACGCGGACGACTTCTCGTTCTCGGGCCTGAAGACGGCTGTGGCGCGGTGGGTCGAGGCGCGGCAGGACGCCGGTCAGGAGATCCCGCTGGCCGACGTGGCGGCCTCGTTCGCCGACGCGGTCGCGGACGTCCTGACCGCCAAGACCATCGCGGCGTGCCGACGCCACGACGTCGGCACGCTGGTGATCGGCGGGGGTTTCTCGGCGAACTCCCAGCTCCGGGAGATGGCCACGGCCCGGTGCGCGGAGGCCGGCATCGACGTGCGGATCCCACCGGTCCGCTACTGCACGGACAACGGGGCGATGATCGCTGCGCTCGGGGCTGCGGCCGTCCGTCGGGGGCTCGCCCCGTCGCCCCTGGACCTCGCGGTGGACTCGTCCATGCCGCTCACCCAGGTCCTCGTCGCCTCCGGTGCCTGACCTGGTTGAGCAGGGCCCGCGGCGTGAAGGGTGCTGGTGGGCTCCTCGGTGCTCATGCCGGCTCCTGCGCCTGGGGGTGCGCGCGGGTGGGGACGCCGCGCCACAGTCGGGCGCCGATCGCGAACGTCACGAGCAGGACCGTGAGGAGCAGCAGTGCCGCAGGGAGCGAGAAGGACCACCCGAGGCCGAGCCGCGTGGGCGCGCCGTCGGCCACGACGGACTCGGTGACCACGGGCATCGCCAGGAAGCTGAGCTCGACCCGGCCACCGCCCAGGGTGGTCAGGGTGTCGATCGACCCGAGCGCGTAGCTGAACCACGAGAACAGGATCAGCAGGCCGACGAGCAGCGCCACGACGGCCCCGTCGAGGATGCGTGGGCACGGGTGGTCGAGCTGTGCGTAGTACTCCTCCGCGAGGCGCCGCGGCGACCCGAGCTGGGCCAGGGCCGCGGGGGTGCCCACCTCGTCGGCGGCGGCCTCGAGCTCGGCGCGCAGCGAGGCGTGGACCTCCTTGCGCTGGGCCGCGGGGTAGCCCTGCATCGCGAGGTCCAGACGCAGGAGGTACCACGTGCGTCGCAGGCGGTCCCGGGTGGGGCGGGTCGAGGCGCTGGTCACGGCGTGTCGTCCTTGGGTGGGTGGGTCAGGTGGGCGGGGTCGGCCGGGTGGGCCCGCGGGGCCAGGACCCGGGCGACCGTGGCGCTCAGCTCGTGCCAGTCGAGCACGGCCCGCTGGAGGCGGGCGTCGCCTGCGGCCGTCACCTCGTAGTACTTCCGGGCGGGGCCCGACGGTGAGGGCACGAGCCGGGTGGTGAGCAGCTGGTCGCGCTCGAGCCGGGCGAGCACCGGGTAGAGCGTCCCCGCGGTGAGGCCGGGCAACCCGCTGGTGCGCAGGCGGGTGACCAGCTCGTAGCCGTAGGACGGTCCCTCGGTGAGGGTTGCCAGCACGAGCATCGGAAGGATGCCCTTGAGCAGCTGCGGCTCCTGGGCCATGGATGCAGGCTACGCCCACTAGCAGGCATTGCCAACTAGTCGCTCAGAGAGGTCGGCCCGCGCGCATCTCAGCCACCAGCGAGCCGACGACCGCGTCGAGCTCACCGTTGTTGCGGCGGGCCACCGCCCGTTGGCGCTGGTAGCCGGCGCCCTTGCGCAGGATGGTCCGCACCCACCCGAGCTCCTCGGCGCAGCCCAGGCGCTCGGCGGTGGGGGCCAGGTCCTGCAGGAGCTGCTCGACGGAGTCGGTCACGAGCTCCTCGCGGCCGTCGGAGTCCAGGATGACGATCGCGTCCATGCCGTAGCGCGCCGAGCGCCACTTGTTCTCCTGGGCGAACCACGGCTGGAGGGTGGGCAGCGGCTCGCCCCGGTCCAGCATGGTCGAGAAGTGCTCGACGAGGCAGTGGGTCAGGGCCGCGAACGCGGCGACCTCGGTGAGGTTCGACGCCCCGTCGCAGATGCGCATCTCCAGCGTCCCGAAGCGGGGTGAGGGGCGCAGGTCCCAGCGGATCTCGTCGACCTGGTCGATCACCCCGGTGTGGATCATGTCCGCGGTGTAGCCCTCGAGCTCGGCCCAGGTGTCGAACTGGAACGGCAGCCCCGCGGTGGGCAGCTGCTGGAACATCAGCGCCCGGTTGGAGGCGTACCCGGTGTCCTTCCCGCCCCAGAAGGGGGAGGAGGCCGAGAGCGACTGCAGGTGCGGGAAGCACGTGAGCATCGCCTTGAGGATCGGCAGGACCTTGTCCCGGTCCTCGATCCCGACGTGCACGTGGACGCCGTAGATCAGCATCTGCCGGCCCCACCACTGGGTCCGGTCGATGAGCGTGGAGTACCGCTGCTTGTCGGTGACCTTCTGCTGCGCCCACCGCGCGAAGGGGTGGGTGCCCGCGCACATGAGCTCCACCCGCAGGGGGTCGGTGACCTCCCGCAGCTCGGTGATCGACCGGTCCAGGTCCGCGGTCGCCTCACCGACGGTGCGGCTCACCCCGCTGACGACCTCGACCGTGTTGAGCAGCAGCTCCTGACGGATCGTCGGGTGCTCCCGCCCGTCCGGAGGGGCCACGGCGTCCAGGACGGTCTGGGCGACCTGACGCAGGTCACCGCTGTCGGCGTCGACCAGGGCCAGCTCCCACTCGATGCCGATGGTCGACCGCTCGGACCGCGCGAACGGGATCCGCATCATCGGCCCCCTGCCGTGCGCGGTGCCATCAGACGGGTTCCGCGACGATCACCTGCTGGCTGCCCGCCACCCGGGTCAGCACGATGGTCGCCTCGCCCTCGCCCCGCAGGTCCAGCTGCTTGCGCAGCTGCTCGGGCACCACCGCGGTGCCGCGCTTCTTGATCGTGAGCCGACCCACCCCACGCTCACGCAAGGCCGTGCGCAGCCTCTTGAGCCCGAACGGCATCACGTCGAGCACGCGGTAGCTGGTCATCACGGGGCTGGTCGCCAGGGTGTCCGAGGTCACGTAGGCGATGGTGCTGTCGATGAGCCGTCCCCGCACCTCCTCGGCGGCCAGGGCGACCAACCCGGACCGGATGACGGCGCCGTCGGGCTCGTGGAGGTAGGCCCCCACCGGACCGACGTCGGCCACGGGCACCCCGTCACCGGGCGCGCGCACCGTCGTCGCGGTCGAGCCGCGCAGCACCAGCGCGGACCTACCGGGTCCCTCAGGAGCGAGCGGGCCGAACCACAGCCCGGCCTCCACGACGTCCCCGTCGACGCTGACCCACTGGGCCTCGGCGTCCTCGGGCAGGGCCGCGTGCGGGATGCCGGGCCCGACCTTCACCCCCAGGGCTGGCACCTGCTCGCGCAGCGCGAGGACGTCGTCCAGCGGCGGGGTGTACGCCGCGGGGTCGTGGCGGCGTCGTCCGCTCGCGGTCCGCCGGGCGGGGTCGGCGAAGACGCCGTCGACCCCCTCGGCGGCGAGGTCCAGGGCCATGGCGTCCACGTGCCGCACCTGGCTCTCGGGGAAGTGCCGCATGTTGACCGTCGCGACCGCCGCGGTCAGCTCGTCGACCTCGGCGGCCAGCACCCGCAGTCCCATGGCGGACATGGCCATCGCGTCCCCGCCGATCCCGCACGTGAGGTCGGCGACGTGGGTGCACCCGGCGTCGGCGTAGCGGCGGCCGTGGCGGGCCCCGACCACCAGCCGAGTGGCCTGCTCCAGCCCGGCGGGGGTGAACAGCATCCCGTCGGCGAAGTCGTCGAACTTGGCGCGCCCCCTGGCCCGCAGCCGGGACTGGGTCAGCGCTGCGGCGACGAGCCCGGCGTCGACACCCTCCTCGCGGAGTCTCTCGGCGATGCGCATGGTGAGGCGCTCGTCGTAGGGGGGCAGGGCGTTGAGCAGGGCCCACCCGTCGGGGCTCAGCAGCTGGGTCAGCGCGGCGGGGTCCACGGTCGTGATCCTCGCACGCACGTGGTGGCCGTGCGCGGTCCGCGCGCGACTCGCCTGGCACTCGTGTTGACCGAGT
Organism: Cellulomonas bogoriensis 69B4 = DSM 16987; assembly: GCF_000767165.1. GTDB lineage: Bacteria > Actinomycetota > Actinomycetes > Actinomycetales > Cellulomonadaceae > Actinotalea > Actinotalea bogoriensis. Next base: position 5,175 of record NZ_AXCZ01000136.1, read on the forward strand.
GCTAACCGCGGCCTAGATTCTGTCCTGGCACTCCGCACGCGAGGGTGCCAGAAGCATCGGCACACGGTCGGGTCGGCCGGCACCCGCGACGACGGGCGGCTCGGACCCGTGGCCACGTTCATCGTCCGTCTTCACGATTGCGAAGGGGAGGTCCGCTGTGTCGGTCTCCATCAAGCCGCTCGAGGACCGGGTCGTCGTCCGCACGCTCGAGGCGGAGCAGACGACGGCATCCGGTCTGGTCATCCCGGACACCGCCAAGGAGAAGCCCCAGGAGGGCGAGGTCCTGGCGGTCGGCCCCGGCCGGGTCGACGACAAGGGCACCCGTGTCCCCGTCGACGTCTCCGTCGGCGACAAGGTCATCTACTCCAAGTACGGCGGCACCGAGGTCAAGTACGGCGGCGAGGAGCTCCTGATCCTCTCGGCCCGCGACATCCTCGCGGTCGTCACCGCCTGACGCCCGTCTGAGCACCGGAGCCCCTGGTCCCCTCGTGGGTCCGGGGGCTCCGTCGTGCGCGGGTGGTGCCCGGGGTCAGCGCCCGAGGTGCCCCCGGAGCTCGCGGACCTGGGCCTCGAGGCGTTCGAGCGCCTCGAGCACCTCGGGTGCGTGACCCTCCTGCGCCTGGGGTGCGGCGGTGGGGGAGTCCGAGGCCATGGCGTCCGCCGGGGTCATGCGGGGCGCCTCGACGGCGAGCTCCTGCATGGTCGAGACGATGATCCCGATGAAGAGGTTCAGGATCGTGAACGTCGCGATCATGATGAAGGGGACGAAGAACGCCCACGCGCCCGGGTGGACCTCCATGACCGGGCGGACGATGCCCATGGACCAGGACTCCAGGGTCATGATCTGGAACAGCGAGTACAGGCTGCGCCCGATGCCGCCGAACCAGTCGGGGAAGGTCTGCCCGAACAGCTGGGTGGCGAGCACCGCGGCGGTGTAGAAGAAGATCCCCATGACCGCCACCACGCCCATGAGTCCGGGGATGGCGTGCAGGAACGCGGCGACCACGCGGCGCAGCGAGGGGACCACGGTGAGCAGGCGCAGGACCCGCAGCACGCGCAGGGCCCGGAGCACGGCCCACGGCCCGGCGCCGGGTACCAGGGCGATCCCCACGACGAGCAGGTCGAAGATCCGCCACCCGCTGCGGAAGAAGTGCCGGCCGTAGGCCGCGATCTTCAGCGCGAGCTCGACGACGAACACCCCGAGGCAGGCGTCGTCGAGCACCGAGATCCAGGCGCCGGCGGCGTCCATCGCCGCGGGCGAGGTCTCCAGACCCAGCAGGACCGCGTTGAGGAGGATCACCCCGACGATGAACCGTTGCACCGGGGCCGCCTCGACCCACTCGGCGAGGGCCAGGCGCCAGCCGCCCACACCGGCTCGTCGCAGCACCAGGGTGTCGTCCTCGTTCATCGTGCTCCTCGTGGTCGCGCAGGCAAGAGCAGGCGCACACTAACCCTGGCGGGCCCGGTGCCGGGACCCGGTCCCATCCCGGACGCACCGAGGCCCCGTCCGGCGGGGAACCGGGCGGGGCCTCGTGTGGTGGCCGTGCCGTGCCTGGGGCGGGAAGGGGCTCCCGCGTCGCGAGCTAGCTGGCCTTGCGCAGGCGCTGGGAGAGGACGGCTGACCGCTCCTCCTCGGACAGCCCTCCCCACACGCCGTAGGGCTCACGGACCGCGAGGGACTGCTCGCGGCACTCCTGGATCACGGGGCAGGTGGCGCACACGGCCTTGGCGGCCTCCGCCCGGCGGCGGCGTGCGGAGCCTCTTTCGCCCTCGGGGTGGAAGAAGAGGGTCGGGTCGGCGTCGCGGCACTTGCCCTCGTACTGCCACTCCCACAGGTCCATCACCGGACCGGGAAGGCGAGAGATCTCCGTCATGGTTCCTCCAAGGGTTCGTGCTCGGGGGCGGCGTGGTCACCGTGGTGCAGTGCGACCAACTTAGAAGCGCGTCAGAAGTTGGTCAACCCCCTTGGGCGATCTTCTTCGTTGGCGTGCCAGCGCACGGTGCGGTATGTCCGTTTTTCGCGCCGATGCTGGCTGTCTGTCCGGCAGCACTCGCCCTGAGATGCCGGGAAGTGGCGGACCGCGCCATCCCCTGGGCACAATCGCTTCATGGCCAGGCCGAGCACCCAGGACGACCGAGGCGAGCGACCCACCCCGTCAGGCCCCTCCCTGACCGTTGCGGCGGTCGCCCGGCGCCTCGGGGTGGCTCCGGCGACCCTGCGCACCTGGGACCGGCGCTACGGCCTCGGCCCCTCGGAGCACCTCGCCGGCTCGCACCGTCGGTACTCCACCGCCGACGTCTCGCGGCTGCTGGTGATGCGGCGGCTCACGCTCGAGGGGGTGGCCCCGTCCGAGGCCGCCCGCACCGCTCTGGCGACGAGCCCCGACGAGGTCGAGGGGCCCGGGCCCCGCACCCCTGCCGTCGTCGACG